>DATFCQ010000069.1:0-10860 GCA_035252905.1 Allostellaceae bacterium | reverse complement strand
GGCGGGTTGGGTCAGCGCCGCCGGACGGCCCGGCTCGACGGCTTTCGGGGCGATAAAGGCGCCGCCCCGCATCGCCGCGGTCTCGGCGGCTTCGGCCGCCGGCGGCAACGGCTCGGCCCCCATCTCTTGAACCTGGGCGCGCGCCGCCTCGGCCGGCACGGCGTTCTGGGTCAGCATCGGCTGGGCGTAGCCGCCCGCCGTCGCTTCGCGCAACGGGACGGGGCGGCTGCTGACGAGGCTCAGGGTCGGCCGCGTCTCCTTGGCAATCTCGGCGTCGATGCCGGTGGCGACCACCGAGATGCGCATGCTGCCGTTCAAGGTCTCGTCAAAGGTCGAACCGAAAATGATGTTGGCCTCGGGATCGACCTCCTCGCGGATGCGGTTGGCCGCCTCGTCGACCTCGAACAGGGTCATGTCGGGGCCGCCGGTGATGTTGATCAGGACGCCCTTCGCCCCCTTCATCGACACGTCTTCGAGGAGCGGGTTCGAGATCGCCGCCTCGGCCGCGTCGACGGCCCGGCGCTCGCCCTCGGCCTCGCCGGTGCCCATCATCGCCTTGCCCATCTCGCTCATCACCGTGCGGATGTCGGCGAAATCGAGGTTGATGAGCCCGGGCATGACCATCAGGTCGGTGACGCCGCGCACGCCGGAATGCAATACGTCGTCCGCCATCTTGAACGCCTCGGCAAAGGTCGTGCGCTCATTGGCGATGCGGAACAGGTTCTGGTTCGGGATGATGATCAGGGTGTCGACGAATTTCTGCAATTCCTCGATCCCGGCTTCGGCCAATTTCATGCGGTGGCTGCCCTCGAACTGGAAGGGCTTGGTCACCACCCCGACGGTCAGAATGCCCGATTCGCGGGCGACGCGGGCGATCACCGGGGCGCCGCCGGTGCCGGTGCCGCCGCCCATGCCGGCGGTAATGAACACCATGTTGGAGCCCTGCATCGCCGCCAGGATCTCGTCGAGCGCCTCCTCCGCCGCGGCGCGCCCGACATCCGGCCGCGAGCCGGCGCCGAGGCCGCGGGTGACGCCGACGCCCAACTGGATCCGGCGCGGCGCCGCCGATTGCTGCAAGGCCTGGGCATCGGTGTTGCAGACGACGAATTCGCAGCCGATCAGGTTCGAGCGGATCATGTTGTTGACCGCATTTCCCCCGGCCCCGCCGACCCCGACGACGGTGATGCGCGGTTTCATCTCCTGTTCGTCTTTCGGGATGCTGAGACTGATCATCCTTTCCCCCTCCACTGCCGCGTCGCATTGATCCTGCCCGAAGGCTCGGGCTCCCCCTCAACCGGCGCGCTCCTTATGTCTCCTGCTTTCGCACAACCTGCCTGACCGGGCCAGTGCTAAAGCAAAAAGTGCTTCAAAAATTTTCGCGTAACCAATGGCCGACGCGGCCCAATAGACCGCCCGGCAGGGCCGCCGCCGGGGCGCGCGCATGTGCCACCTCGGCGCGCTCGGACAGGGCGAAATGCAACAGCCCGACGCCCGTCGCAAAGGCCGGTCCGGCCGTCGCCTCGGAGAGCCCCTTGATCCCGACGGGCCGCCCGGTCCGCACCTGCTTGTCGAGAACCAGGGCCGCCAGTTCGCGCGCGCCCTGCAACTGACAGGCTCCACCGGTCAGGACGATGCGCCGTCCCGCGAGCTTGGCGAACCCGCTCGCCTCCAATCGGCTGCGCACCAGCTCAAAGGTCTCTTCGAGGCGCGGCGCAATGATGCCGACCAACAGCGATTTCGGCACCTGGGTCGCGTGGGCTTCCTCCTCGCCGACCTGCGGAACCGCCAGCATCTCGCGCTCGTCGGCGCTCGACGCAATGGCGCTGCCGTGCAATGTCTTCAGCCGCTCGGCATGGGCGAGCGGCGTCGACAACCCGCGGGCGATGTCGTTGGTCACATGACCGCCGCCGACCGGCACGGAATCGGTAAAGATCAGATTGCCGTCAAAAAACACGCCGATCGTCGTCGTGCCGCCGCCCATGTCGACGACGGTCACCCCGAGCGCGATCTCGTCCTCGACCAGAGAGCCGAGCCCGGCCGCGTAAGGGCTGACGACGAGGGCTTCGAGTTCGAGATGCGAGCGCCCGATCGCCGAGGTGTGGTTGCGCACGGCCCCGGCGCCGGCGCTGACCAGATGCATGTTGACCCCGAGCCGCTCGCCGAACATGCCGCGCGGATCGCGGATGCCGCGGCTGTCGTCGATCGAGAACCCGACCGGGACGGAATGGACGACCTGGCGGTCGCCGGTCTCGCGCAATCTGTAGCCCTCTTCGAGGACGCGGCGCAGATCGGCGTCGCCGACCTCGCGGCCGGCGATGCCGATCTCGGCCTTGACGATGCGCGAGGCGGCAAAACCGCCCGACAGGTTGGCCACGACCCCCTTGATCTCCTCGCCCGCCATTTCCTCGGCCGTGTGCACGGCGGTGCGCACCGCGGCGCCGGCGGCTTCGAGATCGACGATCGTGCCGGTTTTGAGGCCGCGGGAAACTTGGTGTCCGACGCCGACGAGGCGCGGCTCGTCCGCCTCGACCCGGGCAATCAGGCAGCACAGTTTGGTGGTGCCGATGTCGAGCGCGGCCACCAGGCTGCCGCGCGGCCGCAGCGGCGGACGGTGCGGCTTCGCCTTGTCCTCCTCGCTCCTGTCCCGGATCGGGCGGGCATCGCTCGTCGTCATCACGTATTTCTCGCCAGAGGGCGTCCCTTCTTTTTCGTGTCCTCGGAGGGCGGCGGCGCGGCAACGCGCAGGACCGTCCGGTCCGGCAACCGCATGTCGATCGCCTGTACATCGCGCCTCAGGATCGCGCCGTTGCGCTGCAGACGGGCCAGTTCGACCCAGGCCGCAGCCGGATCGCCGGCCGGAAGCAGAACCTCGATCGCATTGTCGAGGCGCAGGTTCCAGCGCCGGTCGCCGACCCAGATCGCGGCGGCGACATGGGATGCGAGGTCGGGCTCGCGTCCCAATATCGCGATCAATGCGTCGGCATGGCGTGCGGCGTCTTCGCCGACGACCAATGGCAATTTGGCAAAGCGGCCGAGATCGCCGATCGGGATCACGGCGCCGTCATGGTCGATCAATTCCATCCTGCCGCCGTGCTGCCACAAGGCGAGCGGCCGGCGCTCGGTCAGATGGACAAGGATCGTGCCGGGCAGGCGGCGCTCGACCCGCGCCGAGCGGACCCACGGCAAAGCCGCGAGCCGCGCCGCGCCGCGGCCCGGATCGACCGCCCATATCGGCGTGCCGCGCCGCGCCCCGAGCGCCTTCAGAATGGTCGCCGGGTCGGTCGTGCGGCGGCCTTCGACCGCAACGTCATTGACGGCAAAGCCGAGCCGCGCGCTCAGCGCGAGCAGCCGATCCTCGATCCCCGCGGTTAACGCCGCGGCAGAGCTCGGCCGGCCGAACCTCAGACCGGCATGAAGGGCGCCGGCGGTCATTGCCGTCACGACGATGAACAGGCCGATCCGGCACAATTCGCCGATTAGCCCGCGCCGGCGCGGCGGCTCGCCGGACGGTCGCGCCTTTTGCCGGGATCGCAGGCGCAGAGGCGCTCTCAATCGCCGCATGCCGCATTCTCCACAATCCAGGCGACCAGCTCGTCAAAACCGATCCCGGCATGGCGGGCGATGTCGGGGACGAGCGAGGTCGGCGTCATGCCGGGCTGGGTGTTGATTTCGAGCAGATAGAGCCGGGCATCGCCCCCGCCGGTGTCGTCATAGCGGAAATCGGCCCGGCTGACGCCGCGGCAGCCGAGGGCCTGATGCGCCCGCAGCGCCACGTCAAGGACGAATTCGTAGTCTTTCGGCGGCAGCGGCGCCGGAACCAGGTGCTCGGAGCCGCCCGGCGCATATTTGGCCGTATAGTCGTAAAAACTGCTGCTGCGCGGGATGATCTCGCAGACGCCGAGCGCCCGTTCGCCCATCACCGCCGCGGTCAATTCGCGCCCGGGAATATAGCGTTCAACCAGGATCTCGTCGCCGAAACGCCACTCCTTGACGTCCTCGTGCCAGGAATTGTCGCCGGCGTGGACAATGCGCACGCCGAAGGTCGAGCCCTGATTGGTCGGCTTGACGACAAACGGGGCCGGCAGCGGATCGCGCCACGCCAATTCGCTGCGGTGCGCCACCACGCCTTCGACAACCGGCAGGCCGGCGCGGACAAAGAGCTCCTTTGCGCTCGGCTTGTGCATCGCCAGGGCCGAGGCGCGCACGCCGGAATGGGTGTAGGGGATGCCGAGCATCTCGAAGACGCCCTGGATCGTCCCGTCCTCGCCGCCGACGCCGTGCAGAGCGTTGAAGATCGCGTCGGGGCGCGGCTCGAGCGCGTGCAACAAAGCCGGGAGGTCGCGCCCGACGTCGATGACGCGCACGCAATAGCCGCAGTCGCGCAAGGCCTTCGCGCATTCCCGGCCGCTCGACAACGACACCTCGCGCTCGGGCGACCACCCGCCCATCAAGAGCGCTACGTCCTTTTTCACAGCGGGCATCCCCTCCCCAACACCAGGCCCCTCGCCCCAGCCCTCTCCCCGCAAGCGGGGAGAGGGAGGGAGCCAGCCCGCAGGGCTGGGAGGGTGAGGGGCGGAACCGAACGAACAGCGATCACGACGGCGGGGATCATCAGCACAGCGCTCCCTGCACCGGCTCCCTCCCTGGCGACGGCCGGCCGACGCGGCGGATCTCCCATTCGAGCAGGATGCCCGAAGACTCGTAGACCCGACGCCGCACCTCCTCGCCCAGGGCTTCGAGGTCGGCGGCGGTGGCGGCGCCGGTATTGATCAGGAAATTGGCGTGCTTCTCCGAAATCCTCGCGCCGCCCTGTTCAAGGCCGCGGCAGCCGGCCCGGTCGATCAGCCGCCATGCCGACTCGCCCGGCGGGTTCTTGAAGGTCGACCCGCCGGTATGGGCTCGGATCGGCTGCGTCGTCTCGCGCGCAGTCCGGATCTCGTCCATGCGCCTTGCGATCGCGGCGGGCGCGTCGCGGCGGCCATGCAGGAGCGCCTCGACAAAGATCCATTCGGACGCCACCCCGCAATGCCGGTAGGACAGATCCATCGCCGCGCCGGGAACGCAGTGGCGCCGGCCCTGCCGGTCGAGGGCCGCCGCGGCGACCAGAACGTCCTTGATCTCACTGCCGTAGGCGCCGGCATTCATGCGCAATCCGCCGCCGATCGTCCCGGGCACGCCGGACAGAAATTCAAGGCCGGCGATCCCCGCCTCGGCCGCCTGCAATGCGACATTGAGGTCGAGCGCGCCGGCGCCGGCCGTGACCCTCTCGCCCGCGGCGGCAATCTCGGCAAAGCCCCGGCCGAGGCGGATCGTGACCCCGGGGATGCCGCCGTCGCGAACGAGCAGGTTCGAGCCGACGCCGATCACGGTGACCGGAATCTCCTCCGGCAGGGCGCCGAGAAACTCTGCGAGGTCGGCTTCATCAGTGGGTCGGAACAGGATTTCCGCCGGCCCGCCGACCCCGAACCAGGTCTGCCTGCCGATCGGCGCCTGCGCGCTGATCCGGCCGCGCGCCGGGGGAACCCAGATCGGCAATCCGGTCACGCCCGACCCGGCTACGTCCAATCCGGTCATGCCAGGACCCGGCTGTCTTCGCCGAGCCGCTCCAGCTCCTGCGGCAGGCTGTTGGCCCAGGCGGTGATCGAGCCGGCGCCGAGACAGACGACGATGTCGCCCGGCTGCACCAGTTCGGCGACGAGCGGCGCCAGTTCCTGCGGGCTTGGCAGGGGGCGGGCGTCGGGATGGCCGTGCCGGCGCAATCCGGTGACCAAGGCGTCGCGGTTCACCCCCGCAATCGGCGCTTCGCCGGCAGCGTAGATGTCGGCGACCAGGACGGTGTCGGCGTCGTCAAAACAGGAGCAGAACCCGTCGAACAGATGGGCGACCCGGGTGAAGCGATGCGGCTGCACGACCGCGACGACCTTGCCCTCGACGATCGCGCGGGCGGCCTTCAAGACGGCGGCGATCTCGATCGGGTGGTGGCCGTAATCGTCGATGACGGCGACCCCGTTCCACTCGCCGGTCTTGGTGAAGCGCCGCTTGACGCCCTTGAACCCGGCGAGCGCCGCCCGCACGGCCTCCTCGCCGAGACCCAGCTCTTCGGCAACGGCGATCGCGGCCAGCGAGTTCTGCACATTGTGCCGCCCGAACATCGGCAAGGCGAGATCGGGGATCGTCCGCCCCCTGCCGGCGAGCGCGTCGGAGATGATCACGTCGTAATGCGCGCCGTCCCGCCCGAGCCGCAGGTCGACGGCGCGGATGTCGGCGCCCTCGCCGAGGCCGTAGGTCACGATGCGGCGGTCAAAAAAGCGCGGAACGATCTCCCGCACCACCGGATGGTCGAAGCACAGCGCGGCGAAGCCGTAGAACGGGATGTTCCCGACAAAGGCTTCGAAAGCGTCTTTGAGAGCCTCGAAACCGCCGTAGAAATCGAGGTGCTCGGGATCGATGTTGGTGATGATTGCGGCCGTCGCCGGCAGGCGGATGAAGGTGCCGTCGCTCTCATCCGCCTCGACGACCATCCAGTCGCCCTCGCCGAGCCTTGTGTTGGTGCCGTAGGCGTTGATGATCCCGCCATTGATGACCGTCGGGTCGAGCCCGGCCTCCTCCAATAAGGCGCCGATCATCGAGGTGGTCGTCGTCTTGCCGTGCGTCCCGGCGATCGCCAACGACCATTTGAGGCGCATCAGTTCGGCCAGCATCTCGGCGCGCCGCACCACCGGGAGGCGCCGGGCCCGCGCCGCTACGACTTCGGGATTGTCGCGCTTGACCGCCGAGGAGACGACGACGACCGCCGCCGCTCCGAGATTTTCGGCGTCATGGCCGATGGCGACGCGAATGCCGAGGGCGGCCAGGCGGCGGACATTGGGACCGTCGGCAAGGTCGCTGCCCTGCACCTCGTAGCCGAGATTGTGCAATACCTCGGCAATGCCGCTCATGCCGATGCCGCCGATGCCGACGAAATGCAGGACGCCGATCGTGCGAGGCAGCGCTCTCATGCTGCGCATTCTTTCTGCAAGGGGTTGCGGTGTCCGTCCGGCGTCAGGGCGAGAGCCAGATCGGCGAGATTTCGGGCGGCGTCGGGACGGCCGAGGCTGCGGGCCGCGCGCGCCGCGGTTTCGAGGTCCGCCGGGGCGGCCAAGCGCTGCGCCAGAAACCGGGCAAGCTCTTCGGGGTCGAGCTGCGCCTCGGCGCGGACCCACCCCGCGCCGGCCTCGGCGAAGGCGCGGGCGTTCGCCGTCTGATGGTCGTCGGTGGCGTGGGGATAGGGGATCAACAGTGCCGGGCGGCCGCAGATTGCGAGTTCGGCCATCGTCGAGGCGCCGGACCGGCAGATCACCAGATGGGCGCGCGCGAGCCGCGCCGGAACATCGGCAAAAAAGCTCTCGATCTCGGCGGCGATGCCGGACGTGCGATAGGCGAGGGCGGCGGCGGCGCGATCTTCCGGGCGCGCCTGATGGGCGACCCGCAGCCGCCCGCGCAGGAACTCGGGCAAGCGCGCCAGGGCCCCTGGCATGACCTCGCTCATGATCCGGGCGCCCTGACTGCCGCCGAGGATCAACAGCGCGATCGGCTGGCCCGGCTCGGGCGGGCGATAAAGGGTCTCGCCGGCGGCGAGGACCGCCGGCCGCACCGGGTTGCCGGTCAGAGCGACGCGGGCGCGGTCGGCCGGCCGCAGACCGGCGATCGTCGGAAACCCCGCGGCGATCTGCCGCATACGCGGCGCCAACAGGCGGTTGGCCCGCCCCGCCACCGCATTCTGCTCGTGGATCATCGTCGGCAGACCGAGATGGGCGGCCGCGAGCATGGTCGGGACCGAGGGATAGCCGCCAAAGCCGACGACGGCGGCGGGGGCGAGGCGCCGCAGCAAGGCGCGCGCCTCGATGACGCCGAGGGCGAGTTCGGCAAGACCCCGGGCCAGCGGCCAGGGTCCGCCGCCCAGGTGTCCGGCGCGCACATGATGGACCGCCGCCCCCGGCAGGCGCAGGGCCAGAGCGTCGACCCGCGCATCGACCGCGAAATGGACAAGGCGGCCGCGGCGCAGCAACTCGCCGGCGAGCGCCTCGGCAGGGAACAGATGGCCGCCGGTGCCGCCGGCGGCGACGACGATCGGGCCGCTCACAATTCGCCCCCGCCGAGCCGGCGCCGCGTCAATCCGATCAGCATCCCCATGCCGAGCGCCAGGGCCATCATCGACGAGCCGCCATAGGACAGGAACGGCAGGGTCATGCCCTTGGTCGGGATCAGATCGAGCGCCGTCGCCATGTTGATCACCGCCTGCAGGCCGAACTGCAATAAGAGCCCGGCGGCCGCGAGCATGACGAACAGATTGCCCTCCTGCACCAGCCGCGAGCAGCCGCGCACGACGATGAACGCAAACACCGCGATGACCGCGAGGCAGACGAGAAGGCCGAACTCCTCGCCGGCAACCGCGAAGACAAAATCGGCATGGGCGTCGGGCAGGAAATTCTTGACCGTGCCTTCGCCGGGGCCGCGCCCGAACAGTCCGCCATTGACAAAGGCTTCGAGCGAGCGGCTGACCTGATAGTCATCGCCGCTCGCAGGGTTGAGGAACTGGTTGACCCGCTGGGTCACGTGCGGCACCCACAGATAGGCGCCCGCCAGACCCGCCAATCCGGAGAGCCCGCACGCCGCCGCCCAATAGAGGCGCAGCCCGGCCATGAAGAACTGGGCAAACCAGACCGCGGCAACCACCACCGTCATGCCGATGTCGGGCTGCTTGATCAGCATGGCGAGGATCACAAGGCACAAGGCGATGCATATCGTGTTGCCGGGAAAGCCGGGGCGCAGCTTCTGTTCGGAGAACAGCCAGGCGGCAACCACCGCAAAGGTTGGCTTGACGAACTCCGAAGGCTGCAACGACAAACCCGGAAAATCGATCCAGCGGCGCGCCCCCTTGATTTCAACCCCGATGACAAAGGTCGCGGCGAGCAGGGCCAGCGAGACGACAAAGCCGATGACGGCGATGCGTCGGATCGTCCGCGGCGGTTGCAACGACACGGCGAACATGACGACGAGCACGAGCGGCAGCATGGCCAGCTCGTGGCGCACGAAATAAAGCGGCCCGTAGCCGATGCGCACCGCCACCGCCGGGCTCGCCGACAGGCTCAGCACCACCCCGAAGCCGATCAGGCAGAGGAGCGCGGCCAATGTCCAGCGGTCGACGGTCCACCACCAGCGCGCCATCGCGCTCTGATCGGTTCGGGCGAATTTCATCGAACGTCCCTGCCGTCGCGACCGGCTCCGGCTCGGACGAGCGGGATCGTGAGCCCGGGATTGCCGTGTCTGAATTCTCCGATATAGCGAAGCCGCCGGCGCCTTGTCGCCCGATAAGACCGGCGCCTCTCGTCAACGGCCGATTACCGCAATTTCAGCGTGGCAAGACCGGCGATGGCGAGGATCCAGGAGATGATCCAGAAGCGAATCACGATCGTCGGCTCCTCCCAGCCCTTCTGTTCGAAGTGATGGTGCAGCGGCGCCATGCGGAAGACGCGCCGGCCGGTCATCTTGAAGCTCGCCACCTGGACGATGACCGAGACCGCTTCGAGCACGAACAGCCCGCCGATGATCGCCAGCACCAGTTCGTGTTTGGTGACGACGCTGACCGCACCGAGCGCGCCGCCGATCGCCAGCGACCCCGTATCGCCCATGAACACCATTGCCGGCGGCGCGTTGAACCACAGAAAACCGAGGCTCGCCCCGACCATCGCGCCGCAAAAGACGGTCAATTCGCCGGCGCCGGGGACGTGGTGGATCTGCAGGTAATTGGCGAACACGGCATTGCCGACAAGATAGGCGATAAAAGCAAAGCAGCCGGCCGCAATCATCGTCGGCACGATGGCGAGGCCGTCGAGCCCGTCGGTCAGATTGACGGCGTTCGAGGCGCCGACAATGACCAATGCGCCGAACGGCACATAAAACCAGCCGAACCCCCACAGCACGTTTTTAAAGAACGGAATGGCCAATGTGTTCGCCAGCGGCGCCGGGACGGCAAAGGCCGCCGCTACGCAGGCCGCCGCGGCAATGGCGAATTCGCAGGCGAGCCGCAACCGCCCGGACAGGCCGCGATGCGAGCGCCGTGTCAATTTGCGGTAATCGTCGAGAAAGCCGATCAACCCGAACCCGACCGTGACCAATAGCACGATCCACACAAACGGGTTGGTCAGATCCGCCCACAACAGGGTCGCGATCGTCAGCGCCAGCAGGATCAGAAAGCCGCCCATCGTCGGCGTGCCCTTTTTGCGCTGCAGATGGCCGATTGGGCCGTCGAGGCGGATCGGCTGACCCTCGGCCTGTTTGGATTTGAGCCAGGCGATCACGTGCGGGCCGGCGACAAAGCTGATCACCAATGCGGTGACGACCGCCCCGCCGGAGCGGAAGGTGATGTAGCGGAAGAGGTTGAAGGCTTCGAAATAGGGCGAGAGCGGAACGAGCAGCGGGTAAAGCATAGGGTCAGGTCTCGGGCTCGGCTGCTTCCGCGCACAGCCGCTCCACGATGCGCCCCATGCCGACGCCGTAGGAGCCTTTGACCGTCACGACGTCGCCGGGCCGCAGGGTGGAAAGAAGCGAAGGGATAGCCTCCTCGGCGGTTTGCCACAACCCGCCGCGGCGATGAGGCGGCAGCGCCTCATAGAGCGCCGCCATCGCCGTGCCGACCAGAAAGACGCGATCGACCGCGGCGGCGGCGATCGGCGCGGCGAGATCGCGGTGCAGAGCGGGGGACGCCGCGCCGAGTTCGAGCATGTCGCCGAGCACCGCCACCCGCCGGCCGCCGGGTCCGGGGGGAAGGGCGGCGAGCACGGCGAGCGCCGCCCGCATCGCGGCCGGGCTCGCATTGTA
>DATFCQ010000068.1:0-3727 GCA_035252905.1 Allostellaceae bacterium | reverse complement strand
GGAAAAGCGCAGCGCATTCCGCCTCTATCGCTTGCGGCCGCGCACGGCGTTGTAGGCGGCGCGCACCTCGGTGAGGCGGATCGCGGTCTCGCCGTCGAGCCGGCCGTCCCAGCGTTGTTGGCGAAAGCGGCGTTGAAAGGCGGCGAGCGCAACCGCGTCGGCGGTCGGATCGACGCAGTAGCCGATCGCGGCGAGATCGGCGAGCGCCGCCGCCCGCTCGACCATTCCGATCCCCCGACCGCGGCCGCGCACCCCTGCCGGCGCCGGCCAGATCCCGATCCCGGCCCGGGCGAGAAACGCCCAGTCGAACAATTCTCCGGGATCGGCCTTTCTGTCGGGAGCGATGTCGCAGTGGCCGAGGACGCGATCGGGCGGGATCGGATGGCGGGCAAGGATCGCGCCGCAGAGCTGCGCGACGGCTGCCATCTGCACCGGCGGAAACGGGCGATATCCCCATTCGTGGCCGGGATTGACGATCTCGATCCCGATCGAGACGTGATTCAGGTCGGTTTCGCCGCGCCAGCACGAGATCCCGGCGTGGAAGGCGCGCCGCGCTTCCGGCACGAGCCGCCATATCGTGCCGTCCTCGTCGACGAGGTAATGGGCGCTGACCCGCGCCGCGGGATCGCACAGGCGCAGGAGTGCCGCCTCGGCGCTCTGCATGCCGGTATAATGCAGAACCAGCATGTCGATGCACGGCCGGCTGCGCTCGGCGTGGTTTGGCGACGGCCGCTCGCGGACATCGAGCGCGCTCACGATGGCGCCGGGGCCCAGACCCGGGCGAGCCGGTCATAGGCGGCGTTGATCCGCGCCGCCCGCGCGGTTGCCAGCGCGACGCATTCGGGCGGCAGGCCGCGGGCGATCGCCAGATCCGGGTGGCTGTCGCGGACGAGCCGGCGATAGGCCGCGCGGATCTCGCCCGGCGATGCGCCGGGCGTGAGGCCGAGGACCGCGAACGGATCTTCCTCCCCGTCCTCGGCGCCGCCGAGATGATGAGCGCGCAGGCGGGCGTACGCGCGCTCGTCAAAACCGAAATGGCGGGCGACCTCGGAGAGGTAGGCGTTTTCGGCGGGGCACAGCCTGCCGTCGGCGAGGGCGATGTGAAACAGTCCGTCGAGCAGGTTTTCCAACACCGCCCGGTCGCCGGCGAACATGCGCCCGATCTGGCGGGCATAGGTCTCAAAGCCGAGCGTGCTCCGGCGCGCCAGGTCGAAGACAAGGCGGACATGTTCCTCTTCGCCCGGCGGGACCTGAAACACCTCGGCGAAGGCGGCGGCCTCGTCGCGGGTCACCTCGCCGTCGGCCCGCGCCATCTTGGCGCCGAGCGCGATGACCGCGATCGTAAAGGCGATGCTGCGGCGCGGGTCGGCGCTCCGAGGATCGCTCTCGCCGTGGTGCCGGTGCGGCAGGTGCTGCGCCGCATGCTCGATCAGGGCGCCGAGCGGGCCGCCGAAGGGCAGGTCGCGGGCGCCGGCGATGATGCGGCCGATCAGGCTCATGGCAATCCGAAGCCGTGGAGGGGAGGGGCCGGCGCCGCCGGCGCGGCGGCCGGCGGCGACACGCACAGGCCGTTCACGATCATTTGCAGGCTGTTATGGCGGTCTGGTGGTCGAGAGCCAACCGCAACAACGGTGAGGGATGCAAGGCGTGCCCGCGCATTCTATCATGGTCGGGAGGAAACCGGGAGGTCGGATGAGACGGTATGACGCGATCGTGATCGGCGGCGGACTGGTCGGCTCGGCGATCGCCTACGGCCTCGCCCGGGCCGGGCTGAAAGCCGCGCTCGTCGACGAGGGCGACGTCGCCTATCGCGCCGCGCGCGGCAATTTCGGGCTCGTCTGGGTCCAGAGCAAAGGTTTGGGCGCGCCGCATTATCAGCGCTGGACGCGGCTGTCGGCCGAGGAATGGCCGGGCCTTGCCGGCGAGCTGCAGGCGCGCACCGGGATTGCGGTCGGGCATGCGCGGCCGGGCGGCGTCCATCTCTGCCAGGGCGAAGCCGAATTCGCCGCGCGCGCGGCGGTGATGGAAAGGATGCGGCGGGAGGCTGGCAATTTCGGCTTTGAATACCGCATGCTCGACCGGAAGGAGGTCGCCGCTCTGCTGCCCGGGATCGGCCCGGCGGTCACCGGCGCCTCCTTTACGCCCTATGACGGGCACGCCAACCCGCTCGCCCTGCTGCATGCCTTGCACCGCGGGTTCGCTTTGCGCGGCGGTCGCTATTTTCCCAACAGTCGGGTCGAGGCGGCCGAGGCCGCTCCCGGCGATTTCCGCCTGCGCCTCGCCGCGGAGGAGATCGGCGCGCCGAAGGCGGTGCTCGCCGCCGGGCTTGGCAATGCCGGTCTGGCGCCGCTCTTCGGGTTACGGGCCCCGGTCCGGCCGCAGCGCGGCCAGATCCTGGTGACTGAGCGCACCCGGCATGTCTTGCCGATGCCGACGACGACGATCCGCCAGACCGTCGAAGGCGGCCTCCTGATCGGCGACAGCCAGGAGGATGTCGGCTTCGACACCGGCCAGAACCCGGCGGTCATGAAGGCGATTGCGCAGCGCGCGGTGCGGTCCTTTCCGTGGCTCGCCGAAGTGCAGATCGTCCGTGCCTGGGCGGCCTTGCGGGTCATGCCGCCCGACGGACTGCCGATCTACGACCAGTCGGAGCGCTGCCCCGGCGCCTTCGCCGCCAATTGCCACAGCGGCGTGACCCTCGCCGCGGCGCATGCGAAGGCGCTGGCGCCGATGATCGCGGCAGGCGCGCTCGACCCGATGCTCGACCCGTTTTCGGCCCGGCGCTTCGATGTTCCGGCCGCGGCCTGACAGCCCGGAGGCGACGGTCGCGGTTACCGTTGAAGGCCGCACGGTGCGGCTGCCGACCGGCGCCTCGGCCGCCGCCGCAATCCTCGCCGCGGGCTGGCGCAGCATTCGCGAAACCCCGGTCAGCGGCGCCGAGCGCGGGCCCTATTGCATGATCGGCGTATGCTTCGATTGCCTCGCCGAAATCGACGGCGTGCCGAACCGGCAGAGCTGCCTGGTGACGGTGCGCCCGGGCATGGCGATCCGCCGGCAGCGCGGGGCGCGCCCATTCCCTCCCCCGCACGCGGGTGAGGGTTAGGGGGGCCTTATGAGCGTGGAGCTGGCGATCGTCGGGGCCGGCCCGGCCGGCATGGCGGCGGCGGCGCTCTCTGCCGAACTCGGCCTCGACACGCTCCTGGTCGACGAGCAGGAGGCGCCCGGCGGGCAGATCTATCGCGGGATCGAGCGCGCCGCCGACAATTCCCCGCTCGGCCGCGACTATCTCGCCGGCCGGCCGCTCGCGGCCGCGTTGCGCGGCAGCCGCGTCGATTATCGTCCGGGGACGGCGGTGTGGCACATCGACGCCGTCGCGGAAGAGGACGGCGGCACGCTCTATCTCGCGCGCGAGGGCCGTACCGAGACCGTCGCGGCGCGGCGGATTGTCCTGGCGACCGGAGCCGTCGAGCGGCCGGTGCCGATCCCGGGCTGGACCCTGCCCGGGGTGATGACCGCGGGGGCGGCGCAGACCCTGTTGAAGACCGCCGATCTCGTGCCCGAGGGGCGGACCGTTCTGGCCGGGCAGGGGCCGCTTCTGCTGCTCGTCGCGGCCCAGCTCGCCCGCGCCGGGGCGCCGCCCGTCGCCGTGCTCGAAACCACGCCGCCCGAGAACTACCGGGAGGCGGCGCGCCGCTGGGGTGCGCTGTGGCCGGGCCGGCGGATGCTG
>DATFCQ010000067.1:0-2951 GCA_035252905.1 Allostellaceae bacterium | reverse complement strand
CGGAAAAGCGAAGCGCATTCCGCCACATTGCGGCAATGGCGGAATGCGCTTCGCTTTTCCGCCCTACTGAATTTTTCAGCGCAGTTTCTCGCGCGGTGGTACCGTGTCGGTGACGAGATCGCGCAATTGCGTCTTTCCGGGGAGTGGATCGAGCGTCATCGCCGCCGTGGCCGAGAGCCGGGTCGTGCAGGCATAGGCGATACGGCCGTCGACCACGATCGTGCATTCCTTGCAGACATTGGCGTTGATGCAGCTGTAGCGGATCGCCAATGACGGGTCGCGATGGGCGCGGATCCACAGCAGCGCGTCGAGCACGGTGGCGCCCTCCTCGAACGGCACGGCGTACTCGTCATAGCGCGGCTCTTCCGGTCCCCGCCGCACCCGCAGCCGGGCGAACAGGGGAGGCGTCATGGTACGGTGCCTAAAGCGAGGGCACCGTCGCCACCGAGAGCGACGGTCCGGCTCCCGGCGAAGACCGGGTCGCTCAGCGGGAAATCCGTGCGCTGATGTGCGCCGCGGCTTTCCTCGCGCGCGAGCGCCGCCGTCGTCACCGCCTCGGCAGCGAGGAGGCTCGCGCGCAACGCGAACCAGTCGGCGAGCGTCGGGTTCATGCGTGCTCCCGGCGTGACGGCGAGCGAGGAAAGCGCCCCGCGCATCTCCCGAAGCCGTGCGAGCGCCGCGGCGAGGCCGGCGGCGTCGCGAAACGGTCCCGCCATGCGTCCCATCAGCGCCTGCATCTCCTCGAACAGCGCGATTGCCGGAGCGCCCCCCTCCTGTCCCGCCGACAAGGACCGCAGGCGTTCGAGAGCCTCTGCCGCAGCGCGCGGGCGCCAGGCTTGGCTCCGGCCGGTGGCGTGGAGGGCGGCGTAATGCCCGGCCCGTTCGCCGAACACCAGCGCCTCGGGGATTGCATTGCCGGACAGGCGGTTGGCGCCGTTGGCGCCGCCCGCCGCCTCGCCGGCGGCGTAGAGGCCCGGAACCCGGCTGGCAAGCCGCTCGTCGACGCGGATCCCGCCCATGTGATAATGCGCGATCGGCGCCACCTCGACGGGCCCGCGCGTAAGATCGATGCCGTTTTTTGCCAGACGCGCGATGATCGGCCCGAACGCGGCTTCGAGCCGTTCGCGCGGCAGATGCGCAAAGGACAGATAGACGCCGCCATGCGGCGATCCCCTGCCGGCAGCGACCTCGCTGGCGATCGCGTAGGTCAGCAGGTCGCGTGGCGTCGTGTAGCCGGCGCTCTCGTCATTGCCATAGGCGTCGAGGAATTCCTCGCCCTGGCCGTTCAACAGCCGGCCGCCGAGCTTGTAGCGGAACGGGTCCCATAGAATCGGGTCCATGCCGACAAGCCGCGGCGCCAGATGCCCGATCGGGAAGAACTGCACGAACTCCATGTCAATGAGTTCGGCGCCGGCTGCCAGGGCCAGCGCATAGCCGTCGCCGCCGAGATTGGCCGAGGCGCTGTTGCGGCGGAAGATCCGGGTGAGTCCGCCGGCGGCGATGACGACCGCTTTGGCGGCAATCGCGACCGGCGTCCCGGTCCTTTGATCAAGACCGACTGCGCCCGCGATCTCGCCCTCGGCGGCGACGAGATCGGTGATCAGCAGATTGCTCGCGCGCCGGATCGCCCCGACATGGGCGATCCGGCGGCGCAGGGTCGCCGCCACCGCGGGTCCGGTGTCAAGAAAATCGACATAGCAGCAGCGCGGGCGGGAATGGCCGGGCGCCGTGACCTGCGCGATCCGGCCGTCGTCGCGGCGCGCCCAGCCGACCCGCCATTCGTCCATCTCGCGGATGCGCCGGGGCGCCTCCCGGCACAGCAGCGCCGCCAGCCCTTCGTCGCACAGCCCGCGCCCGGCGCCGAGCGTGTCGGCAAGATGCAGCCGCCAGTCGTCCGCGCATTCCTCGGCGAGCGCGGCCGCCACCGTCATCTGCGCCATGATGGTCGCGCCGCCGCGGCCGACGAGGCTCTTGTCGGCAAGGAGGACGCGCTCGGCCCCGGCGCGCGACGCGGCGAGTGCGGCATACATGCCGGCACCGCCGGCACCGACGATCAGGACGTCGGTCTCGAACGGCGTTTCGGGGTCCGTCAGGGCTTCACCCCGCAGGCAAGGATCGCGACAACCGGGACGGCGTAGCCGTCGGGCTGGCGATAGGGGGCGAGGCTCTCCGCAACCGCGGCATTGATCGCGGCCAGGGCGGCCTCGTTCTGCGCCGCGATCAATGCCGCGGTGCGCACGGTCCCCTGGCGGAAGCCGGCAACGAGGTCGCCGGAAGCGGCAATATGCCACAATCGCTCGATCGGTCGCGCTTCGGCGCCGACAAAACCGGAAGCGGCGAGCAATGAGAGCGCATCTTCGGGCCGGCGCAGACCGCCGCCCGAGGGCGGCGCCTGCGCCGCGTGAGGGTCGCCATGGGCCGCAACCGCATCGAACAACACTTTCCAGGCGCGGTTCTCGGGCGGCGCCGCCCAGCTTGTGAACGCGATCCGACCGCCCGGCCGCAAGACCCGCCGGGCCTCGCCGAGCGCCCGCGCCGGGTCGGGGAAATGGTGCACGCCAAAATTCGAGGCGACCGCGTCGCACGCACCGTCGACGCAGGGCAGCACGTCAGCGTCGGCTTCGACGAAGCGGATCGCCGGATGGGCGGCGCGCGCCGCGGCAAGCATTGCGGCGGAAAAATCGACCCCGACCGGGACGGCGCCGCGCTCTGCCGCCGCCGCAGCGACAAGACCCGGCCCGCAGGCAAGGTCGAGGACGCGCGTGCCCGCCCCGACCCCGGCGGCGTCGAGCAGCAGAGCGACAAACCCCTCTGTCGCATGCGCAAAGGTCACGCGGTAACACGCTGCCGCCTGTTCCCAGCCGCGATGCTCGAATTCGCGCACAGAAGGCGGGTCGAAGTGCATCGGCCCGGACTCAGCGGTCGAGTGCGGCGGCAGCGCGGGCGACGCG
>DATFCQ010000066.1:0-4407 GCA_035252905.1 Allostellaceae bacterium | reverse complement strand
GGCTCCTCGGCGCCTTCGGCGAACTGCATCCGGCGGTGCTCGAAGCCCTCGATCTGCGCGGGCCTGCCGCCGGGTTCGAGGTCTTTGTCGACGCCGTACCCGAGCCGCGCGCCGGGCGCGGCCGGACGCCGCTCGAACTCTCGGTGTTCCAGCCGATCGAGCGCGACTTCGCCTTTGTCGTCGACCGCGATCTCGCCGCCGAGACCCTGCTGCGCGCCGCCCGCGGCGTCGACCGCCGGCTCGTCTCCGAAATCCGCCTGTTCGACGTCTATGAAGGGGCGGGATTGCCGCCGGACAAGAAGTCGCTGGCGATCACGGTCGTCCTGCAGCCGCGCGAGCGCACCTTGACCGAGGCCGAGATCGAAGGCTTCTCGAAGACGCTCGTCGCCGCGGTCGAGAAGGCGACCGGCGGCAGGTTGCGCGGATGACGGTTGATTGAAAACGCGGTCCTCGGCAGCTACTTTATGCTCATGCACACCGTTGAACTGGATACCCTGAAGGACAAGCTCGAAGAATACGTCCGCTTGGCGGCTGCCGGCGAGACGGTCGTGATCACCGATCACAGCCGCGCCGTGGCCGAGATCGTACCGCCGCGATCAAAGCCCGAGTCGATCATCGAGCACGGGGTGCGCGAAGGCTGGATTACGCCCGCGATCCGAGGTCCGGACTGGCCGCCGCCGCGCAATCCGATCAAGGGCTACACGCTGGAACAACTGCTGGCGGATCTGGATAAAGACCGAGAAGATCGCTGGTGATCTATATCGACGCCTCGGTCGCCCTCGCCTATCTGCTAGCGGAAGCCCGTACCCCTCCGGCAGCTTTCTGGAATGCCCGTCTGGTGTCCAGCCGGTTGCTGGAGTTCGAGGTATGGAATCGCATCCACGTCCGCCGGCCCGATTCCGCAGGAGACGGCGAAGTGCGCCGGCTGCTCGCAGGCATACAGCTGATCGACATGACCAGCTTGACCTTGGCCCGTGCGCTGGAGCCTTTCCCATTGGCGGTGCGCACCTTGGACGCCTTGCATCTTGCAACGGTAGACTGGCTCCGCAGCAATGGCGAAGAGATAGAGCTTGCGAGCTACGACAATCGCATGCTCGCGGCGGCGCGGGCGCTCGGCATCGCGCTGGCGTCGCTGTAAAGGACGCGGCATCGGATACGACTGCCCAAAAGCCTCATTCGATGACCTCGTCGGCTCGGGCGAGGATCAAGGGCGGGATGGTCAGGCCGAGTGCCTTTGTCGTGGCGGCATTGACGAAAAGGTCGAATTGAATGGGCTGCTCGACCGGCAGGTCGGCCGGCTTGGCCCCCTTGAGGATCTTATCGACGAATACCGCCGACCGCCGCCACATCGCCGCGAAATCCGGGCCATAGGACAACAGGCACTCGTCGCGCACGTACGACACCTCCTCGCACATGGTCGGCAGCCGGTGCTGTAGAGCCAGTTTGCCGATGCGCTGCCGCACCTCCGGCAGGTTGTAGAACGGCGTCGGCACAACCAAAAGCGCCTGCGCTTGGCCGCGTTTCGCCTCGGCGAATCCTGTGTCGATCTGCGCTGCAGTAACAGTAAGGACTTGCAGCTTGAGCCCGAGCGCCCGCGCCGCGGCAGCGGTTTCCGGCAATCCCTGCGGACCCATCGTCGGGTTGGTGAAAACCGCGACGCGCGTTATGCTCGGCGCCGTTTCCTTCAGCAATTCTAGCTACTTGCTGCTGAGCTCGGTATTGACCATCGACAACCCGGTCAGATTGCCGCCGGGATGGGCAAGGCTCCGGACGAACCCATAGGTCACCGGATCGGAGACGACCGCCATTACGATCGGGATCGTTGCGGTCGCCGCCTTGACGGCCTGGATCGGTTGCGGCCCGGCGGTGACGATGATGTCCGGTTGTGCGGCGACCAACTCGGTGGCGAGCTGCGGCATGCGGTCGGTATGACCATTTGCCTCGCGCACAACGATAGTTGCGTTTTTCCCGCCGATCAGCCCGACATCACGCAGCCCGACAAAGAGCGGGTGCGTGCCTGGCGGAAACAACTTCAGCGAGCCATACAGCAGCAGCCCGATGCGTGCCGGCCGCTCGCGTGTCGGCACCGCCGAACTCGATGGCTCGGCAGCCAAGCCCGCACCAGGGCTCCCGAGCACGGCCAACAAACCCAGTGCCAGCGCCGCCAAATCCCGTCTCTGCCACGGGCGCATGGTTCGCCTCCCTTTAAGTTTCCAAGGCTGTATCTGCGCCGGCCGAGATTGCACATCCGATTCATGTTCATGCGCAGCTCCGCGCCTGATCGCTTTTGGCCCGCCAATCCTGCGTTGCTCCGGCATGGAGGTGCGACGAGCGGGAACATCGCACCTCGGCGCCTTCGGCGAATTGCATCCGGCGATGCTCGAAGCGCCTCGTCGCCACGGTCGAAGAGGCGACCGGCGGCAGGTTGCGCGGATGACGATTGGTTGAAAACGCGATCCTCGGCAGCTACTTTGCGCCCATGTGCACCGTTGAACTGGATATCCTGGAGGACAAGCTTGACGAATACGTCCGCCTGGCGGCTACCGGCGAGACGGTCGTGATCACAGACCACAACCGCGTCGTCGCAGAGATCGTGCCGCCGAGATCGCAGCCGAAGCCGGAGTCGGCCATCGAGCGCGGCATACGCGAGGGCTGGATCACGCCGGCTAGCAACCCGGGCGGCGCCCCGCCGTCGCCGAAGCCGGTCCCCGGGCTGACGTTTGAGCAGCTGATGGAAGATCTCGCGCGCGACAGAGAAGATCGCTGGTGATCTACGTTGACAGTTCGGTCGCGCTTTCGCAGCTGATGTTTGAATCTCGGCCTCCGCCCGAGGCGCTGTGAAGCAGCCCCTGGTTTCCAGCCGTCTGCTCGAATGAGGTTTGGAATTGAATTCATGTGTACGGGCTGACCGCGACGCGCAGCGATGACACACGCGCATTGCTTGCGTTGCCGAACTTCGTCGAATTGAGCGAACCGGTTTTGGCGCGAGCTCTGCAGCCGTTTCCGGTTTCGGTTCGGACCTTGGATGCGTTGCATCTGACGACGATGGACTGGCTCCGCAGCAATGGCGAGGGGATAGAGCTCGCGAGCTACGACTGCCGTCTTACAGCAGCGGCACAGGCGCTCGGGATCGCGCTCGCCGCCCTGTGGCGGCGGCTCGCGTTGATCGGGTGCGATGGCGCCCGTATGTTCGCCTCCACATGACCCCGCTCGCCCAGAGAAGTCGCTGGCGATCACGGTCGTGCTGCAGCCGCGCGAGCGCACCCTGACCGATGCCGAGATCGAAGGCTGATCGAAG
Source organism: Allostellaceae bacterium (assembly GCA_035252905.1). Lineage (GTDB taxonomy): Bacteria > Pseudomonadota > Alphaproteobacteria > ATCC43930 > CGMCC-115725 > AP-15. Next base: position 1,109 of record DATFCQ010000066.1, on the reverse strand, counting down.
AAGAAGACTTCTCGAAGAAGCTCGTCACCGCGATCGAAAAGACGACCGGCGGGACGCTCAGGGGGTAGGCTGCGTCCCCGCCACGTTGTAGACCGCGACCGCCTGCGTCAGGCCCTTCAGCGCGAGGTCGCCGATCTCTTCGAGCCGGACAGTATCCTCGACCGCGGCGGCGATGCGGCCGCTGACCAGGGTTTGGCCGTCCTGCGCCGCGGCGCACAGCCGCGCCGCGAGATTGCACACGGTGCCGATCGCTGTGTATTCGACCCGCTCGGCAAAGCCGATCTGGCCCACGGTCGCATAGCCCTGGGCGATGCCGATCCCGAACCCGATCCGGCGCCCATGCCGGCGCCACCGCGCCTGCATTCGGGCGACCACCGCGCGCATCTCGATCGCCATCGCGATCGCCCGCTCGGGTGCGTCGGGGCAGGGCAGCGGATCGTTGAACAGCACCATCAGGCCGTCGCCGGTGAATTTGTCGAGCGTGCCCACGAACTGAGTTATGATCGGGCCAAGCGCAGCGTGGTACTCGCGCAGAAAGTCGAGCACCTCTTCCGGCTCGGCGGTCTCGGCGAAAGTCGTGAAGCCGCGCAGATCGCAGAACACGACGACGATGTCGCGGCGGTGGGTTTCGAGAACGTGCTCCTCGCCGCGCGCGATGATCATCTCGGCCAATTGCGGCGCGAGAAAGCGCTTTAGCCGGCCCATGCGCTGCAATTCACTAAGCTGGGCGGCAACGCGTGCTTCTAACTCGCGGTTCATCGCGGCGATCTCGTCGGTGCGCGCGCGCAATTCGCCGAGTAGCCGGGCATTCTCCATTGCGATGACCGCCTGCGCTGCGAAGTTTTCGACAAGCGCGATCTGTTTATCCGAAAACGGGCGGACTTTGTTCCGGTAGAGGACGAAGGTGCCGAGCAAAGTTTCGTCCTTTCGCAAAGCCACCCAGAGGGCGGTTCGAATGCCCCCTAGGTCTAGGGCCTGTTAGAGCTTGAGCCAATCGGCCGTGGCGGCCAGACAGAGCACACCCAGGAAGGAGCGCGCGGTCTTTTCATAGCGAGTAGCCACGGCGCGCCATTCTTTCAGGCGCGCCCACAGGTTCTCGACCATGTGAC
>DATFCQ010000065.1:0-5585 GCA_035252905.1 Allostellaceae bacterium | reverse complement strand
CCTCCCGGGCGGCAAAGCCGGCGCCGCGCCAGCTTTCCCACAAAGCCTGGTCGATCGGGCTATGCGCCAGGATTGCGGCGCGGGCGGCGGGGGTCAGATCGGCTGCGGCGAGCGGCCGCCATTCGACGCGCTTCTCCCATTCGGCCGCGCTGTTGCGCGGCGCCGCCCGCGGCGGCACGCCGAGATCGGGGGCCAGCGCCGCGATCAGCCGGTCGCAATCGGTATAGGCGCCGACAAACCAGAACCCGGCGAGCATCCGGTTCAGGAGGTCGTATTTGCGCACCGCACTCATCGCCATCACCGCCGGCCACGGCAGTTCGAGCCAGCGGGCGAGCAGCCAATGCGCGATGTAGTCGCGCGGCAGCGACTTGAGATGGAGGGCAAAGCCGTAGGTTCCCAGACCCTTGGCCAGATAATTCATCATGCGGTAATTGTAGAGCGACAATTGCAATTCGAGCGGGTCGCGCAACAACACCACCCGCCGGATCTCCCGACCGGGGAAGCAGGCTTCCAATGAGCGCCCGACATCGTGGCTGGAGACCGCCCGCACCCGGGAGAGGTCGGTCGGCGCGGCGGCGCGGCGGAACAGTCGACGCCGCGGCTGCCACAGGAGACCGGGGGCGCAATGCTCGGCAATGTGAAGCTGGATCGTCTGCCCCGCCGTCTTGGGGACGTGCAGAATAAAATAGACGGGTGAAAGGGTGCGGGCTTCCATCGGCGCCGGCATCGTAACCGCCGTGATGCGGCGACGCCAAGAGCCGCGTCCCGGCGCTTATGGTCGGCCGTGACATCGCGACAAAAATCGGCTTATTTTATCTTATGTTGGATGCGCCGCCCGACCGCCCGCGGCAACGGCGACAATCCCGACAATCAATACAGGGCAATACAGGGCGGCAAAGGGAGCGGAAGATGAGCGAGAACGGCAGCGGACGGGGTTCGGGAGAGGGCGTCCGGCGGCGGCACTTGACGCGTCGCGGCATCCTGGTCGGCGGCGCCGCGCTCGCCGCAGCGATGCTCGCGCCGACGCCGTGGCGGCGGGTCTTCGCCGCGAGCAAACCCTATCGCCTCGGCACATTGCAGCCGCTGACCGGCAACGCCGCCTCGGGCGGCAAAACCGCTCTCGTCGGCGTGCAGATGGCGGTGGACCGCATCAACAAGGCGGGCGGCCTCTTGGGCCGGCCGGTCGATCTGATCGTCGCCGACGACGAATCAAAGCCCGACACCGGCCGCCGCGCGGTCGAAAAGCTGGTGACCGAGGACGGGATCGACGCCCATGTCGGCGGTTTTCTGTCGAATATCTGCCTCGCCTGTGCCCCGGTCTTTGTCGAGGAGAAGGTCGTCAACATGATCGGCGTCTGTCTCGACACGACGCTGACGACGACGCATTGCAACCGCTACACCTTCCGGCCCTATGATTTTGCGCCTGCGCAGGCGAAGGCGTTCGCTCCCCACCTCGTCAACAAGATCGGCAAGAAATGGTATCTCGTTTATGCTGATTACGCTTGGGGCCAGTCGACCCGCGACGCCTACAAGGACGAGATCACCAAGAACGGCGGCACGGTCGTCGGCGCGACCGGCATCCCGCTCGGCACCTCCGAGATGACGCCGTTCCTGTCAAAGATCAACGGCAATTTCGACGGGCTGTTTCTGATCCTGTTCGGCCGGGACGCGATTACCTTCGGCAATCAGGCCGCCGATCTCGGTCTTGACAAATACAAATGGGCCGGGGACGGCGCCGTCACCACCTCCACCAACCTGCCGGCCCTCGGCAAGAAGATCGAGGGCTTTGTCGGCGTCGACCGCTACGTCCCGGTGTTCGATCCGCCGCTCAACACCCCCTACCATCACAGCTTCTTCGACGAGGCGGTCGCCCGTCTGAAAAAGATCGACCCCTCCGGTCCGCTGCCCGATCGCTACGTCCAGTCGAATTTCGAGGCGGTAAACGCGCTGAAGCTCGGCATCGAGAAATCCAGGTTCGCGGGCCGCGCCGACGCAGCAAAACTGATCGCCGCGCTCGAAGGGCTCGAAATGAAGGAAGGCTACGATTTCCCGACCGGCGACAAGGTTCTGCGCAAGGCCGACCATCAGGCCTTTGTCCGCGAGATCATCTTCGAAATCAAGGACGGCACCTACCACATCCTCGACACGGTCCCCTGGCAGAAAACGGTGGTGCCGCCGGCCTGCACTTTCACCGCTTAAATGGCCGGCGAGGCGAACAGCGCCGCGGAGCCGATCCTTGTCACCAGGGATCTCAGCGTCCGCTTCGGCGGCCTCTCTGCGCTCAACTGCGTCAACTTCGCCATCGCGCCGGGTGAATTGCGCGCCATCATCGGGCCGAACGGGGCGGGCAAGAGCACCTTTTTCAACTGCCTGACCGGGGTCTTGCGTCCATCCTCGGGGCATGTCCTGTTTGCCGGCGAGGACATCACCGGGCTGTCGCCGGACCGCATCTCGCAGAAGGGCATCGCGCGCTCCTACCAGATCACCAATATCCTGCCCAATGCGACGGTGTTCGAGAATGTCCGCATCGCCGCGCAGTCGCGTCGCCATCGCTGGAATTTCCTGACCCATCACAAGGCTTTTCGCGACATCGCCGAAAAGGCCGAAGCCGCCCTGTCCGCAGTCGGGCTCGGCGGCAAGGCCGACGAACTCGCCGCCAATCTGTCGCACGGTGAGCAGCGCAATCTCGAAATCGGCATCGCGCTCGCCACCGAACCGCGGCTCCTGTGTCTCGACGAGCCGACCGCGGGGATGAGCGCCGCCGAGACCCGCGAGACGATGGAACTTGTGCGCCGGATCGCCCGCGGTCTGACCATCGTGATTGTCGAGCATGACATGGAGGTGGTCATGGAATTGGCCCAGCGCATCACCGTATTGCATTACGGCGAGATCCTCGCCGAAGGGACTCCCGGCCAGATCCAGGCGAACCCGCGCGTATTGGAGGTCTATCTGAAGACATGAGCGCTTGCAGCGGCACGACGGAGCCGCTCGTCCGGGTCGAGGACGTCCATGCCCATTACGGCAAAAGCCACATCCTGCACGGCGTCTCGCTCGAAATCGGCCATGGCGAGGTGGTCGGGCTCCTGGGGCGCAACGGCGTCGGCAAAAGCACCACCTTGAAGGTGATCGCCGGCCTCGTCCGCGCGAGCCGGGGGCGGGTTTTGCTGGAAGGCCGGCCGCTCGGCGACCTGCCGGCGCACCGGCTGGCGCGCATCGGGATCGGCTATGTTCCCGAAGAGCGGCGGATCTTTCCGCTGTTGACGGTGGCGGAAAACCTGCGCACCGGGCTCGATCGCCCCGGCATGACCAAGGCCAGGCGGCAAGGGCTGCTCGACCGGGTCTACGGGTTTTTCCCGGTGCTCGCCGAACGGCGCAATCAGGCCGGCGGCACCCTGTCCGGCGGCGAACAGCAGATGCTGGCGATCGCGCGTGCGATGATGCTAGAACCCAAGATCGTCCTCCTGGACGAGCCGAGCGAGGGGCTGATGCCCCGCATGGTCGCGCAGATCCGCGACATTATCGAGCTCCTGCGCGGCGAAGGAACCGCGGTCCTCCTCGTCGAGCAGAACGTTCCGCTGACCCTGGAGACCGGCGAGCGCATCTACATTCTCGAAAAAGGCATCGTCCGCCATCACGCCCGCTCTGCCGAATTACGCGACGACACCGCAATCATCCGCCGCTATCTCGGGGTATGACATGTCGGTTCTTCTCGCTCAGCTCGCAATCCAGACATTGAACGGCATCGTCAGCGGCATGATCCTGGCGCTCGTCGCCTCGGGCCTGACCCTGATCTTCGGCATCATGGACGTGATCAACTTTGCGCATGGCGAATTCTTCATGCTCGGCGCCTATGTCGGGGTGATTACATTGGCGGCGACCCATAACTTCTGGCTTGCGCTGGTCGCCGCCTCGCTCGCGATCGCCCTGTTCGGGGCCGCGATCTATCTGACGACATTGCGCCCGCTGTTGGGCCGCGACCCGTTAACGACGATCCTGACGACCTTCGGCATCTCGCTTGTCCTGCAGAATTATGCGCTGTGGCAATTCGGTCCGGTGGCGCGCAAGATCGCGGAGCCGTTCGGCGGCCACATCACGCTGTTTTATCTCCAGTATCCGCTGTATCGGCTGCTGATCGCGGGGCTGTCGGCGGCGATCATCGGCGCCTTCTGGCTGTTTCTCAAATTCGGCACCTGGGGGATCTGGATCCGCGCGACCACCCAGGACCGGATCATGGCCCAGGCGATGGGCATCCCGGTTCCCCTCGTGTTGACGGTCGTCTTTGCGATCGGCTCGGCAATGGCCGGGGCGAGCGGGGTGTTGTTCGGTCCGCTCGTCGGCGTCGATCACGCGATGGGCCTCGACTGGATCCTGAAAGCCTTTATCGTTGTCGTCGTCGGCGGCCTCGGCAATCTCGGCGGATCGATCCTCGCCTCGATCTTCCTGAGCCTGCTCGAAGCCTATGCGGCCCTGTGGGTCAGCCCGGCCCAGGCGGTCATCGTCTCCTTTGTCGTCTTGATCCTGACCCTGCTGTTCCGGCCGACCGGCCTGTTCGCCCCGGTTCGCAGATGATCCGGCGCCGCGCTCTCGTCTCCCACGGCGTTGTCTATTGGGGCGGGTTCTCTGTCGTCCTCGCCCTGTTGATCGCGGCGCCGCTCGTATTGCCGGAGTTCTGGCGGCGGTTTCTGACCGAGATCCTGATCTGGGGGCTGTTGGCGATGTCCTCGGATATTCTGATCGGCTACACCGGCCTGGTCTCCTTCGGCCATTCGGTCTTCTTCGGCCTCGGCATGTACGGGGCCGCCGCCGCATTGCTCGCGGTCGCGCCGCCCAATCTGTGGCTGGCGATCGCCGTCGGGCTCGCCGCCGCCGCGGCGGTGGCGACCTGCGTCGCCTATTTCGCAACTCGCCTGCACGACATCTATTTCGCGATCACGACATTGATTTATGCCCAGATCTTTTATGTCGTCATCTTCACCTGGACCGCGATGACCGGGGGCGAGAACGGGCTCACCTTCACCCGGCCGCATCTCGCCGTTCCGGGCCTCCTCTCAGTGCCGTTCACGCCGCGCCTCCTGCATTGGTTCGTACTCGCGGTGGTGGCCGGCTCCTATCTGTTGTTGCGGCGCATCACCCGCTCGCCGTTCGGCATGGTGTTGCAGTCGATCCGCGAGAACGAGACGCGCACCCGCGCCATCGGCTATCCGATCGAGCGTTACAAGATCGTCGCGACCATGCTGTCGGGGCTCTTCGCCGGTCTCGCCGGCATCCTTTATGCCTTGCAGAACGAGTTCGCCGCGCCCGATTTCGTATTCTTCCTGGTCTCGGGCGAGGTTGTCATCTTCAACATCGTCGGCGGCATCGGCACATTGGTCGGGCCGATCGTCGGCGCCGCCTTCTTTCTGCTGTTGCGCGAGGGTCTGTCGCGCTACTTCACCGAATTCTATCTGATCCCGCTGGGGCTGATCTTCATCGCCATTGTCATCTTCATGCCCCAGGGCCTGATGGGCTTCGCCCGCCGCTGGCTCAATCGCTGAGAAAGCGAAGAGGGCAGCGGAATGCGTTGCTCTTGCACCGCGGAGCGGCCG
>DATFCQ010000064.1:0-14222 GCA_035252905.1 Allostellaceae bacterium | reverse complement strand
CGGCCGGGATCGCCACCCGCTGCGCGCGGATCTCGGCCGCCGCGGTCGGAATCCGGATCGGCGGCTGCCGATCGATCTGTACCGACACTAGCGGGCCGTCGGGCCGCGCGACGAATTCGAGGCCAAGGCGGTCGAACCCCGGGGCCTCGCTGCTCTCAAGCGTCATCACGGCGCCGGGGCGCTCGCTTGCCGCGGCGGCCGCATCGAGCCCGAGCGGCAACTCCGGCCCGGCCTCGCGCGCACCGAATTGGCGCCATCCCGCCGCGGTGACCGTGACGAGGCGCGGCCGGTAATAGCGGAACGGGATGCCGGCCGGCAGCCAGCCGCGCCCGGCGGCGCCAAAGCGGGCCTGCAGCGATTCGCGCAGGCGGCTGCTGAAGGCGTCGTTGGCGGTGTGGCTGTCGCCGATCTGCAGGATGCGCAACGGCCGCGTCGCCCGCTTGTGCTCGATCGCGCCGAGAGCAGCGAAAAAGCGCTGCAATCCGGGCACCGAGACCAGCCGCCGGTCGTGAACATGGGCCGGGTCCAACAAGGCGGGGATCGGCATCGTGCCCTTTGCGGCGCGGGGGGAAGACGGCGCCGGTTTTTCGCACTGCACCAGGATCAAGGCGAGCGCCAGCGCGACGGCGAGCCCCCCGAGATCACGGCGCCGACCGCGCTGCCGCATTGATCGCGGTCACGGGCAGGAGGCCGACGAGCTTGTCGGCGACCAGTTCATAGCCGGCTGGTGTGAAATGGATGCCGTCATCGGCCCGCAGGCGCCGTGTCACCCCGTCGAGATCCTTGCCGTAAGCCGTGTAATGGCCGTCGGAATCGGCGATCGCATGCCACAAAGGCACGAATTTGAACCCGAAACGGGCCGCCTCATCGGCGAAGATCTGGTTGATGTAGGTCATGTCCGACGAATAGGTTGCACTGCGGGCGATCGGGTTGCCGCACCAGATCACCTTGAGCCCGGAATCGGCGAGCGCCTTCATGATCTCGTCGGCCCGCTTGACGTATTCGGTCCGCCATTCCGGGGTATGGAAGCGCAGGTATTTGTCGCTGTCGTCGTCGCGCAGGTCGATGCGGTCGTTGGCGCCGAACATGACGATGGCGATATCGGCCTTGTCCCGCGCCAGAGACCGGCGGATCGGCGCGATCCATTCCGCGCGGTCGTGCATCAGCGAGGCGCCGGGATGGGTGCGGTTCAGCACCCGGATGTGAGGGTTGTCGATCAGGTCCCGCGACAGGCCGTAGGCGAGGCCCTGCGCCTGGCTGTCGCCGAAAACGGCGACGGTCAGACGGCCGGAAGGCTCCTGTGCTCCTGCCCGGCCGCAGATCAAGCACAGCACCAGACCGAGCGACATAAGAATCGCGCTCTTGCGCGCCCGCCTGCCAAAATTCCCGCCGCAGTCCTGCACTGGCCTCCCCCGTGCCGAAGGCAATCCGCTCCGCGGCGAGGAGTGTGCGGCCGGCGCTGCGGCGATGCAAACCTAATTGTCGCAGCAAAGGCGAGCGATCTTGCCGCATCGGCGAGGGATCGTGGCCGACGCGCAGGGGCTCGCCCTGGTTGCCGACAGACGAAGGGACGGCCCCTTCGCGGGTGACTTCGTGGACAGATAGAAAAGCTTTGCGCCAATCTGCGGGATCCGCGAAGATGATCCGGCTTCCGTCTGCCGAATCACCAGCCGCCGTCTTGCCGTCGCCGCAATGCTGTTTCCGACCCTCGGGTTTCTCATGTTCTTTCTGGTCGTCGCGGCAGCGATGACCGTGCTCGAACACCATTTTACGGCGAAGAAGGCGGTGCTGGTCGCCGCCAGCTATTTTTTCTACGCGCAGTGGGACTGGCATTTCTGCTTTCTGCTCGCCTTCAGCTCGGCCGTCAGCTACGTCGCCGGGCGCCTCATCAGCGCGAGCCGCGATGCGCGCCGCCGCCGCGCCGTGCTGATTGCCGCGATCACGATTGATCTCTCCCTGCTCGGCGTCTTCAAATATTTCGACTTCTTTCTGGTGACGGCAAACCGGCTCGCCCATCTGCTCGGCTTGCAGCAGGAATTGCCGTTTCTTGAAATCATCCTGCCGGTCGGGATCTCGTTTTTCACCTTTCACGGCATCTCGTACATCACCGACGTGTACCGGGGCGAGGTGGCGGTGTGTCGGAACCCGATCGACATGCTGCTCTACATCTCGTTCTTTCCGCAATTGATCGCCGGGCCGATCGTCCGCGCCTCCTATTTCCTGCCGCAGCTCGCCGCTCCGGGGGAGGAGCCGATCCCGATCGGGGCCGCCTTTGTCCTGATTCTGGGCGGCCTGTTCAAGAAGGCCGTGATCGCCAATTACCTGGCGACCGATCTTGTCGACCCGGTCTTCGCCGCGCCGACGAGCTATGGCGGCCCCGACCTCCTGCTCGCGGTCTATGGCTATGCCGTGCAGATCTATTGCGATTTCAGCGCCTACAGCGACATGGCGATCGGCCTGGCGGCCCTGCTCGGCTTTCGCTTTCCGCCCAATTTCGCGCAGCCCTACCGGGCGCAGCGCCTGCGCGAGTTCTGGCGGCGCTGGCATATCTCATTGTCGACCTGGCTGCGCGATTATCTGTACAAGCCGCTCGGCGGCAATCGCAGGGGGCGCTTCAAGACCTATCGCAACCTGATGATCACGATGCTGCTGGGCGGCATCTGGCACGGCGCCGGCTGGAAATTCGCGATGTGGGGAGCCCTGCACGGCGGCGGCCTCGGCGTCGAGCGGCTGCTTGAACCCTGGATCGGCCAGCGGTCCGCAACCCGCGGCGGAAAGGTGATCGCGACCCTCGTCGTATTCCACCTCGTCTGTCTCGGCTGGGTATTCTTTCGGGCCGAGGACTTCACCGTCGCCTCGCTCTATCTGCGCGGCCTCGGCAGCGGCTGGGCCGGCGGCTTTCAGCAGGCCGCGCCGTTCACGGCCGGTCTGATCGCGTTGGGACTCGCCCTTCAGTTCACCCCGCCCGAATGGTTCGAGCGCTCTGCCAACGCATTCGGGCGCCTGCCGATCTGGGGTCTCGGCACCCTCGCCGGAGTCGCCGTCGCCGCGATCGACGCGCTCGGTCCGTCGGGCGTCGCCCCGTTCATCTATTTCCAGTTCTGAGCCATGGTCGCGCTCGAGCGCCGGCAAGACCCCGCCCGGCCAGCCGCCTCCGGCGCCGATACGATCCCCATCGCCGCGCGCCGGCGCAGCGCGTCGCCGCGGCAGGTGCTCGCCGCCTGCGCGCTCGGCGCGCTGGTCCTGGCCTTCTTCGCCTCCCGCGATCTGCCGTCCTGGGCCGATGGGCTGCATGACGGACCGCTGACCCCGCTGGTGCGCGAGATCGCAATCGGCTGGAACGACAATATCGCCCCTCTTGGCCTGACCCGCCCGCATCGCGAATTACATCGTACCTTGAGCCGATTGCGGGCTCTGCAATGGCCGTGAGTAAAAGCATGTACAGAGCCACAAATTCCCCAGCATAATTACGGTTTCACACCATCGGGCGACACTATTTCGGCCTCTCCGCCGCGATCCCCGCAGTCGCCCGGCATACAAATCGGGAGGTGTTGCAGAACAGCCGCGGAGGGCCTCAGAAATGTGTCTTTAATGCCACATGGATGCCGGCCAATCCCGGCATCACAACCGTAAATCATTGTTTGTGGACAACAGAGAGCATGGGTTGACAGTGCCGGTTAAGGTTGTTTAACTCCCTCTGTTCCTGCCTGTCACACCCGGATGCCACGCCAACAATCCGGGACGACGCCAATTTGCATGCTTCGACCCGCCCAATACCATGCGGCGGGCACGTGCGAACTATTGCGCGATCTCGGGGCATGCCTTGCACAGAAGGAGAGGCGCCGCATGCCCATGCGACAGAGGATCGGTCTTTCTCTCGCGCTGCTGATGATCTCAACCGCAGCGTTCGCCGGGATCCCCGAAAAGAACGGATCGGAGCCGCTGATCCAACCTCCGACCAATCCGGCCCGCGGGGCGGCGCGCGCCGCCAGAAGCCGCAGCGCGCGCAAGGCCGCGCATCGACGGACCGTCGCGCATGCCAGCGCCCGGCACGCCCGCGCCTTTGACGAGCCGGCGCGGTCGCGGCCCGCCGAGCCTCAATCGGCGGTTCTGCGCGCCACCGGCAGGGGGCAGGTCGGCACGGCGGCATGGTATGCGCTGGACGGCGGCCGCACCGCCAGCGGCGAACGCATGGACGGCGCTCGCGCCACCGCCGCTCACCGCTCGCTGCCGCTGTTGTCCTATGCCAGGGTCACCAATCTGCGCAACGGCCGCTCGATCGTTGTCGAGATCAACGATCGCGGCCCGATGAGCCACCGATTCGTCATCGACCTGTCGCGCCGGGCGGCCGAGGCCATCGGCATGATGCACAACGGAGTGGCGAGGGTTGAGGTGCAGCCGGTCGCGGCCGAGACGCCGCAGGGAGAGCGGAGGATCGCCGCGGTCGAGTGAGACCGTCCGGCGATCGCCGATGACGGGATCGTCTCGGGGCTGCTCCAAGAACCTAACAGACGGGCGATTCGCTTCCCGGAGGCGGCGGGTACCAGTCCTGCCGGCAGATCTCGTCGAGCGAATAGGGACACTCGGCCGGCAATTGCGTCGCGGCCTCGCCCTCGCCGTGCTGGCGCAGACCGAGGGCGGCCTGACGCCGGCCGTCGGCGTAGAGGCGCGGCAATAGCGCCTCGGCGTCGTGCCGCGGGCTCGGCGTCAGTTTGTCGGAGAGGCTGGCGCGCGCCTCCAATCATCGCCATCCAGGCAAAGCGCGGTTCTTGCGCCGGCGACCAGCCGAGCTTCAACAGATGTTCGATGATTCGGCGGATCTGGCTTCTGACTGCGTCGCGCTCGCTCTTGCCCAAACCCTCGATCTCCTCGGCAACGCGGTCGCGGTCAAGGCGGTTGTCGGACACAGGCAATGCGCGCAGCACCTCGGCCTGGTATTGGGCCAGGCGAAGAAGTCGTCCTCATAGCGGGGTCCGTCCGCCATCGCCATGCCCGCCCCGGTTACCGGGCGGCGACGTCGAGGATGGTCAGGGAGAGCGCCTGGGCGCGCGGCACGATCGTGTCGATGCGGCACCATTCGTCGTCGCGATGGGCGTTGCCGCCGACCGGGCCGGTCGCGCACAGGGTCGGCGTGCCGAGCGCCGCGGTGAAGCCGCTGTCGGCCGAGCCGCCGGTCGCCTCGCCGGCAACCTGGAAGCCGAGGCCGGAGGCGGCCTGGGCGTAATGTTCGAGCAGTTTGCGGCTCGCCTCGTCCTGTTCCAACGGCAGGAAGTTGCCCTCGCGCAGGATGCGGCCCTCGCTGCCGGGAAATTCGCAGCAGCGGCAGATCTCGCGCACCTCGCCGAGAACCTTCTCCATGATGTTGAGGGTCGGGAAGCGCACGTCGACCGCGGCGGTGGCGCGCGCGGCGACGGTATTGACCGCGGTGCCGCCGCCGAGGAGGCCGACATTGACCGTGGCGCCGAGATCGTAGTCGGTCAGCCTGTGCAGGCGCTGGATCTTGCGCGCCATCGCCTCGATCGCGCTGACGCCCTGGGCATGGGCGGCACCCGAATGGGCGGCGCGGCCGGTCACCTCGAATTCGATAAAGGCCGCGCCCTTGCGCCGCGACACCAGGTTGCCGGAGGGCCGTCCGGGCTCGGCATTGAACACGGCGCGCGCGTTCTTCGCCTCGGCCTCGATGACCGGGCGCGAGGAGGGCGAGGCGATCTCCTCGTCCGAGGTGAAAAGGCCGACGAGCGGGCAGGGCGCGCCGAGGCGGGCGAACGCCGCAAGCACAAAGGCGTTCATGACGAGCCCCGATTTCATATCGGCAACGCCGGGGCCGAAGGCCTCGTTGCCCTCGATGCGGAACGGCCGCTGCGCCGCGGTCCCGTCGGGGAATACGGTGTCGCGGTGCCCCATCAGGATGATCGGCCGGTTGCCTCCGCCCTCGGCCGGCAACCGCGCGGCGATGCAATCGCCGTAGGCGTCGCTTGGAAACACCTCGCAGGAAAGGCCCAGAGGCTCGAGAAAGGCGCGCAACCGCGCCCCAACCGCGTCGACGCCGCGCTTGTTGTAGCTGCCCGAATCGATGTTCACGAGATCGCCCAGCAAGGCGACCATCGCCTCGTGCTGCCGGCCGAGCTCCTCGACAATCGCGGTTCCCGTTTCGACGCTCATTTCTATCCTCTTGGTAATATTGGCGGAATACGCTACGCTCTTCCGCCCTACGAAGACAGGATAGGCGGAAGAGCGTGGCGTACTCCGCTATGCACTCAGGGCAGCGGGCTCTGGAACGAGGCGAGGGTGCCGCCGATCTCGCCCAGATTCTTGAAGACGACGCTGAACAAGACCGAGACGCCGGGCGTCACGTCGCCGTTGCGGATCCCCGATTGGGTCAGCGAGCCGACGAAGGCTATGCACTCGTCCTGATAGATCGCCGAGACCGAGGCATAGAGGCTGGTGCTGGTGGCCTGCGGGACGACAACGCCGTTGACCAGATTGGTACTGTTGGTCAGGTTCAGGGTCTCGGTGCCGCGCAATGACCAATAGCGCGTCAGCCGAACAGTGGCGTCGAAGGACAATTGCTCGCGCTTGCCGAACACGACGCTCTGCCCGGTCGTCGGCAGGAATTCCGCTTCCCTTGGCTGTTGCGGCGGGATCAGCAGAAAATTGCCGCCGATCCGGACGCTCTGCGGCCCGGCGCTGACGCCGATCTGCTGGCTGCGATTGCTGAGATCGTGCTTGTCGAGCCGGAAGCGGTAGATCAGATCGAGATAAGAGCTGGGGGTCAGGACAATGCGCCCGACCACGTCGGAGAGCCGGCGCTCGGCTCCCGAGCCGGGCGGCATGAACGGATTGTCTTCGGCACGGTAACTCTGGCCGATCAATGTCCGGTAGCTGCCGCCCCGGTCGTCGTAGAGGCCGAGCTTCAACCCGTAATCGACCCGCTGGCCGGTATCGAGCACGTCATAGCCGGGCAGGCGGTCGGGGCGGAACAGATCGGTGTCGCTGAATTCGAAATTGAGGCTGTCCTCGTCCGGGATGCGGCGCTGGTTGCCGCCCGAAGGCCCGGCGAAGACCGCTGCGATCGGCTCGACAAGCTGGGTTGTCATCGCGCCGCGGCGGATCAGCGGGTAATTCCAGACGAGGCCGACCTGCGGGAATACGTGGCCGGTCAGGAAATCGCGCCCGACCGGCTCGGCCGCCGGCATTCCGCCGATCGGGAAATAGGCGGCCGGCAGGTCGGGGTTCGATTTCCGACTCAGATCGGCGATCGAATAGCCGTCGGCGCGGGCGCGGATCAGGAATTTGTACTGGCCGCCGATGCCGTCGCGAAACGTGCGGTCCCATTGCGAGCCGAACGACAGCCGCCGCGTCTGCGTGCCGATCTCGCGCACGATGTTGAGGAGATTGGCGTTGAAGCGCCAGATCCCGCCAAAGCCGAAGGCATTGGGCTCGGTTGCCCAGCTGCGGGTGGCGACCGGCAGGACGATCGGCTGCGTCGAATCGCCGAGCCCGGGCAACAGCGGCTGGAACTGATAGGCGTCGATGTCGGTCGCCCCGCGCGGCTCGAAGCCTTCGAGATAGCCGCGGCTGATCAATGCGTTGAGCGGCGGGGTCGGAAAGCCGAAACGCAACAGATAGGTCTGGTCGGAGGCGTGCTGGATGTCGAAGCCGGTGCGGAACTCCGGATCGAGATCGAAGACGCCTTGAGCATTGATATGGCCGCGCAATTTGTCGCCGGTGTCCGAAACCGGACCGGAACCGACATTGCTGTAATTGATGCTGCCGATCGCGTCGATAAAGCCGTTGCCGAAGCGCTCGCGATATTCGCCGGCGAAGACCGGCCCCGCCGCGGTGGTCACGCGCGGCGACAGGGTCAAATCCTTGTCGGGCCCGAGCACCCAGAAATAAGGGATCCCGAAATGCACGCCCAGGCTGTGGGAGCTGCCGAACGACGGGGTCAGAAAGCCGCTTGCGCGCTTGACCGAAGCGGTCGGGGCCGAGAGATAGGGGGTGTAAAAGACTGGCCAGCCGCCGATCTCCATGACCGCGTCGCGGAACTCGACGATCTTGAGCTGCTGATCCTGATCGATCTGGCGCGCCTTGATCTGCCAGACCGGGGGTGCGGTCGGATCGCGCGCGCAGGGATCGCAGGGGGAATAGACCGCGCGCGCCAATTCGGTGCGGTTGCCGTTGGTGCGGCGGACGGCGTTGGCGGCGAGGCGCGAGCGGTCGGCGAACAGCATCCGCACATTGGTGGCGAAGGCGTCGTTCATCCGGTCGCGCAGTTCCATGAAATTGGTGAAGATGATGTCGCCGCCCGGCGTCAGCAGGCTGACATGCCCGGAGGCGGTGATCGTGTCGGTGCGCTGATTGTAGGTCACGACGTCGGCGAGCAGGACGTCGCCCCCTTGCGAGATCTCGACATGGCCGCGGGCGATGGTCAGGGCGTGGGCCTCGTCGTATTCGATCTCGTCGGCGCGAAAGGCGACCGGGGCGTTCTTTTGCAGTTGCGGGCGCCTTTCGTGGCCGAACTGGGCGGCGGCAGGCAGGGCGGCAAGCGCGGCGAGAGCGCCGCACAAGGCGCCCCACAAGGCGCTCGTGAGCCGCCTATGGCCCCCCCGTGTCGGCATCAGCCGTCTTCCAGGTGGAGCAGCATCGAGGCGCCGAGGATCATGCTGACGCCGGCCGGGGTCCAGGCGGCGAGAGTGACCGGAACCTTGGCGGAAAGCCCGAGGGCAAAGACAATGTCGGACAGGAAGTAGAGCAGAAACCCGGTGGCGACGCCGCCGACGATCATCATCGTCGTGCCGCCGCGCCGCTCCCGGCGCAGGCTGAACGCAGCGGCGACCAGGACCAGGGCAGCGAGCAGGAACGGGCGGGCGAGCAGAACGTCGAAATGCAGGCGGTGGCGCTGCGCCGGGAAGCCCGAGCGTTGCAGGAGGCGGATAAAGCCGGGCAGATCCCAGAACGACATCGTGTCGGGCGAGGCAAAGCTTTCCTCGATGTTGCGGCGCGTCAGATCGGTCGGCAACAGGAGCCGCGCGAAATGTTCGGGCGGTCCGTCGGGCAGCCAGCGCGTGCCGTCCTTGATCCGCCACTCGCCGCCTTCGAGCTGCGCCGCCCGCGCGTCGATGCGCGAGGTCATCTGGGTCAAATCATTGAAGAAGAACAAGGTCACGCCGGAGAGGCGGAACTGGCGCGGAGCCACCGCGTCGGCATGGATGATGATCTGATTGCCGGCTTCGTCGCTCTGCCGCAGCCACAACCCGGCGCCGGACAACAGGAGCTGGGCCGAGCCTTGATGCAGAACTCGGCTCTCGATCCGCTGATAGGCGGTCTCCAGCAATGAACCGACCGGGTTGAACAGGGTCACCGACAGCAGCCCGACCAGGAACGCGACCAGCGCGGCCGGGGTCAGGAACTGCCAGACCGAAATCCCGGCGGCGCGGGCGATCACCAGTTCGTTGCTGCGCGTCAGCCGCCAGAAGGCGAGCATCGTGCCGAACAGGATGGCAAAGGGCAGGATGTCCTGCGCGGTCTGCGGCAATTTGAGCGCCGCCATCTCGAACAAGACGGCGAGCGTGGCTTGCGCCTTGTTGGCGCCGCGGCGCAACAATTCGAGATAGTCGAGCAGAAAGGCGACCAGCAGCATCGCCGCAAAGACGGCGCCGAACCAGATCAGGAACTGGCGCGCGATGTAGGCCGACAGCGTCCTTGCGAGCGGCACCCCCTGCCTCCCGATCCTCACGCGCCATCGGCGGCCGGAATGCCGGCCGGCCGAGGCCGCCGGAAGCCGAGCTTGTTTCCCCCGTACCAGAGGATCGCAAACCCGACGGCGAACGGCAAGAGATCGGTCGCATACATCAGCGGGATCGCAATCCTGTAGCGGCCGGCAAGATCGCCGACGCTGACCCCCAGAGCCTCGAACAGAAAGCCGACGAGGATCGCCGCGAGCACCCGTTTGACATGGCCGCGGCGGCCGCACTCGCCCGGCAACAGGAAGGCGAGCGGGATCAAGCTGAAACCGAAGACCGAGAGCGGGATCGCAAGGCGCTGGTTGCCCTCGACGACAAAGCTGCGGCGGAAGCGCTGCGGCACATTCGCCGGCGGAAAGAACAATTCGTGCAGAAACCGCTCCTGCGGTTCGCGAAAGCGCACCACCGGCGCATCGTGCAGGGTGTCGAGATCGAGCGTGTAGCGGTCGAAGGTCAGGACCGACAATTTCCCGGTCCGCTTGTCGTATTGCTGTCGGTTGCCGTGGATCATCACGATGCGCGGGCCGGAGGGGGTGTCGACAAAGGCGCCGCGCTCGGCCAATAGGGTGACCGGCCGCCGCGGGTCGCGGCGGTCGTTGATCAGAAGCCCGGTGATGTCGCCGTTGTCGTCGCGGCCGCGGGCATAGATCGTCAATTTGTCCGAGATCGAGGTGAAGGTGCCTTCCTGGATCAGACTGGAGACGAAGCGGTTGCGGATCGCGAACTGCAGGTCCTTGAAATCGCGGCTCGCCACCGGGAGGAAATAGGCCGACAGGCTCATCAACACGACAAAGGCGAGCCCCGCCACGATCAGGACGGGCTTGGCGAGGGCAAACGGGCTCAAGCCGGCCGCCCGCATGACCACGAGTTCACTGTCGCCGGCGAGCCGGTTGAACGTGAACAACACGGCGATGAAGACGCCGATCGGCAAGACGATGTCGAGAAAGCGGGGCAGGATCAGGAGCGCCAGATAGAGGAACATCTCGACCGACAGACCGCGATTGACGATCAGGTCAATCAGGCGCAGCGACTGCGCGAGCCAGATCGCGGCGGAGAGCGCCGCCGTGACAAAGACCATTACGCCGAGGCACTGGCGCAGAACATAGCGGTCGAGCCGGGTCATCGGGCGGCGATCATAGGGAGAAGGCGGCAATCGCGCCAAGGGCGTTGCGGCGGTGGTCGGGCGTTGACTCGCCCCCCTCTTGGCTCTATCGCCAGGGTTCGCTCCCTTGGGCGCGCGCCGCGGGTGCCTGCCGCCGCTCGCGCCAATCTGCCGCGAGGTTACGCGATGAAGATCGAATTCGCCGAATCCGAACTGCCGTCTTCGGGCGCCGTCGCCGTCGGGGTGTGGGAGGAGGGGGTATTGACCCCGGCGGCGAAGCGGCTCGACGCGGCGACCGGCGGCGCGCTGACCCAGGCGCTTGCCGCCTCGCCCCGCTTTCGCGGCCGCAAGGACGATCTGCTGACGGTCGTGGCGCCGCAGGGCGTCTCGGCGAGCCGAATCGTGCTCGCCGGGCTCGGCAAACCCGCCGCCACGGAGGCGCGGCTGTTGCAGGATCTCGGCGGTGCGCTCTGTGCGCATCTGAACGGCGCCGGCGAGAGGGAGGCGCGGTTCGCGATCGACATCGGCGAGGGGGCGGGGATCGGCGAGGCCGCGGCGGCGGCCGAACTCGCCTTCGGGGCGCAGCTTCGGTCCTATCGCTTCGCCAAATACAAGACCAAGGAGAAGCCGGAACAGAAGAGCGCGCTCGCCCGCGTCACCGTGGCGACGCGAACCCCCGAGGCCGCCGAGCGGGCATTCGCCCCGCTCGGCGAGGCGGCCGACGCGATCGCTTTCGCCCGCGATCTCGTCTCCGAACCTGCCAATGTGATCTATCCCGAGACGCTCGCTTCCCGCGCCGAAAGCCTCAAGGAGTTCGGGGTCACGGTCGAGATCCTTGACGAAGCGGCGATGCGCGCGCTCGGCATGAACGCCCTCTTGGCGGTGGCTCAGGGCAGCGCCCGGCCGCCACGGCTCGCGGTCCTGCAATGGCGCGGGGCGGGGCGGGACGAGGCCCCGCTCGCCTTTATCGGCAAGGGCGTCACCTTTGATACCGGCGGCCTCTCGATCAAGCCGGCCGCCGGCATGGAGGAAATGAAATGGGACATGGCGGGCTCCGCCGTGGTCATCGGTCTCATGCGCCTGCTGGCGGCGCGCAAGGCACGGGTCAACGCGGTCGGGGTGGCGGGACTGGTCGAGAACATGCCGTCCGGCACCGCGCAGCGTCCGGGCGACATCGTCGCCTCGATGTCGGGCCAGACGATCGAGGTCCTCAACACCGACGCCGAAGGCCGTCTCGTCCTTGCCGACGCGCTGTGGTATTGCCAGGACCGCTTCAAGCCGCGGCTGATGATCGACCTGGCGACCTTGACCGGCGCGGTGATCGTCGCGCTCGGCCATCACCATGCCGGGCTCTTCGCCAATGACGACGCGCTCGCCGAGCGCCTCGCGGCGGCCGGCAAAGCGGTCGGGGAGCCGGTCTGGCGCCTGCCGCTCGCCGAGGCTTACGACCGCGACATCGACAGCGACGCCGCCGACGTCAAGAACATCGGCAGCGGCCGCGCCGCGGGCAGCATCATCGGCGCTCAGTTCCTGCAGCGTTTTGTCAATGGGGTGCCGTGGGCGCATCTCGACATCGCCGGGGTGGCCTGGTCGAAAAAAGACGCCGCCACGGTGCCGAAAGGGGCGACCGGCTTTGGCGTGCGCCTGCTCGACCGCTTTGTCGCGCAATATTACGAAAAGGATTAGCGAGGGGCTTTGGCGTGGCCGAAATCGGCTTTTATCACCTGACCGCGACGCCGCTCGAACGGGCCTTGCCGCGGCTGCTCGAACGGGCTGTGGAAAGCGGCCATCGCATCCTCGTGCGGGCCGCCTCAGCGGAGCGGGTCGAGCATCTGAACGCCTTGTTGTGGAGCTATGACGAGGCGAGCTTTCTGCCGCACGGCTCGGCCCGCGACGGCCATGCCGAGGCGCAGCCGATCTACTTGACCGACGGCCCGGAAAACCCGAACGGCGCCTCGATGCTGGTGCTCGTCGACGGCGCCGTCGCCGAACTCGCTGCGTTCGCCCGCTGCGCCGACCTGTTCGACGGCGGCGATCCGGCCGCAGTCGCAGCGGCGCGCGAGCGCTGGCGCGAGGCCCGCGCCGCCGGCCATGCGCTGACCTATTGGCAGCAGACGCCGTCGGGGTGGGAGCGCAAATAGCGGCGGGTTGCCCGCGGCGGCGCCCCTCGATATAAGCGCGCGGCCTCAAGCGGGAGAAGCCGATGGCGAGCGAACGCACCCTGTCGATCATCAAGCCGGACGCGACGCGGCGCAACCTGACCGGGGCGATCAACGACCGGCTCGAAAAAGGCGGGCTGCGCATCGTCGCGCAAAAGCGCATTCGCCTCTCCGAGAAGGAAGCCGAGCGCTTTTACGCAGTTCACGCCGGGCGGCCGTTCTACCGCGATCTCGTCCGCTTCATGAGCTCGGGGCCGGTCGTGGTGCAAGTGCTCGAAGGCGAGAACGCGGTGGCGCGCAACCGCGAGGTCATGGGGGCGACCGACCCGGCAAAGGCCGAAGCGGGGACAATCCGCAAGGATTTCGCGGAATCGATCGAAGCCAATTCGGTGCACGGCTCCGACTCGCCGCAGAATGCGGCGCAGGAGATCGCCTTTTTCTTCGCCGAGATCGAGATCCTGCCGTAGCGCCCGGAGCCTGTTCGTGTGGTCGCCGCGGTGGCGAGATTGGCGGAATGCGCTGCGCTTTTCCGCCCTACTCCCGTTCCCGGCAAGCGGAGAGCGTAGGGCGGAAAAGCGCAGCGCATTCCGCCATCCTCCTCACTACAGCAGGAAAATGGCCATCCCGACGAGGACGATGATGATGATCGCGACGGTCCATCTGAGCAGCCGGGTGAAGCCGATCCAGGTCTGGCGATGCCGTTCGAATTCGGGGTCCGTCATCGTCATCGCCATGTCCGCCTCGTTCGCTGCAAAAACCGCGGCCTAGGTATAGCCTAACCGGCGGACGGCACAAGCGGCTCGCACGGATTGAGGGCGAGGAGCTCGGGGGCCTGCCAACAGTCGATCTCGACCTTGTCGCCGAGGACGCGCACCCGCCCCTCGGCAACGAGCCGCAAGGCCAGCGGATAGAGGCGGTGCTCGGCTGCGAGGATGCGCGCCGACAGCCGCGCCTCGTCGTCGTCGGGGTGGACGGGGATTACGGCCTGGGCGAGGATGGGCCCGGCATCGAGTTCGGGGCGGACAAAATGCACGGTGCAGCCGGCAAAGCGCACGCCGGCCGCAAGGGCCTGCCGCTGGGCGTGGAGCCCGCGAAAGGCGGGCAGCAGAGAGGGGTGGATGTTGATCATGCGGTCGCGCCAGGCGCTGACGAAGTCGGCGTCGAGCACGCGCATGAACCCGGCAAGGGCGACGAACTCGATGCCGTGCCGAGCGA
>DATFCQ010000063.1:0-5100 GCA_035252905.1 Allostellaceae bacterium | reverse complement strand
TCGGCCGGAAACGGCGGCGCCCAGCCGAGCACTTTGCGCGTCGCCCGGTCGTCGGCTTCGAGCGACAGGCTCAGCCGGGCGGCGAGCGGGCCCAGACCCGGCAACGCCCGCAGGACCGCGAAAGCCGGCTCCGGCAGCGGGAACAAAAGGGCGCGTCGCCCGAGCCCGGCGGCGAGCGCGCAGACGAGGTCCGGTGTCGAGAGATCAATGTCGCGCGCCAATAAGACCCGTCCGGCCGCTTCCGGAGCATGGCAGGCGCAGATCGTCAGATCGACGAGATTGTCGAGAAAAATGAGGCTGCGGCGGTTGTCGATCCCGGCAAAGGGGAGCGGCAGCCCGGTCGCAGCGAGCCGTAAGAGCGCCCGGAAATTGCCCTTGGCGGCGGGACCGTAGACGAGCGGCGGACGCAGAATCACGACGGCGAGGCCGGTTTGCTGCGCCGCCGCCGCGAGCGCCCGCTCGATGGCCAGCTTGGCGCGCCCGTACGGGTCGGGGGGGCGCGGCGGGTCGGCGGCGCGGAACGGCACGCCCCGCTCGGTTCTCGCCCCCATCGCGCGCAGCGAACTCGCATAGACGAGCCGCCGCACGCCGCAGATTGCCGCGGTGCGGGCGAGACGGACGGCGGCTGCGGCCTCGTCCCCGGGGGGCTCGCCGCGGCGATGCGCGCGCGTCGCCAGATGCACCACGATCTCGGCGCCGCAGAGATGCGGACCCCATGCGGTGTCAGGTCCGATCGAGCCGATCGGACAGAACGCAACGCCGGCTGGTGCCGGCGCCGGCCCGCGGACGAGGCCGCAGACATCATCGCCGCGCTCGGCCAGAGCCCGACACAGCGCCCGGCCGATAAAGCCGGCCGCACCAGTCACGACAATCCGCGCCTCGCCCCCCATTGCAGCGATCCCCTGTTCCCCCCCGGCACGATGCCTTAAACAGGCGCTGTCCTAAAGGCAAGGACATGGCCGCCGCGTGGTCTCCCCCGAACCTGCCCGAACCTCTCCGGCACTCCCAAAGCTCCTCTATCTGGTCACCGAGGACTGGTATTTCTGTTCGCACCGCCTGCCGGTGGCGCGGGCGGCGCGCGCTGCCGGCTTTGCCGTCGCCGTCGCCACCCGCGTCGACCGGCACGGCGCGCGCATTGTCGAGGAAGGCTTTGCCCTTCATCCGCTCGGCTGGCGGCGGCGCGGCGACGGGGTTCTCGGTGCCCTGCGGGCGATCGCCGAAATCGCCCGGCTCTACCGCGCCGAGCGGCCCGATATCGTCCATCACGTGGCCTTGAAACCGGTCCTGTTCGGCGCTCTCGCCTGCCGCCTCGCCTTCCCCCGCGGGATTGCGGCGCCGAGCGAGATCGCCGCGGTCATGGGTCTGGGCTCCGGCTTCACTGCCGGAAGCCTCTCCGCCCGGCTGCGCCGCCCGGCGCTCGGCCGGGCGCTCGGCCATCTCGCGCGCGGCGGCTGGGCGATTGTGCAGAATCCGGAAGACTGCGCCGCCCTCCTCGCGCTCGGGCTTGTCCCGGAGCGGGTTGCATTGATTCGCGGCTCGGGGGTCGACACCTATTGGTTCGCGCCGCTGCCCGAGCCACAGGACGCCACCGTAACCGTCGCGCTGGTCGCCCGCATGTTGCGCGAAAAGGGCGTCTGCGAAGCGGTCGCGGCGGTGCGGCAGCTGCGCGCGCAGGGTCTGCCGGTCGAACTCCTGCTCGCCGGCCCGACCGATCCGGACAATCCCGGCTCATTGACGCCGCAAGCGCTGGCCGCGCTCGCGGCCGAGCCCGGCGTTACATGGCTCGGTCCGGTCGACGATGTGCGCTCGGTATGGCGGCGTGCCGCGATCGCGCTCCTGCCTTCGACCTATGGCGAAGGCGTGCCGAAAACGCTGCTCGAAGCGGCGGCCTGCGCCCGGCCGCTGATCGCCGCCGACGTCCCGGGCTGCCGCGAAGTGGTCCGCCCCGGTACGACCGGTCTGCTGGTGCCGCCGCGTGACACCGCCGCCCTTGCTGCGGCGATCGCCGCACTGGCGGTCGACCCGGCGCGCCGGCGCGCGCTCGGAGAGGCGGCGCGGGCTCTCGTCACGCGCGACTTCGCCATCCCGGTCGTCGCCCGCGACACGCTCGCGCTCTACCGAACCCTGTTGCGCGAGAGGGAGGGACGATGAGGCGGCTCTGGCTCGTCCTTGCCGGGCTCGGCGGGCTCCTCTCGGTTGCCGCCGGCGCCTATGCCGCGCATGGCGGGCTCGGCGCGCAGGCGGCGGAGTGGCTGCACACCGGGTCGCTCTACGGCATGGTGCATGCCGCGGCCTTGCTTGCCGTCACCGCCGCGGCCGAGCGCCGCGGCCGGCTCGGCCTCGCGCTTGCAATCGCCGGCTCGGCCTTCGCCGCCGGCATCGTCCTGTTCAGCTTCAGCCTCTTTGCCCTGGCCTTGACCGGCATCCGGGCGTTCGCCCGGGTCACGCCGTTCGGCGGCGCCGCCTTGATGATCGGCTGGGCGACGCTGGCAATACGAGCGTTGTTCCACCGCTAGTGCAAGCAATGGAACAGGGCCAGCGGCGCTCTGTTGGCAAGGCGATTCTCTTACGGAGGTCGTCTAGATGAAAAGCTTACTCATTGCGGTATCGGCACTCGCCATGATGGCGAGCGTGCCGGCTTTCGCCAACAACTGCAACGGCAACAATAACAACGGGAACAACAACAATCCAGGCCAGCACTTTGTCAACGAAGCGGCGAGCAGCAATCTGAACAAGATCGAGCTCGGCAAATTGGCCATACAGAAGTCGAATTCTCCGGCCATCAAGGAGTTCGGCCGCTGGATCGCCTCGGATAGTCAGGTCCTGAACAAGACTCTAGTCTCTCTCTGCCAATTGGAGAACGACTATCCGAATGCGACAAGGACAACGGGAGGCATGTTCCTGACGCAGCAACTGCAGTCAGTCAAGGGCGAGAAGTTCGATAAGCAATTCCTGCAAGCGGTGACCGACATCAGCGAAAAGAACATTCATATGTACAATACCCTAGCGGTAAACGGGAACAATAATGGCAACAACAACGGGAACACGCCGCCGGCGCTGCAGTTCTATGCCAGAGACGCACAGCCGATGCTGCACGCGCATCTGATCGAGGCGCAGCGTCTGCTACATGTCATGGGCAACGGCGCAGCGGCGGGAAACTCCACTCAGGGCCAGGGCCAGGGCCAGGGTCAAGGTCAGGGCCAGGGTCAAGGTCAGGGCCATTAACCCAGGGCGCAGCGAAACTGCCGGTGAGCCGGGTCGGCTTTGCCGGCCCGGCTACACTTTTTCCCAGCCTTCATCTTGTGCGCCTTGCCCTGGCACCGGCATAGCCGCCTGCCGGCGGAACGGCCCTGTCCGGGTCTCGTTCGCCAAATATCTGCCGTACACAGGAGATCTGCCGATGAAGGCCCTTTTCGCCGCCGCTTCGGTCGTCGCGCTGATGGCAGGCGCGCCGGCCTGGGCGCAAGTCGCGATGCATCAAGTCACGACGCATCCTCATTCCCTGGCCAGCCAGGACCGGGAGTTCATGGTCAAGGCCGGCGACGGCAGCCTCGCCGAGGTCCAGCTCGGCACCCTCGCCGCGGAAAAATCGTCAAACCCGGCGGTGCAGGAATTCGGCCGCTGGATGGTTACGGACCACAGTCTTGCAAACAAGCGCCTTACGACGATCGCCCAGGAACTCGGCCAGCCGGAATTGCATCCGACCTTGACGCGGCAGGACATCGCGGTGAAGGACAAATTGCAGGGTCTCAGCGGCTCGCGATTTAACTGGCAGTATCTTCAGATCATGGTCAAGGACCATAAGAAAGACGTCCAGCTGTTCCGCAAAGAGGCGCAAGAAGGGCAGAAGCCCCAGCTTAAGAGATATGCGCAAAACCTGCTTCCGGTCCTACAGCAGCATTTGGCGGAAGCCGAGGAACTCTCAAGCCTCACCGGGGCCACGGCGACCGGAAGCTCGATCAATCCGCATCGCCGCTGAGGCGCGAGAACTGCAGCGAGAGCCAGGCCGAGCCGCGGCCCGGCCCGGCGCCGCGGAGAGGAACGGCGCCGGCCGGCATCCGTTCGCCGGTCGACACTTCTCCTGTGCGGGAGGCAGTTTTGATGAAATCCGTGTTCGCGGCCGTATCGGCCGCCGCGCTATTGACGGCTGCGCCGGTATGGGCGCAGGCCGCCGCGCACCACCAGTCGATGAGCAGTCAGGACCAGAAATTCGTCACCGCGGCGGGCGCCGCCAATCTCGCCGAGGTGCAGCTTGGCAAGCTCGCCGAGCAGAAGGCCGCCAATCCGGCCGTCAAGGAGTTCGGCCGCTGGATGGCGACCGACCATACCCTCGCCAACAAGCGGCTTGCCGCCGTCACCGGAACGCAGCAACAGCCGAAATTGACGACGCAGCAGATCTCGCTCAAGCAGAAATTGCAGAATCTCAACGGCGCCCAGTTTGATCGCCAATACGTACAGGCAATGGTCAACAGCCACGAGAAGGCAATTAAGAAGTTTACTACAGAGACTCAAAAAGGCCAGGACCAGGCTCTGAAGAGTTATGCAAGCAATATGCTCCCAGTTCTGCATCAACATTTGAAGGAAGCACAGAAACTGGAGAGCGCGAGCGGGGTGGTCATGGGTTCGGCGGCCCATCCGGCGGCGACGTCGGGAAGCTCGATGAGTCATTATTATCGTCACTGAAAGGCTGTTTGCGTGAGGCAAGCGGCGGAATGCGGTAAGCCGATTCGCTCGCGCGAGGTTCACCAGGGCGGTCGGCCATAGCGGGCACCATCTGGCCATGACCGCGGGCTTTGTGCCACACTCGGCGGTTGTTGCGGCGAGGGATCCCCGATGACGACGCTCCTTTACACCCATCCGGCCTGTCTCGAACACGATCCCGGGCGCCACCACCCGGAATCGCCGCAGCGCCTCCTTGCGGTCCTGGCGGCGCTCGACGGGCCCGATTTTGCCCGCCTCGAACGGCGCGAGGCGCCCGCGGCGGAGATCGCCGACCTGCTCCGCGCCCACCCGCAGGCGCAGGTTAAGCGCATCTTCGCGGCCGTGCCGCCATCCGGCCGCGCCGCGCTCGATGCCGACACGGTCCTGTCGCCGCGCTCC
>DATFCQ010000062.1:0-9772 GCA_035252905.1 Allostellaceae bacterium | reverse complement strand
GGCCGCCTCGCGGCCGGCGAAGGCGAGGCCGGCGGCGGCGCCGTCGATCGCCGCGACGGCAAAGCCGTGCTCGGCGAAGAGCAGCGCGTGCCGGCCGACGCCGCAGCCGAGATCGAGCACATGCTGCGCGCCGCGCGCCTTCAATACCGGCACCAGCGCCGTCACCGCCGGGTGCAGCGCGAGCCAGTCGGCGCGGCCCTCCGGCGTTGCCCACCGTTCGTCCCACGCCTCGACCGCCGTCGCTGCCATCTGCCTCTCCCTGCCCTGCCGTCGGCTGTGTTCCGGCTCATCATAAGCGGGAGGCGCCGATGCGCGAGCCGGAAATGGTCTGCTCCGCAGTCCGCCTCAGCCGATCTTGATCGCGCGCAGCGCAGCGGTGTCCTGGCGCGCGCCGGCCAGCACGTAATTGGTGTCGGTGCCGGCAATCACGAACCGCGCTCCGAGCCTGATCAGTTCGCCTTGCAGTGCGGTGTTGTGGCGAATCCCGCCGACTCCCAGCGCCTTCTTGTGCGCCCGGCAGGCGGCGGCCACCCGTTCGTAAGCGGCGCGCAGCCGCGGATGGTCGACCTGACCGGGAATGCCGAGATCGGTCGTCAAATCGCTCGAGCCGATCAACAGAACGTCGATCCCGTCGACCGCAGCGATGGCTTCGCAATTCTCGATCCCCTCCGCGGTCTCGAGCATGACGATGACCGCGGTCTCGGCGTTGAGCTTCGGGTTCAGCTCGGACAGCGGCATTGCGCGGTAGCCGAGCGCCGGCCCCAGCCCCATCACCGAGCGCCGTCCGAGCGGCGGAAAGCGGCACGCGCTGACGATCGCTGCGGCCTCTACGCTGGTATTGACGTCCGGCAGGATCACTCCCTGGGCGCCGCCGTCGAGCACCCGGCTCATCCACTGCGCGTCGTGGTTCGGCACCCGCACCAGCGGGGTGATGCCGATGCCGAGCGCGGCGGCGCAGATCGTCGCCGTCGTCTCGATCGAATAGGGCGCGTGCTGCATGTCAACGTAGAGGGCGTCGTAGCCGCCGGCCTTTGCGACAATCGCGATATCGACGGAGCGCGCGAGGCGCAGGTTCATGCACAGCACGAGTTCGCCGGCAGCCAGTTTCTCCTTCATCGATGTTTCGGGCATGCATTCTCCTCCTGCGACGGGTTGCGGTGCGTCGGCCGCGCGCGAGCGCGCGACGAGACGCGGGTTTATAACGCCTCTTAAAGCCTGAGCCGGCGACAAGGATGACGCGATGAGCCGCAAGCGGGGAGAGGGGCTGGCGCGGGTAGGTATGATCGGGGAAGGATCGTTATTGATCTGACGTCATAAAAGAACTGGTCATTCCGGGATGCCCCGAAGGGGCAGGCCCGGAAACCATGAACACGGGCCTTGGCAAGACCGGCGAGGGTCTGTGTTCATGGGTCCGGGCTCGCGACCCCTCGACAGGCTCAGGAGCACCCGCGCCCCGGAATGACAGCATTATTTACTCAGGCCTTGGATTGCTCACAAGAATCTACAGTCAGCCGCCGATCTGGTAAAATTTTCTCTTTTTGGCAAGCTTTGTCGTGACTGGGTAGTGTCTCAGTTTGACGTTGCATGGGCGTCGTGCGTGCTTCGAGACGCGTCCTTCCTTCGCGACGCCGCGCCTGTCCTGAGGAGCCGCCGCAGGCGGCGTCTCGAAGGGCGGCGGCTCCTCAGGAGGGTGCTCCTCAGTATGAGGATGTTCTTGATGGCATTAAGAAAAGTCCTCATCCCCGGCCTCCGCCGGGGCAGGCTCTGAGGTGCCTCGCGAAGCGAGGCCTCGAAGGACATAGGACAGCTTTCCAAGCGAAACTGAGGCACTACCCGTGCCCGAGGCGCGCCATCGAAGGGTTCAGAAGCTGGCCGTCCCCCCTCCGAATACACACTTACCCTCCTCTATGGATTCTCCCGTTGTTACCGTCGGCTCAGAGAGGAAAAGAATAAGATTTTAGGAATAAATTATCTTATGTGATAACCTCCTCAAGCACGGCTTCGACAAAGGATCGATTGTCTTCAGGCAGCAAATATGTCCGACCGGGCATAATTTTTTAACAAAACTGTTGCCACGACTCTCCAACAAGACGAATAATCACGCCTACAATCCCAAAATCGGGGAAAGGTCGGGAGCACCGACTCTTCGACCATCAACCCCTTTCAGAACGGGCGCTTATCTGGGAGGAGTGCTGCAAATGTCTAAAATCAGCCATCCGTGCTTCGGCACCTTCCTGTTGCCCAGGCCGGTCAAAAGGACTGTCCTGGCCTCAAGGCCGCCGGAAATCTGGCGAATGTCGATTAAGATGGGAACCGCGTTTCGCGCCCGCACCATCGGCCTGCTGAGCGCTCTCGCCTTGGCGGCCGCCGCATCCCTGACCGCGCCGGCCCCCGCGGCCGCGACCCTGGTCACCTGGACGTTGTCAGGCTCTGATACATTTTTCCGGCCCAATATGTTCCCCCTTGGTGGTCAAACCGACATGTTTTCGGGGTCCTTCGTCTTTGACACCTCACTCCCGTTTCCTGGTGAAACTCCTTATTCGGCAGTAAATATTTCCGTGTCCGGTCCGCTAGGGGCTGGCGTTTATACAAATGCCCTTGCGGGCAGCGCGTCTGGGATTATAATCACGCAGGGCACGTCTCCCATTCCTCGATTCAACTTCGGATTTGGACTTTCGCTGGACTTTGATGATATTGAAGCGACCGGTCTATTTGGGGCAAGCTTCATCGCAGGGTCTGGCGATGTATTCACTGATGAGAATGCGGGGTTTTCGTCAATAGTCATCCGTCGCGTCCCCGAACCTGCCAGTCTCGCGATATTGGGCAGCGCTCTCGGCCTGTTTCTGTTCGCGCACCGGCTGAGCCGCAGCCGCCAGCGGCTGGCGTGAATTCGTAACGTTACGAAATGCAGTGGCCGTAGGGGCTGCTCCCCGCGCGCACGGGCAATCCCTTGGCCAGCTCAGGACGACCGCAGCCGACATCATGGCTTCGGCGCAAAGATTGTGCGGAGGCGATCAGGACAACTACAGGCAATTGGCCCCATCTCGCCCGAATACCGGATGAAACCGGAAGAGCAGAACGCCGGCACGGATATCGAAAAGCGCTCCGGGCGCACCGACGCCAGTCGGACTGCCGCCTCAACAACGGGGCGATCATTGCTCAAATTAGAAATATTGCAATTATCGCACCCATAGGATAGGATCGCGCTCGCTTCCAGGCCGGCGGCGGGGTTCCCCTGCTTTTCTCCTGCAAAAGCAGGGGGAACAGGAGGCGGGCGCGGCAGATCCGCGCGCCGCGCTGCAAAGCCCGTCCTCGGCCGATTGCCGGTTGCAAGCGCCGACAGCTTCGCTAGTGTGCTGCCGCCTTCCACATGGGTAAAATGGCTGCCGGCCTCTATGGCTCCCACCCTGCCCCTCTCCTCCCCATCGGAGAGGGCAGGGGCAGGGTGGGAGCAAGCCGCCGGCCGTTCCCCTACAGAGGAACAGACAGCGATCCATGACTTCGACTCTTACACGGTAATGCGCGTCCTTGTGCTCGGCGCCGGTGCGCTCGGCGGCTATTTCGGCGGGCGCCTCGCCGCCGCCGGGGCCGAAATTACCTTTCTGGTCAGGCCGGCGCGGCAAGCCGCTCTCAATGAGCGCGGCCTCGTCGTCGAGAGCCCGCTCGGCGATCTCCGCCTGCCGGTTGCGACCGCCACGGCCGACACCATCGCCGGCCCCTTCGACACGATCCTTTTGACCGCGAAAGCTTATGATCTCGAAGCGGCAATCGCCGCGATCGGACCGGCGGTCGGGCCCGATTCGGCGATACTCCCGTTGTTGAACGGGCTGCGCCATCTCGACCGTCTCGGCGCCGCCTTCGGAGCCGGGGCCGTGCTCGGCGGCGTCGCCTATATCGGCGCCACCTTGACGCATGAGGGCGTCATCCGCCATTTGACGCGCTCGGCCGCGCTCGCCTTTGGCGAGCGTTCCGGCGAATTGAGCGCGCGGGTGCAGGCGATCGCGGCCCTGTTCGCCGCCGCCGGAATCGACGCCACGGCGAGCGAGGCCATCCTGTTCGACATGTGGGAAAAGTTCGTGATGATCACCGCGCTCGCCGGCATGACCTCTATGATGCGCGGCTCGGTCGGCGAGATCATGGAAGCGGCCAAGGGCGAGAGCCTGATGCTCGAACTGATCGCGGAGTGCGAGCGGGTGGCGGCGGCTTCAGGCTATCCGCCGCGCCCGCGCCCGCGCGCCCAGTACCGCGCGCTGTTGACCGAGCGCGGCAGCGACTTCAGCGCCTCGATGCGGCGCGATCTCGAAGCCGGCGCCCGCACCGAAGCGGACGCGATCCTCGGCGACATGCTGCACCGCGCCCGCGCCCACGGCCTGTCCACTCCGTTGCTCGCCGCCGCCCTCTGCCATCTCGATGTTCATGAGCGCCGGCTTGCGCGGCAGGTCTGAGACGGGCCTCCTATTGCGCGATCCAGCCGCCGTCGATCGGCAAGGCGGCGCCGGTGATCGTCGCGGCGGCCTCGCCGCACAGGAAGACGGCGAGCGCGCCGATCTGTTCCGGGACGGTGTATTCGAGCATCGGCTGCTTTTCGCGCACCAGTTCGCGGCGCGCCTGTTCCGGCGCGACGCCCTCTCGCGCCGCGCGCGCGGCGATCTGCTGCTGCACCAGCGGCGTCAACACCCAGCCGGGGCAAATCGCGTTGCAGGTGACGCCGTGATTGGCGGTCTCGATCGCCGTCACCTTGGTCAAGCCGACAAGACCGTGCTTGGCTGCGACATAGGCTGCCTTCTCGCCGCTGGCGACAAGGCCGTGCGCCGAGGCGATGTTGACGATCCGTCCCCAGCGCCGCGCCAGCATGTGCGGCAAGACCGCCTTGGTGGCATGAAAGGCGGCGGACAGGTTGACCGCGATGACCGCGTCCCAGCGCTCTTCGGGGAAATCGACCAGTGGGGCGACGTATTGGATGCCGGCATTATTGACGAGGATGTCGACCCCGCCAAAGCGCTCGACGGTCAGCGCCACGAGGCCGCGGATCTCCTCCGGCCTGGTCATGTCGGCGGGGGAATAGGCGACCTCGACAGCAAAGCGGCGCGCGAGCGCGCTCTGCAGCGCCGCGATTTCGGCAGGGTCGCCGAACCCGTTCAGCATCAGCCGGGAGCCTTCGGCCGCCAGCGCCTCGGCGATGCCGCGGCCGATGCCGCTGGTCGAGCCGGTGACGATCGCGGTCTTGCCCTTGAGCATTTTTCTTCTCCTCTGCCTGTTGCCTTGCCGGCGCCGTATAAGGGGGCCGTTCCCCGCTTTGGAAGGGCGGCGGGCAGACGACCCGCCGCCTCTCTCGGATCGAATGTGATGGCGAAACTCACCATAACGCGCGACGCCGCGCCCCTGCACCCCGCGATTGCCGCGGCCGAGGCCGGGTGATGCCGGACGAACGCGCCACTCTCTCGCTCTTCGCCCCGGTTGCCGCCGCGTTTGCGACGGTCCGGGTCGTCACCTACAACATTCATACCTGCGTCGGCGTCGACCGGCGCTGCGATCCGGCGCGAATCGCCGCGGTGTTGCGCGAAATCGACCCCGGCATCGCCTGCCTGCAGGAGATCGACACCAGACGGCGGCTCGACCCCTTTGCCGATCAATGGGCCTATCTCGGCGAGGCGACCGGGCTCACGGTCGTCGCCGGCGGCGGCATCCGCACGCATCGCGGACGTTTCGGCAACGCCATCCTGACGCGCTTCCCGGTGCTGTCGTCGCGCGCGATCGACCTCTCGGTCGGCGATTACGAGCCGCGCGGCGCGATCGACGCCGACCTTCTCGTCGGCGACCGCGTGTTGCGCGTGTTGGCGACGCATTTCGGTCTGCGGCTCGCCGAGCGGCGCTGGCAGGCCGACCGGCTGATGACGGTGCTCGGCGAAGCCCCGGCGCCCCATCGCCCCCCGCCGGATGCGGTGTTGTTGATGGGCGATCTCAATGAATGGCGGGGGCGCCGCGGCGGTCTGCGCGCGCTCGACCGCAGCCTCGGTCCCGGCGCTGCGCCGCGCACCTTCCCGTCATGGATGCCGGTCCTGCCGCTCGACCGCATCTATGCCGCCGGACCGGCGGTGTTGCGCGATGTCTCGGTCTACCGCTCGCCGCTCGCGCGCCTCGCCTCCGATCACCTGCCGCTCGTCGCCGATCTGTGCTGGACTGCGCGCGGACGCGAGCGTCCGCGCCGCGCCCCGCGCGGCGGCCGCTTCGCATTCCCCGCCCCGCCGCCCTGAGAGCCTCTCATGCCGCCGCGCCGCAACCCGCTGCAATTCAACTCCTTGCAGCTCAAGACCCTGACCCTATTGCAGGAAATCGCCCGCCTGCCGGACTATTCGCGGCCCGGGGAGGAGTCGGGCAGCGTGTTTCTGACCGGCCTGCCGAGCCCGCACGGCGATCATTTTCATCTGGGCGAGGCGATCGTCGCCGCGCGCGACGCCACCGGGCTCAGAAACCCGGCGGTCTGGGCGGCGCTCGAACGCAGGGGTTTTGTGCGCAGGAGCCCGGCGGGCGGAGCCGTGCTGACCGCAGAAGCTCTCGCTTACGACACCGGGTTGCGGCAGACGATCCTGAAAAAGCCGGCCGAGTGATCAGGAGCCCGCGCTCCCGCTACCAATCGAGCGCGCGGGCGATCCCGATCGGGCGGTACGGTACGGCGGCGAGCGCCGCCGCAGCGCGCGCGGGGTCGAGCGTGCCGCCGGGAGCGGCGCCAAACTCCTCGGCGTGGACGCCCCCGGCGATCAACAGGCTGTCGAGACCGGCGGCGCCGGCGCCGGCGATGTCGGTGCGCAGGCTGTCGCCGACCGCGAGAATGCGCGCGCGCTCGGCAATCCCGAGGAGGCCGAGGCAGGTGTCGTAGACCGAGGGATGGGGCTTGCCGTGCCAGCGCACATACCCGCCCATTTCCTCATAGCGCTCGGCCAAGGCCCCGGCGCACAGCGCCAGCCGGCCTTGATGCAGGACATGGAGATCGGGGTTGGCGCAGATCATCGGCAGATCGCGGGCGCGCGCCGCGCGCAGGACCGGGTCGTAATCCTCGATGCGATCGTCCCAGCCCGCCGGCCCGGTATTGAGGATCAATTCCGCCTCGGCCACGTCATCGACAAATTCGAGGGGCAGCCCCTCGCGCATGCCGGTGTCGCGCTCGGAGCCGATCTGCAGGCAGCGCCGCCCCAAGCGCGCATAAAACGGATCGTCGCGCCGGGAAAGGTGCAGCCACGCCTCCTCTCCCGACGACATCACGTGATCGTAGAGTGGAGGCACGCCGATTCGGGCAATCCGTGCAGCGACGTCGTCCGCGCGCCGCGGCGCGTTCGACAACAGCACCACCCGCTTGCCGCTATCCCTAAGCGCTGCAAGGCATTTGACGGCGCCCGGGAATGCCGCGGCGCCGTCGTGGATGACCCCCCACAGATCGAGTATGAAACCGTCATAGCGCGGGGCAAGCTCGCTGAGCCGGTCGATGAGCCGAATGTCCATGATGCTCCGTAAGCAAAGGGCCGGGACGGGTCGTATCATAGTGTGTCGAGGGTGAGAACCGCTCGCCCCCGGCGGCGCGAAATTCGCCACCGCGGAGTGGAACATGGCGGCGCTGAATGCTGTTAGGCTGGGTGAGGATGGGCGGAAATAGGCCCGTCTCAGACGCCCCCACAGGCGGTGATCGAGACAACCTTCCACCCGGGAGTGGAGGGAAGGACGAGCTTTTTGGTGGAACGACGATGCAATCCATGCAGCTGTTCATCGGACCCTTGATCGAGCGCGACGGCGGATACTGCTACGAGACGTTCACAGTGTCCGACGGGATCAGGACCTCGTTCCGCTATCGCCGCGTCGAAGAGGCGAGGTACGACCGCAGGGTCCTGATCGCCGAATCCGTGTCCAACCCGCGCTGCTCGGTCTGCGAATGCGAGACCTTGGCGGAGTTCGAGGACGCGGTGACAAGGGTGCGCGCCGAAGCCGAGACCGGCGCCCTCGCGCACGAGCGCCGTTGACGCGCGAGACTCCTGGGGAAAGCGGAAAAGCATAGCGAGACGCATTCCGCCACTTTTCATGCCGAGCTATTCGCGGCAGGCGGCGCCGACGGCTTCGGCGACATTGGCATGGCCGTCCTTGCGCAGCCGGTCGGCAAGGCCGCGCTTGATCTCGCCGACGAGAGCCGGACCGGCGAAAGCGAGAGCGGTATAGAGCTGCACGAGGCTGGCGCCGGCGCGGATTTTGGCATAGGCGTCGGCGGCGCCGGCGATGCCTCCGACGCCGATCAGCGGCATCCGGCCTCCGGTCAGACGGTATACATCGGCGAGCAACGCGGTCGAGGGTGCGAAGAGCGGCTGGCCGCTGAGCCCGCCTGCCTCCCGGGCGTGGCGGCTTTTGAGGCTGGGCGGGCGGGCGAGCGTCGTGTTCGCCACGATCAACCCGTCGATGTCGGCGGCGAGCGCGACCTCGGCGATGTCCGCGCATTCCTGCGCCGTCAGATCGGGGGCGATCTTGACCAATAGCGGCACGGGGCGCGGGCTCGCCGCGAGCGCCCGACGGAGCCGGTCGAGCAGTTCCGCCAGCGCGGCGCGGCGCTGCAAGTCGCGCAATCCCGGGGTGTTCGGCGACGACAGGTTGACCACAAGGTACTGCGCGAGCCCGGCGGCGCGGCGCACGCCCTCTTCATAATCGGCGAAAGCGTCGCTCGAGTCCCGGTTCTTGCCGAGATTGAGGCCGACAATGCCGGGCCGTCCGCGCCGGCGGGCGAGCCGCAGGGCGACCCGGTCGAACCCGCCGCTGTTGAACCCCATGCGGTTGACGACCGCCCGATCCTCTTCCAGGCGAAAGAGGCGGGGCCGCGGGTTGCCGGGCTGCGGCCGCGGCGTCACCGTACCGACCTCGACAAAGCCGAAGCCGAGGCGCAACAGGGCGTCCGGGGCGCGGGCCTCCTTGTCATAGCCGGCGGCGAGCCCGACCGGGTTCGGAAAATCGAGGCCGAAAAGCCGCTGCCGGAGAATCGGCGGGTCGGGAGCGGCCCCGGTCTGGTCCAGCAACAGGGTTGCAAGCCCCGCCCGCAGCGCCGCGATCGACAGCAGATGTGCGCTCTCGGCGGGAAAGAGGCGCAGAACCGGCCGGATCAGCGGGTAGAGGTCGGGCACCGGAGCTCCCGCCGACGCCGGATCGAAATCCGGGTCGGGTCTGTGCTAGACGAGCGGCTCATGGGGGAACGCTACCGCAGACCGTCCTTCGGCGCCCCCGGGCGAACCAGCGACGGAGCCGGCCTTGCATGATAGCAAGCACCCGCGACCGAAGATAGCCCAGGGGCGGCCGGTGCTGGTGCCGCAGGCGCCGGTCGTGTTCGCCGGCTTCCGCGAGGTGCTGTGGCTCACCGCCGACGGCGAGATCGCGGCGCTCGACCGCGCCGAGGCGCGCCGCCGGATCGAGCGCGCAATGCCGATGGTGTGCCACGTGCGCGCCACGGCGCGCCGTCTCGACGCGCCCCTTTTCCCGGCGCTCGACCTGCTCGAACTGTTCGCCTTTGTCCACCCCGCCCGGTTCTGCGTGCCGACGCCGCGCGGCCTCGCCGAGGCCCTGGGGCTGACGCCGCCGCACGGCGCGGCCGATTGTTGCGTGACCCTCCTCGCCGCGGCGCGCGCCCTGTTGGAGAGGCTCGCCGAGGAAACCGACATTGAAGCGCGCGCCGTCGCCGCGGTCATGGCGGAGGCCGGCTGGCCGTGGGGGCCGGCGGTGCTTGCCGCCTTGCCGGAGGCCGCACCCGAGG
>DATFCQ010000061.1:0-15508 GCA_035252905.1 Allostellaceae bacterium | reverse complement strand
CGGCGGCGGTCCCCGAGCCGGCGGAGGCGTAAATGGAAAGCCAATCGAGCGGGACGGGGCGCGCCGCGGCGGCGCGCCGGCCGTTCTTCCGGCGCCGCAAATCCTGCCCGTTCTCCGGGCCGAACGCGCCGAAGATCGATTACAAAGACACCAAATTGCTGCAGCGCTTCATCTCCGAGCGCGGCAAGATCGTGCCAAGCCGGATCACCGCGGTCTCGGCCAAGCGGCAGCGCGAATTGTCCCAGGCGATCAAGCGGGCGCGTTTTCTCGGTCTGTTGCCCTATGTCGTGAAATAGCCCGGCCGAGAGCGGGCGGCGCGATGAGCCGGCTCGGCATTGCGGCCCCGGCCGTGCTCTGCGGAGCGGTCGGGGCCGGCTTTTATCTGACGATGCTGACCGGCTCGCCGGGATCGCTGATCCTGATCTCGATGGCGCAATTGCCGCTGTTCGCGGCCGGGCTGTGGCTCGGGGCCGGCGCCGCGGCGCTCGCCGCGCTCGCCGCGACCGGGATCCTGTTGGCCGCGACCGGCGCGGTGTCGGCCGCGTTCTTCGCCGCCGTAATGGCAATGCCGGTGGTCGTGCTGGTCCGTCAGGCGCTGCTCGCGCGCACGCAGAGCGACGGAGCGGTCGAATGGTATCCGCCCGGGCTGCTGGCAGGCTGGCTGACCGGCCTCGCCCTCTTCGGGACGGTCCTTGGCGTCGTCCTGGCCGGCGGCACGCACGGTATCGAGGCGATCCTGCGGCGCGCGCTCGGCCCGGCCCTCGACCGTCTGATGGTCGCGCCCGGGCTCGACGGCATGCCCGATCGCAACGACATCGTCCGCTCTCTCGCGCTGGTCCTGCCCGGGATGCTCGCAGTCTCGTGGATGGCGATGGTGGCGACGAACGGCATTCTCGCGCAGGGCGTCCTCGCTCGCTTCGGCGCCAACCGGCGCCCCTCTCCCGACATCGCCGCCCTCGGCCTGCCGCCGTGGATGCCGCTCCTGTTTGCCGCCGGCGCGGCGGCAGCCTCGTTCGACGGACCCGCGCGTCCGTTCGGCGTCAGCGTGATGATCCTGCTGTTCGTGCCGTTCTGCCTCGCCGGGCTGGCGGTCTTGCACACCGCGGCGCGGCGGCTGTCGCGCCCGCTTCCGGTGCTCGTCATTTTCTATGTGCTGGCCGCCTTGCTCGGCTGGCCGCTGTTGCTGACCGCCGTGTTGGGCTTTGTCGACGGCGCCTTCGGATTGCGGCGGCGCTTCAAGGGTTCCAGGTCTTGCGGAGGAAAAACCGATGGTTGAAGTTATCCTACTTGAACGCGTCGAAAAGTTGGGCCAAATGGGCCACGTCGTCAACGTCAAGCCGGGCTACGCCCGCAATTATCTGTTGCCGCAGAAAAAGGCCCTGCGCGCGACCAAGGAGAACCTGACCTATTTCGAAAGCCGGCGTGCTCAGCTCGAAGCCGCCAACCTGCAGCGCAAGAGCGAGGCGTCCGAAATCGGCGACCGGATGGCGGGGCTTACCGCCGTCATCATCCGCCAGGCCGGCGAGGGCGGCCAGCTCTACGGCTCGGTCTCGGCCCGCGACATCGCACAGGCGGTTACCGAGGCGGGCTTCACGATCGAGAAGCGGCAGGTCGTGCTCGACCGCCCGATCAAGAGCCTGGGGTTGCACCCGGTGCACATCGTCCTGCACCCCGAGGTGTCGGTCACGGTCACGGCCAATGTCGCGCAATCGGCCGAGGAAGCCGACATGCAGGCGCGCGGCATCGACCCGCTGCGGCTGCGCGAGGAGGATGAAGAGGAAGAACTTCCGGCCGCGCCCCCCGAGGGCGAGAGCCCGCCGGCCTCCGCCTGAGCCTGTTTGGACGAGGGAAACGGCGGAATGCGCTGCGCTTTTCCGCCCTACGAAGGCCGTGTAGGGCGGAAAAGCGCGGCGCAGCGGCGCGTATTCCGCCGATTCTGCCGCCGGGCCGGGCCGGCGCAAGAGGCTGGAAAAGCTTGTATTTCAGGGTAATTTTCGTCGATAGTAGCGGCCGGTGCCGATTTCGGGAGCACGGGCCATGCTGTTGGCGCGCCTGTTCGAGCGCCTGATCACAATCGGTCGGCTGCGCCTCGTCGATGCGGCCGGGCGGGTGCATCTCTTCACCGGAGCGGCGCCGGGGCCCGAGGTCGCGATCCGCCTCTCCGACCCGGCGCTGCATGGAAAGCTTGTCTTGCGGCCTCGCCTCTACGTGCCCGAAGCCTATATGGACGGCACCCTGACGATCGAGGAGGGCAGCCTTTACGATCTCGTCGACCTCTTGGCCGCCAATGTCGAAGCGCTTCCCGACGGCGTTCTCGGCCGCCTGTTGAACGGGACGACCAAGGCACTGCGCCGGGTTCACCAGTACAATCCGGTGTCACGGGCGGAGCGCAACGCCGCCCATCACTATGACTTGTCGGGGGAGCTCTACGACCTGTTCCTCGACCGCGACCGGCAATATTCCTGCGGCTATTTCCGCGGTCCCGAAACCGACATCGACACCGCGCAATTCGACAAAAAGCGGCACATCGCGGCGAAATTGCTGCTCCGTCCAGGCCATAAGGTCCTCGACATCGGCTCGGGCTGGGGCGGGCTTGCCCTCTACCTCGCCGCCGAATGCGGCGCCGACGTGACCGGCCTCACGCTGTCGGCCGAGCAGCACAAGGTGGCGACGCGGCGCGCCGCCGCCGCCGGGCTCGGGGAGCGCGTGCGCTTCCATCTGCGCGACTATCGCGAAGAACGGGGAGAATACGACCGGATCGTCTCGGTCGGCATGTTCGAACATGTCGGCATCAATCATTACGGCGCGTTCTTCGCCAAATTGAAGGCGCTCCTGAAGCCGGACGGGGTCGCCCTGTTGCACGCGATCGGCCGCATGGACGGGCCGGGCTCGACCCATCCGTGGATCCGCAAATACATCTTTCCCGGCGGGTATTGTCCGGCTCTGTCGGAAGTGGTGCCGGTGGTCGAGCGCGCGCGGCTGTGGATCACCGACATTGAGATCCTGCGCCTCCACTATGCGCGCACCTTGCGCGCCTGGCGGCGGCGTTTCGAAGAGAACCGCGAGCGCGTGCGCGCAATCTATGACGAGCGCTTCTGCCGCATGTGGGAGATGTACCTGGTCGGCTCCGAGATCGCCTTCCGGCGCGGCAATCACCTCGTCTTTCAGATGCAGATCGCCAAGGCGGTCGACACCGTGCCGCTCGTGCGCGACTACATGGTGGATTGGGAGCGCGCCCATGAGAAAGCGGCAGAAGAGGCCGCCTGATCCGGTTTCCCCGCCTTACACAGGGCTGTGGATCGAATGCGCCGGGTCGCCGGAAGCAGGCGGTGCTATCGTGCCGCGCATGGACACGAACGTCACGACGCTGCGCGGCGAACGGGCCGCCCCCGAACTGGTCCGCATCCCGCCCTACAACACCGACGCCGAGCAGGCCTTATTGGGCGCGATGTTGATCAACAACGCGGCCTATGGACGGGTCGCCGAGTTCCTGATGGCGGAGCATTTCGGCAATGCCGTGCACGGCCGGATCTTCGCCGCGATCGGCAAACTGATCGAGCGCGGCCAGAACGCCAACCCGGTCACATTGAAAAACCTGTTCGACCAGGACGGGGCGCTCGCCGACATCGGCGGCGCGCAATATCTGGCGCGGCTCGCCGCGGCGGCGGTGACGATCATCAACGCCGAGGATTACGGACGGGTCATCCACGACCTCCACCTGCGGCGGCAACTGATCTCCGTCGGCGAGGACATCGTCAACGACGCCTTCCGCCACAATCTCGACGATCCGGCCAAGGAGCAGATCGAGCGGGCCGAGAA
Organism: Allostellaceae bacterium; assembly: GCA_035252905.1. Taxonomy (GTDB): domain Bacteria; phylum Pseudomonadota; class Alphaproteobacteria; order ATCC43930; family CGMCC-115725; genus AP-15. The sequence goes on along the minus strand of DATFCQ010000061.1, from coordinate 11,689 downwards.
GGCCCTCTTTGACCTCGCCGTCCCAGGTCAGGGCGAGGGCGGGTTCCGCACCTTCGGCTCGGCTCTGACGACCGCCATCCACAACGCCGAGGCGGCGTTCAAGAAGAGCGGCAAGACGGTCGGAGTCGCCACCGGCTTTGTCGATCTCGACAAGAAGCTCGGCGGCCTGCACCCCTCGGATCTGATCGTATTGGCCGGGCGCCCGGGGATGGGGAAGACCTCGTTCGCCACCAATATCGCCTTCAACGCCGCGAGCCGCTACAAGCCGGGCCGCGCCGCCGACGGGCGCGTCTTCGCCGAGGACGGGGCGGTGGTCGGGTTCTTCTCGCTCGAAATGTCGGCCGAGCAGCTTGCCACCCGCATCCTTGCCGAGGAATCGGGGGTTTCCTCCGACCGCATCCGGCGCGGCGACGTCGCCCGCGAGGATTTTGACAAATTCGTCCAGGCGAGCCAGCGCCTCGCGGCAATGCCGCTCTATATCGACGACACCCCGGCATTATCGGTCGCAGCCCTGCGCACGCGGGCGCGCCGGCTGATGCGGCAGCAGGGGCTGGGGATGATCGTCGTCGATTATCTGCAATTGATGCGCCCGACGCGGGAGAGCCGCGGACCGGAAAACCGCGTCCAGGAAATCTCCGAAATCACCCGCGGCCTCAAAGCGCTGGCCAAGGAGCTCGACATCCCGGTGCTCGCGATCTCGCAATTGTCGCGCGCGGTTGAGAGCCGCGAGGACAAGCGGCCGATGCTCGCCGATCTGCGCGAATCGGGCTCGATCGAGCAGGACGCCGACGTCGTGATCTTCATCTTCCGCCAGGAATATTACGAATCGCGCGAACCCACCCGTCATGCCGACGAGGACGAGGCGAAATTCAACGACCGCTATCAGAAATGGCGGGAAAACCTCGAACGGATCCACGGTCTCGGCGAGGTCATCGTCGCCAAGCAGCGCCACGGTCCGGTCGGCACGATCAAATTGCGCTTCGACGCCGAGACCACCCGCTTTGAAAGCTATGCGGGAGTGTCGGCGAATGAATGACCGGCAAGATGGCCTGTTACTCTCTGCCCCTCACCCTCCCGCGGCGTTGCCGCGGGTCCCTCCCTCTCCCCGCTTTGCGGGGAGAGGGCCGGGGTGAGGGGCATTTGGTCGCGTCTCAACTGAGATATGACCATCGGCAAAGCGCGTAATGGCCTGCGACCCCGCGAGCCGCGCCGGCGCCCTGCTCGACGTCGATCTTGCCGCGATCGCCGCGAACTGGCGGTCATTACGCGCGCGTGCGGCGCCGGCCGAATGCGCGGCGGTGATCAAGGCCGACGCCTACGGGCTCGGCGCCGGCGCGGTCGCCCCGGCGCTCGCCGCCGCCGGATGCCGGCGCTTTTTTGTCGCCACGCTCGACGAGGGGATCGCGGCGCGCGCCGCGCTCCGTTCCTGCTGCGAGATCGCCGTTCTCAACGGCCCGTTCGCCGGCACGGAAGCGGAGTTTCTCGCCTATCGCCTCGTTCCGGTCCTCAACGATCCGGGGCAGATCGCCTTGTGGCGCAGGGCGGCGCCGTCCCGTCCGGCGCTGTTGCACCTCGATACCGGAATGTCCCGGCTCGGTCTGTCGCTGCGGGAATTTGCCGCCGCCGCCGAGGACTTGCGGGACCTGTCCTGGCATGGCCTCCTAAGCCATCTTGCCTGCGCCGACGAGCCCCTTCACCCGTTGAACGAGATGCAGCGCCGGTCTTTCCTCGAGGCGCGCGCGGCATTGCCGGAGCCGCCCGCAAGCCTCTCCGCCTCGTCCGGGATCTTTCTCGGGCCGGCCTTTCATTTCGATCTGGTGCGGCCGGGCGCCGCCCTTTACGGGGTCAACCCGCAGCCTGGGAACCCCAACCCGATGCGGCCGGTCGTCCGCCTCCAGGGGCGCATCCTGCAGGTTCGCGAGATCGACGCGGGCCAGCCGGTCGGGTATGGCGCCGCCTGGGCGGCGCCGGCGCCGGCCCGGCTCGCGACCGTCGCCCTCGGCTATGCCGACGGCTGGCTGCGCTCGTTTGGCGGGCGCGGCTCGGGCCGGCTCGGCGGCATGCGCGTTCCGCTGGTCGGCCGCGTGTCGATGGATCTGACCGTATTCGACGTCACCGCGGTCGACCCCGCATTGGCCCGGCCGGGAGCGTTCATCACGCTCCTCGACGAAGATTACGGCGTCGACGAGGCCGCCGCCGATTGCGGCACGATCGGCTATGAGGTCCTGACCGCCCTCGGCCGCCGCTACCATCGCCGCTATCGCGGGCGGCCAGCATGCTGAGCTTTGTCGCCACGATCGGCGCCGCAAGTCTTGGCTTCCTCGCCGCGACCGGCCGCCTCGCGGGGTTCGCCGGCACCGCCGTGCTGAGCGCCGTGCGCCCGCCTCTTTACGGGCGCACGATCCTGCGCCAGATGCTCGACATCGGCTATTTCTCATTGCCGGTGGTCGGGCTGACCGCAATCTTCACCGGCATGGTCCTGGCACTGCAATCCTATACCGGCTTCAGCCGGTTCTCGGCCGAGAGCGCGGTCGCCACCGTCGTCGTGTTGTCGATGACTCGCGAACTCGGTCCGGTCATCGCCGGGCTGATGGTGGCCGGCCGGGTCGGCGCGGCGATGGCGGCCGAAATCGGCACGATGCGCGTCACCGAGCAGATCGACGCGCTCGAGACCTTGTCGACCAATCCGCTGCGCTATCTTGTCTTGCCGCGGCTGATCGCCGGGGTGGTGACCCTGCCGCTCTTGGTCCTGGTCGCCGACATCATCGGCGTCTTCGGCGGTTTCCTCGTCGGCACCTACAAGCTCGGCTTCAATCCCTATGTCTATCTGCAGCGCACCCAGGAGCACCTGGAGACGATCGACGTGGTCTCGGGCCTCGTCAAGGCGGCCGTGTTCGGGTTCATCATCGCCCTGATGGGCTGCTATTACGGCTATCACTCGCGCGGCGGGGCGCAAGGCGTCGGCCAGGCGACGACCCATGCCGTCGTGTCGGCCTCGATCCTGATCCTGGTCGTCGACTATCTGTTGACTGCAGCGTTCTTCTCGCGATGACCGCGGTCTCCAACGGCGCCCCCTATCCGAAAATTTCGGTGCGGCGGCTGGTCAAATCCTTCGGCACCAAATGCGTACTCGACGGTCTCGATCTCGATTGCGCGACGGGCGAGAGCCTCGTCGTCATCGGCGGCTCGGGAACCGGCAAGTCGGTATTGCTCAAATGCATTCTCGGATTGCTGCGGCCCGAGGCCGGGTCGGTGCGCATCGACGGCGAGGAGACGGCGGGGCTCGGACGCGCCCGACGCGAGCGGCTGATGCTCAAATTCGGCATGCTGTTCCAGGGCGGCGCCCTGTTCGATTCGCTGCGCGTGTGGGAGAATGTCGCCTTCGGTCTGATCCAGGCGCGGGGCATGGAACGGCAGGCGGCGAGAACCGTCGCACTTGCGAAACTGGCGGCGGTCGGTCTCGGGGAAGAGGTCGCCGGGCTCTATCCCGCCGCGTTGTCCGGCGGCATGCAGAAGCGGGTGGCCCTGGCGCGCGCAATTGCCGCCGAGCCGGAAATCCTCTTCTTCGACGAGCCGACGACCGGTCTCGACCCGATCATGGCCGGGATCATCAACGGATTGATCAGCCAATGCGTGCGCGAGCTTGGCGCCACCGCGATCTCGATCACCCACGACCTGGCGAGCGCCAGGCGGATCGCCGACCGGATCGCGATGCTGTACGAGGGGCGGATCATCTGGCAGGGACCGCCGGCCGAGATCGACCGCTCCGGCAACCCGATCGTCGACCAGTTTGTCAACGGCCGCCCGGAGGGGCCGATCCCTATGGAGTTGGGCGCCCGATGACACGGCGAGGGTGAGGTCATGGCCCGCTCCCAGGCGCGCTACGCCTGCCAGCAATGCGGCGCGAGCCACGTCAAATGGAGCGGCCGCTGCGAGGGCTGCGGGGCGTGGAACAGCCTTGTCGAGGAAATGCCGCGCGAAGCCCCGCATTCCGGCCTCGACCGTCGCGGCGGCCGGCGCATCGGCTTTGTCGGCCTGACCGGCGAGAGCGCGCTGCCGCCGCGCCGGCCGACCGGTCTCGCCGAACTCGACCGGGTGTGCGGCGGCGGTTTTGTCCCTGGCTCGGCGCTCTTGGTCGGCGGCGACCCGGGCATCGGCAAATCGACCCTGTTGTTGCAGGCGGCCGCGGCGATCGCGGCGCAAGGATGGCTCAGCGCCGCCTATCTGACCGGCGAGGAGGCGATCGACCAGATCCGTCTGCGCGCCGCCCGGCTCGGCGTCGCCGACAGCCCCGTTCTGCTCGCTGCCGAGAGCAATGTCGGAAACATCCTGGCGACGCTCGACCGGCCCGACGCTCCCGACCTCGTCGTCGTCGATTCGATCCAGACCATGTATATCGACGCGCTCGACAGCGCGCCCGGCACGGTCAGCCAGGTGCGCGGCGCGGCGCAGGAACTGATCCGCGCCGCCAAACGGCGCGGCTTTGTATTGGTCCTTGTCGGCCACGTCACCAAGGAGGGGGTCATCGCCGGGCCGCGCGTGCTCGAACACATGGTCGACACCGTCTTGTATTTCGAAGGCGAGCGCGGCCACCAGTTTCGCATCCTGCGCGCGGTCAAGAACCGCTTCGGCGCGACCGACGAGATCGGCGTGTTCGAGATGAGCGGCTGCGGCCTCGTCGAGGTCCCCAACCCTTCGGCCCTGTTCCTGTCCGGGCGCGGTCCGGGCGGGGCGGAAGGAGAAGGAGAAGAAATCGGCGCGGAAAGTGCGCAGCGCGGGAGCATGAGCGGCTCTGCCGTGTTTGCCGGGATCGAGGGTACCCGGCCGGTCCTCGTCGAGATCCAGGCGCTGGTCGCGCCGGCGGTGCTCGGCACGCCCCGTCGGGCGGTCGTCGGGTGGGATGCGACGCGGCTGGCGATGATCACCGCGGTCCTGGACGCGCGCTGCGGCCTCTCGGTCGGTGCCAACGACATCTACCTGAACGTCGCCGGCGGGCTGCGCATCGTCGAGCCGGCCGCCGATCTGGCGGTCGCGGCGGCGCTGGTTTCGGCGCTCCACGGGACGCCGGTTCCGGTCGACGCCGTCGTGTTCGGCGAGATTGCCTTGTCCGGCGAGGTGCGGCGGGTCGGTCATGCGGAATTGCGCCTCAAGGAGGCGGCAAAGCTCGGCTTTGCCGAGGCGTGGATGCCGGCGCACCGGCCGACGCCGCGCGCCGATGGCGCGGGAGAGGGATTGACGATCATGGCGATCGGGCATTTGGGCGAACTCGTCAGCCGGCTCGCGCCGGCGCCGCGGCGCGCCGCCCCCGTGTCGGATCCCGGCCTTCGCCGGGACGGGGCAGGAATCGGCCGCCCTCGCTTCGGAGCGGCGCCATGAACATGCTCGATGTTGGCGTTCTCGTCGTCGTCGCCTTGTCGGCATTGTTCGCCTTTGCCCGCGGCTTTGTGCGCGAAGCCCTGTCGATCCTCGCCTGGGGCGGCGCCGCGGTGATCGCCTATTTCAGCTTCAATCCCGTCTATCACGTCCTTTCGCGGCTGATCCACACGCCGCTCCTCGCCTATGTCGTCGACGGCGCCGGGGTTTTCCTCGTCAGCCTGATCCTCTTGACGATCGCGACCGGATACATCGCGCGGTTCATCCGCTTTGGCGCCCTGTCGCCGATCGACCGCACCTTGGGGCTGCTGTTCGGCATCCTGCGCGGCGTCGCGGTGGTCTGCCTCGCCTATCTGCTGCTCGACATCAGCGTGCCGCCGGGCGACCGCCCGGACTGGTTCAACCATGCCAGGAGCGCTCCGTTTCTCGCCGAGGGCGCCGACATGCTGCGCGGCGTACTGCCGCGCTCGTTGCAGTGGAAGAGCGCCGACATGGCCGGCGGCGGCGCGCCCGCGATCGCCCGGGCCAAGGCCGCGGAGCAGGCCATGCGGGCTCTCGCCAACCCCGTCGTGCCGCTGCCGGCAAAACCGGCCGCCGCCGCGGCGCCGAGCTACAATATGCGAGAGCAGCGCGATCTCGACCGCCTGATCGACAATGCGCGCTAGCGGCTCCCCTCGCATCTTGCGGATCTGCCCACCATTTCTGTGTGAGCGGAACGGGCGGCGCCGATCGTGAGTTCAGACCCTCTCGACACCGACCATTTTCACGAGGAATGCGGCGTTTTCGGAGTGTACGGCCACCCCGATGCGGCGGCGTTGACCGCGCTCGGCCTGCACGCCCTGCAGCACCGCGGGCAGGAGGCGGCCGGCATTGTCGCCTATGACGGCGAGCAGTTCAGCGCCCATCGCGGGATGGGCCATGTCGGCGACAATTTCAACTCCAAGGACGTCATCGACCGGCTGCGCGGAAATGCCGCGATCGGCCATGTCCGCTATGCGACGACCGGCGAGGTGGCGTTGCGCAACGTGCAGCCGCTGTTCGCCGATTTCGAATTCGGCGGGCTGGCGATCTGCCACAACGGCAATCTGACCAATTCGTACCGATTGCGCCGCGCCTTGGTGCGCCGCGGCAGCCTGTTTCAGTCGACGAGCGACACCGAGGTCATCGTCCATCTGATCGCGACCAGCCTCAAAGGCACCGTCGTCGAGCGGCTGACCGATGCCTTGCGCCAGGTCCAGGGCGCCTATTCCTTGGCGGCGTTGGCGCAGGACGCCTTGATCGGCGTGCGCGATCCGCTGGGCGTACGTCCGCTCGTGCTCGGCCGGCTCGGCGACGCGTGGATCCTCGCCTCGGAGACCTGCGCGCTCGACATCATCGGCGCCGAATTCGTGCGCGACGTCGAGGCCGGGGAGATCGTCGTCATCGGCCCCGGCGGGGTGCAGAGCCTGATGCCGTTCGGCCGCCACGACAGCCGGTTCTGCGTCTTCGAATACATCTACTTTGCCCGGCCCGACAGCATCGTCGAGGGCAGCAGCGTCTATGAGGCGAGGAAGCGCATCGGCCGCGAACTCGCGCGCGAAAGCCATGTCGACGCCGACATCGTGGTTCCGGTTCCCGATTCGGGCGTTCCCGCCGCCCTCGGCTATGCCCTCGAATCCGGCCTCCCCTTCGAGCTCGGCATCATCCGCAACCATTATGTCGGGCGCACCTTTATCGAGCCGACCGACCAGATCCGCCATCTCGGCGTCCGCCTGAAGCACAACGCCAACCGCGCCAATCTCTGCGGCAAACGGGTTGTGCTCGTCGACGATTCGATCGTGCGCGGCACGACTTCGATCAAGATCGTCAACATGGTCCGCCAGGCCGGGGCGCGCGAAGTTCATATGCGCATCTCCAGCCCGCCGACCAGCCATCCCTGTTTTTACGGGATCGCCACCCCGCAAAAGAAAGAGCTGCTCGCCGCCCGGCTCGACGTCGAGGCGATGGCCAAGTTCATCGGCATCGACAGTCTCGCCTTTCTGTCGATCGAAGGGCTCTACCGGGCGATGGGGGAACGCCCGAGCCGGCAGGCGCGGTTTTGCGATGCATGCTTCACCGGCGATTACCCGATCCCGCTGGTCGACGCCGATGACGGTCCGCCCTCGGCGCAGCTGTCGCTGCTCGCCGAGACGGCCGGACGATGAGCGCTGGAATAAAGAGCGCCGAGGCGGCTCGCTCCGGCCGGCTTGCCGGCAAGCTCGCACTCGTGACCGGCGCCTCGCGCGGCATCGGCGCCGCCGTGGCGGTGCGCTTTGCCGCCGAGGGCGCCCATGTCGTGTTGACGGCGCGCACGCCGGGCGCGCTCGAAGAGGTCGACGACCGGGTTCGCGCCGTCGGCGGCAGCGCCAGCCTGGTGCCGCTCGATCTGCGCGACCTGGACCGGATCGACGATCTCGCGGCGGCGCTGTACCAGCGCTGGGGGCGTCTCGACATCCTGGTCGGCAATGCCGGCGAACTCGGCATGCTCGCGCCGCTCGGACACATCCCGCCAAAAACCTGGGCCGAGGTCTTGGACGTCAATCTGAACGCCAATTGGCGTCTGATCCGGGGGTTCGATCCGCTGTTGCGCGCCGCCGCGGCGGGCCGCGCGATCTTTGTCACGAGCGGGATGGCGCGCGGGGTTTCGCCTTATTGGGGCGCCTATGCGGTCAGCAAGACCGCCCTCGAAACCCTGGTCAGGATCTATGCCGCCGAACTCGCCCCGACCCCGGTGCGCGCCAATCTGATCGATCCAGGGGTCGTCCGCACGCGGCTGCGGGCCCGCGCCTTTCCCGGCGAGGTCCCGGCCCTGCTGCCCCCGCCCGAGAGCGTCACCGAAACCTTTCTCGCGCTGGCCCTGCCGGGATGCACAAAGAACGGCGAGATCGTTCACGCCGCGCCGCCGCCTTCCCCGCTCAAGAGAGAGGGGTTGTAGGGTAGACTAATCCCAGCGAAAGTCCTGCTTGACTCGGCCATCTACGCGGTGCCGCGTCGGCTAATACTTGAGATGTGGAAAGGCGTGGGTGCCCGGAACGAGTCCGGGAATGACGAATACAAGGCCCGGAGATGATGGGTTTCGCGTTGCTCAGCCCATCCTATAATCTACCGAGAGGGGTCGCTGTCGGCTTGGGCGTCGAGATAGGCCGCCAGCCGCTCGTGGCGCAGCGCCAGTTCCATCAGATCGCGCCGCACCTCGGGGGAGCGCGTCCGCAACGCCAGTTTGCGCAGGGTCCGCGCTCGCGCCCGGTACTGGTCAGCGTCCCAGCGACGTTCCTGCGTTTCCGCGTCGGCACAACATTCGATTGCGGCAGGCATGATCCTGATGACCCATACCTTTTTGCAAGGCCGTGAACAAGGTGCGGCGGATGCGGTTCCCAAATCGCGGTCAGGGCGATAATCCCCCCCGAGATTTGCTGGTTGCGAGCGTGAACGATTACGCGGTCTTTGGTCAAGAATTCGGCCGCTTTCTCCAGGAGAGGGTCATTCGCTTTGGTAGGGATTGTTGCCCTTGCGCAACATCAGGCGAATGGGCGTTCCATATAAGTTAAAGTCTTCGCGCAATCCGTTGATGAGATAGCGGCGATAGGAATCGGGCAATTCCTGCGGCTGCGAGGCAAACAAGGCAAAGCTCGGCGGCCGGGTATTGACCTGCGTGATATAGCGCAGGCGCAGCGGCCGGCCGGCGGCGAGCGGCGGCGGATGGCGCGCGACCGCGGCGGCGAGCCAGCGGTTGAGGCTGCCGGTCGGGACCCGGCGGTTCCAGACGTCATGGGCGGCGAAAACCGCCTGCATCAGCGCTTCGAGACCGGAGCCGGTCAGCCCGGAAACCGGGACGATCGCGAGCCCTGAAAGCTGGGGCAGAGACAGCGCCGCGCGCTCCCGCAGGCGCGCCAATGCGGCCGCGCGATCCTCGATCTTATCCCATTTGTTCGCCGCCATGACCAGCGCGCGCCCCTCGTCGGCCACCAGCCGGGCGATCGCCAGATCCTGGCGTTCGAGCGGCTGCAGAGCGTCGCAGACCAGGATCACGACCGCGGCGAAGCGGATCGCCCGCAATGCGTCGGCGGCCGACAGCTTTTCCGGCTTCTCCTCGATGCGCGGCTTGCGGCGCAAGCCGGCGGTGTCGACAAGACGGATCGGCCGGCCCCGCCATTGCCAATCGACCGCGATGGCGTCGCGGGTGATGCCGGCTTCGGGACCGGTCAACAGGCGTTCTTCGCCGAGAAGCCGGTTGGCGAGCGTCGATTTGCCGACATTCGGGCGCCCGACGATCGCCAGTTCGAGCGGCCTGTCTCCATCCTGCTGCGGTGCGGCCGCGTTCTCCTCCGCAAAAGGGCGCAGCCGGTCATACAATTCGGCGAGCCCCTCGCCATGCTCGGCCGAGAGCGCGACCGGCTCGCCGAGGCCGAGCCGCCATGCCTCGCCGATGCCGGGCCATGCCGCGCGTCCCTCGGCCTTGTTGGCGGCGAGCACGACCGGCTTGCCGCTCTTCTGCAGCCACCGGGCAAAGTGCCGGTCGGCCTCGGTCACGCCGGCGCGCGCGTCGATGACCAGGAGGGCGACATCGGCTTCGGCCAGGGCGCGGCCGGTCTGCGCCTGCATCCGCCCGGCGAGCGAGGCGGGGGCGGTCTCTTCAAGCCCCGCCGTGTCGAACACGCGAAATTCGAGATCGGCGATGCGGCCCCTGCCCTCGCGGCGGTCGCGGGTCAGCCCCGGCGTGTCGTCGACAAGCGCCAGGCGGCGGCCGACGAGCCGGTTGAACAGGGTCGATTTGCCGACATTGGGGCGGCCGAGTATGGCGAGGGTGAAATTCATCGGAGGATGCGAAGAGATATGGGGACTCGCGCGCCGGCCTGCGCGGGTCGAGCGGGAATTCTATGCCGATCCGCTCGATCGGGCTTAGAATTGCCCGATCGACCGCTCTGATGACGTGGAGGACGCCGTGACCGACAAGCTGATCTCCTGCGACGACCATATGGATCTCTCGCAATTGCCGGCGGATCTGTGGGAAACGCGGCTGCCGCACTCCCTGCGCGCCCGCGCCCCCCGGGTCGAAGAGCGGGACGGCCAGGCGGTCTGGGTGTGCGACGGCAAGGTGTGGGGACGCTGGGACGGCAAGCCGCCCGAGACCGGCGCGGCGCGGGCGGTCAAAGCGCTCTACAATGCGTTCGACCGCGCCGGCATCCACGATCAGAGCGCGCGCCGCCCGGCGGTGCCCGAATTGCGCCTCGCCGACATGGACCACAACCGCATCGCCGCCCAGGTCATCTTCGGCCCGATCTTCCAGATCTCGACCGAGGACCCGGAACTGCGCGTCGCCTGCTACCGCGTCTACAACGACTGGCTCCTCGACTTCTGCAAGGCGGCACCCGACCGCCTGATCGGCGTGCCGATGCTGCCGGAGACGCCCAAGGCCGCGGTCGCGGAACTCTCGCGCCTCGTCGCCCGCGGCGGGGTGCGCCAGGTCAATCTGATGATCGCCCAGATCACCCCGAAGCTCGACGACCCGGCCTGGGAGCCGCTGTGGGACGCGCTCGAACAGAGCGGCGTCATCCTGTCCTGGCACATCACCGTTTTTGGCATTCCGCCCGGCAGCCGCGCCGCCGGCAAGCCGGCGAGCACCTTTGAGAACACCAAGGGCTTCATGGCCAACTTCCTCGAACCCTTTGTCGACCTGTTCGCCTGGGGCATCCTCGAACGCCACCCGAAACTCAGGATGGTGATGGCCGAGGCCGGCACCGGCTGGCTGCCCTGGCTCGTGCAGGAGCTTGACTACCGCCACTGGCGGTTGTGGGAAGCCAAGGAGTTCTGGGCCGACAAGGGCGGCATCGCGCTCGAAACCAAGCCCAGCGAATTGTTCAAGCGGCAGATCTGGGCGACGTTCCAGGAGGATTATGTGGCGATGTCGCTGATCCCGTTCTTTGGCGAAGGACACCTGCTGTGGGCCGCGGACTACCCGCATCCCGACAGCGTGTGGCCGAATTCGCAGGCCGCGATCGAGCGCCAGATGCAGGACCTGTCTCCGGCGATGCGGCAGAAACTGACGCACGACAACGCCGCACTGCTGTACGGCCTCGCCTAGAGAAGAGGCGGAATGCGCTGTGCTTTTCCGCCCTACATGATCCTCGTAGGGCGGAAAAGCGCAGCGCATTCCGCCGCATTCAGGTCAGGTCGTAGGCGCGCTCGCCGTGGGCCGCGAGGTCGAGACCGTCGTGCTCCTCCTCGCGGTTGACGCGCACGCCGGTCAGGCGATCGAGCAGCCGGATGATGATGTAGGTGCACAGCATCGACCATAGCG
>DATFCQ010000060.1:0-13913 GCA_035252905.1 Allostellaceae bacterium | reverse complement strand
GGCGGCATAGTCGGCCCGTGTCGCAAAGCCGTGCATCCGCATGTCGCGCCCGTCGCGCGGCGCGCCGTCGGTCGCATGCACCAGCAGCCCGTCGTGCAACAGATACAGCGAGGCGCCCATGCCGATCGTCTCGTCGTCGGGGTGGGCGGCGAGGATCAAGACCCGCGCCGCGATCGGGGAGCGCCGCGCCAAGGCGGCGAGGGTGTCCGCACCCGCACTCATCCGGCGCCGGCGCGCCAATAGCGCCGCACCATGCGCACGCAGAACTCGGCGAACTCCTCGGGGACAAGCGGAGGGCTGGTGTGGTGGGGGGCGAGGCCGCGGTGCTCGGGGGTGAAGCAGAAGGTCAGCGTCACGTCGAACGGCTCCAAGGCCCGCATCTGGCGGTCGAACCAGGCTTCGGCGTTCGGGCGGAAGCTGTCGGCCCAGGAGAGGCCGGTGCGCAGGTGGCGCACGCCGAGCCGCTTCAGCCAGACCACCGCGTCGTCGAGCCGGTGATCCTCGAAATGAAACCACTGGCAGACGCCGAGCCCCGGCGTGAACTCGGCAAACCGCCCGGCCGCGCGCTTTGGCGTGCCGTCCTCGCGCAGGAGGCCCATGTAGAAATGGCGGTAATAGGACGAGCCCTCGGCCTCGCGGTGACGGGTCGTCGCCGGCCACGCCTTCGGCAGGTCATAGAGGCTGTACCAGTGGATGCGCGGAGCGCGGCCGAGCAGCAGTTCGGCGGTGCGGACGAGCCCGAATTCCTGGACCTCCTCGGCGCCAAAGCTCGACGCGCCGACCTCGGACACCCACACCGGCCTCTGGCCGACCGCCGCGACGTCGCAGAGCTTCTGCGGCCACTCGTCGATCATCCACAGGTTCCAGTCGAGCGGAAAGCCGTGCACGGCAAGTACGTCGAGCCGCGCGAGCGCGCCCTGACCGGCGAGATTGGCGATGAAATCGGGGTCGATCGGCGAGATCCCGCCGAGCACGCGCGGCAGAGCCGGCGCCTCGGCGGCAAGCGCCTCGGCGGCGAGGCGCAGCATTGCGCCAAAGCGCGTCCAGTCGGGATCGAGTTCGAGATCCCAATGCGATTTATTGTTGGGCTCGTTCCACAGCATGACCGCTTCGATCATTCCCCTGCCCTCGCCCTGTGCCGCGGTTTGGCCGGATAGACCGCGCCGGCCCCGAGCAGCGGCGGCCCCGGCCGGCAGACGAACACCTCCTCCTCGGGATTGGCCTCGATGACGAAACCGGCGCTGCGCAATAGGGCCGCGGTGCAGGCGCGGTTGGGGATCCACCAATTGGTGTTGTCGCCGGCGTAGCGATGCTCGATGAAGAACATCCGCGGAAAGTCCGGCCGCTCGAAGATTGCGGCGTCCCAGAACGGATAGTCTTCCGCGACGGCGGACAGGCCCGGATCGCCGCGCTGCAAGGACTGGCAGACAAACAGGTCGCCCATGACGTGCTCGCGAATGAGATCGAGCGCCAACAGCGGATGGCGCAGGTGGTACAGCACGCCGAGGAATAATACGATGTCGAAGCGCTCGCCGAGCCGGGCGATGTCGTAAACCGACAATTCGCGGAATTCGATGGTGAAGCCGAGCGTCTCTGCGGCAAAGCGCGCCTGGCGCAGATAATCGGGGTCGAAATCGAGGCCGAGCACGCGGTCGGCCCCGCGGCGCTTCATCTCGATCGAATAGAAGCCGCCGTTGCAGCCGATGTCGAGCACGCTCTTGCCGGTCAGATCGGCGGGAAGGGCATCGGCGAAGCGGCGCCATTTGACCGCCGGGTAGTCGCCGAGAAAATGATCCGGGGCGGTGGCGACGCCGCAAAGGTCGATATTGTGGAACCACGGCCCGAGCGCCGCCGCCGCGGCGCGGATCTCGTCGGGCGATTGGCGGCTCATCTGCGCCGGCCCGCCTGCGCGCGCAGCGGCGCCACCGCCCCGCTATCGGCACCGGCGCCGGCGAGCAGCCGCATCGCCTCGCGATAGCCGCCCAAGGTGCCGACATCGACATAAGCGCGCCCGGCCGGCACCGCGACCGCCTCCCCTCCCTGCGCCAGATAGGCGTTGACGAGGGTGCCGATATATTCGTCGCCGCGCCCGCGCCACAGCTCATGGAGCCGGCGCAGGGTCCGCCCCGGCAGTTTGAAGGCGCCCCAGATCCGGTGCGAGGCTGCGCCCTGCTGCTTCACCTGGATCTCGCAGACCCGCCCGGCGCCGTCGCTGACCACGGCATCGAACAATTCCGGGCGCTCGACCGGGAAGGTCAGAAAGGCGAGCCGGTCGTCCGGCAAGGCGGCGAAGGCGTCTTCCGGCAGCCAGATCGTGTCGGGCAATCCGACCAGTACGGTCTCCTCGTCGGCGACGAGCGGCAGGGCGCGGAAGATCGCGTCGCACAGTCCCGCCGGCTCGGGCTGCACGACATAGGCGATCGCGGCGCCGCCGATGGCGCCGCCGTAATAGCGCAGGATGTCCGATTTCCACGGCGAAATGACAAAGCAGATCTTGTCGGCCCCGGCCATCAGCATGCGCTCGATCAGGTATTCGCTGACCGCCCGCGGGCGCTCGGTGCCGCCGTCCTGGCGGCTGCCGACCGGCAGCAGCTCCTTCGAGAAGGCGAGCGGCTGGATGCGCGTGCCGCTGCCGGCGGCGGGAACGATGCCCCACATGCTCATTCCTCCTGTGCCGCGGAAGACCATTCTCCCGCCAACAGCGCTTCGAGCTGTTCGGCGCGGCGCGCGGCGGTATGCTCGGCGAGTGCGCGCTCGCGCGCCTGTCGGCCGATCCGCGCCAGTTCGCCGTCGCTCAGCGCGAGCGCGGCGAGCACGTCCTCGGCCTTATGCACAATCACGATCTCGCGTTCCGGTGCGAAAAAATCGTCGAGCCCGTCCCACCAGTCGCTGAGGATCGGGGCGGCGCAGGCGGCGGCTTCGAACAGCCGCCCCGACGGACACCAGCCGCTCGCCGCCATCGCGCCGCGCGTGACGTTGAGCGTCGCCCGCGCCGCGGCGTAGAAGCGCGGATGGTCGCCCGGTGCGACATGGCCGAGAAAGGCGATGTTCACCCGCCACGGAAAATCGTCCGGGTATTGCGCGCCGCCGATCAGAAAACGCAACGCCGGCCGCCGCCGCGCCGGCTCGATCAGCAGGCGTTCGAGCGCGTCCTGGCGATCCGCGGCGAAGGTGCCGAGATAGGACAATGCGGCGCGCGGCCCCCGCGCCTGCACCGGCCGGTATTGGTCGGGATCGACGCTGCCGTAGAGCGGCACCACCCGGCGGGCGCCGAGCCGCTGTTGCAGCGCCGTCACGGCGCCGCCGCCGGTATAGCTCAAGACCAGGTCGAACCCTGCGAGCCCCGCGGGTCCGATATAGGAGACCGGCTCGCCCGCCGCGAGCCGCGCCAGCGTAACCGGCGTGTCGAGATCGTAAAAGACGCGCAGGCTGCGGGCGCCTTCGCTCACTTCGCCCGCGGCAAGCGCATCCGGGCAATAGGAGGTGACGATCGCCGCATCGGCCTCGCTGACCGCACGCTCCGCCTCGGGCTGAATGTCGGCCCAATCGCGATAGAGCACGAGTCTCCCGCCCGCGAGTTCGGTCAGGTCGCGGTGCTGGGCGTAATAGGGGACGTCGCGCTCGAAGAACCAGGTGCTGTGCCCGCGCGCCGCCAGCGCGCGGATCAGGGCGCGCCACAATACGGCGTGCCCGTTCCCCCAGGAGGAACTGACCGCCAATCCGAAGACGATAAGCTTCACCTTCCGCTACCCCGCCCCTGCCGCGCGTCGGCCGGAGGTGCCGGCGAGCCGCTCCCCGACATAGGTTTCGAGCGCCTGCGCGCGATGCGCTGCGGTGTGGCGCGCCAATACCGCCGCGCGCGCCCGCGCCGCGATCCGCTGCCGCTCCTCCTCAGCCATGTCGCGCAGATAGGACAGGACCTCCCGGGCATCCCGCGCGACCAGGATCTGCGATCCGGGCTTGAGGATCGTGTCGAGCCCCGGCCACCAGTCGCTGATGATCGGGACGCCGCAGGCGGCGGCTTCGAACAGCCGCACGCTCGGCGAATAGCCGGTACGGATCATGTCGGCGCGGGTCAGATTCAGCGTGAAGCGCTGGCGCGCATAGAACCAGTGATGGTCGGCGGGGCCGATATGTTCGATCCGTTCGAGATTAGCGGGCCAGGCGACATCGGGCGGGTAGAGCGCGCCGGCGAGGCTGAACCGTCCTTGCGGCCAGCGCCGCGCCGGCTCCGACAGCAGCGCCTCGACCTTCGGCTGCCGGTCGGCGCTGTAGGTGCCGAGATAGCCGAGATCCCACAAGGACTCGGCCGCTTCCGGGCGGTGGCACAGCGGGTCGACCGCGCAATAGAGGACGCGCGCCGCCTGGACGCCGTAGTGCCGTTCGAGATGGCGCAAGACCGGACCGCCGGTGAACGACAGATAGAGGTCGAACACAGGGACGAGATCGGCCGAAAGATAGGGGCAATTGCCGGCGGCGAGCCCGGCCAGGGTGACCGGGGTGTCGATGTCGTAAAAGGCGAGAAGGCCGCGCGCCCATGTGCGGACGAGCTCGACGACCGCGATCCCCTCCGGCACATAGGAGCCGACGACGACAAGATCGGCGCGGGCGAGCGCGCCGCGCCAGCGCTCCTTCAATTCGTCGAGGCTGCCGTAGAGGCGGACCGCGCCGCAGGGCGGGTCGAGGACGTCGCGGTGGGCGGCGTACCAGGGCGCTTCGCGTTCGAGAAACAGCACGTCGTGGCCGCGGCGGGCCAGCGCGCGCATCAGGCTGCGATAGGTCGTGGCATGGCCGTTGCCCCAGGACGAGGTGATCGACAGGCCGAGGATGACGATGCGCAATTTCTGCGCCGGCGGCGGCAGGGCGGAAATCATGGCGAGACCCCGTCGAGCACGGCTTCCAGGCGATCGACGCGCTGTTCGTAGGTGTGCTCGGCGAGTGCGCGCCGCCGCGCCGCCGCGCCGATCCGGCGGGCCTCGGGCGGGGTCAGCCGGGCCAGATGCTCGGCCACATCCGCGCCGCTGTCGGCGACCAGGATCTCGCTTCCGGGCTCGAAGAAGGAGGCAATCCCTTCCCAGGCGTCGGTGATCACGCAGGCGCCGGCACCGGCCGCCTCGAAGACGCGCGTCGCCGGGCTGTAGCCGCAGGCCGCCATGCTGTCGCGGCTGACGTTCAAGACAGCCCGCGCCGAGGCGTTGAAGGCGTTGTGGTCGCGGGTGTAGAGGTGGCCGAGACAGGAGACGTTCGGCGGCACCTCCTTGTCGTGCCAGCCATTGCCGCCGAGCAGAAAACGTTGCTGCGGGCGGGCGGCGGCGACCGCCAGAAAGAACGAATCGATTCGCCTTTCGCGGTCGGGTAGGCGGTTGGCGACGAGCCCGAGATCGCAGGCAAAGCGCGGCTCCGGCGGCACCGGGTAATGGGTCGCCGGGTCGAGGCCGTTATAGATCGGTACGCAACAGCGGGCGCCGAGGCGGCGATAAGCGGCGACGACCGGCGGCCCGCCGCCATAAGTCAGGATCAGGTCATATTCGGGGATCAGCCGACGGAACGGGTCGTCCTCGTACGCCGCGACCCGGTCGAGGGTGGCCGGGGCGTCGACGTCCCAGAAGACCGAGAGCCCGCCGGCCCGCCGGATCGCCGGCACGGCGGCTTCGAGCAGCCGGTCGAACACCCCGACACCGCTCGCCTTGACAATCAGATCGGCGCCCTGTGCCCGGTCGAGCGCCCGTCCAACCCCCTCCTCGTCCGTTGGATAGACGACGATCTCGGCCCATTCCGGATCGGGGATGTCGCGGTGCGCCTGGCGCTCGAAGGCGTCGGGCTCATAGAACGCGATCCGATGGCCGCGCGCGGCGAGCGCCTTGAGGACGCCGCGATAATAGGTGGCGGCGCCGTTCCAATAGGCCGAGACGAGGCTCGAACCAAAAAACGCAATGTTGAGCGGTGTCATCCGGCGGCCTCGGGGGGAAGAGAGCGCAGATCACGGCCGAGCGCGGCGGCGATCGTCAACAATTCGTCAAAGCGGTGGGCGCAGCTGTGGCGGGCTTCGACCCGGGCGCGCCCGCTCGCCGCGAGCACCGCCGCGCCCTCGGGATCGCCCCGGAGCGCCCGCAGGTGGCGGCGCATCGCCTCGCCGTCGGCAGCGAACAGAAAATCCTCGCCCGGCCGGAACAGACCCTCGCTGTCCTGCCACGGCGCGCTGATGAGCGGGATGCCGCAGGCGAGCGCCTCGAAGACGCGGATCGTCGGGATCCCAGGCAATATCCGGGCATAGGGCCGGCGCGGTACGTGCACCGTCATGCGGGCGGCGGCGAAGGCGAGGGGGACGCGGAAATTGGCAAGATAGCCGGCGAATTCGATGCCGGCGGCAGCGAGCGCTCTCTGCGCCGCCGGCGGATAGCGCACGCCATGCACACGAGCGGCGAGCCCTTCGCCGCGGACCGGCTCGATCAGGAATTCGCCGAGTTCGGCGCTGCGTTCCTCGTCGCCCCAATTGCCGATCCACACCAGGTCGTGCTGCCGCGGCACTTCCGGCATGGGCCGGAAGACATGAAGATCGGCGGCCTCATGCCAGGTGAACACCTGGCGGCCCCAGCCGCGGCGCAGATAGGCTTCGCGCAGGATCGCGCCGAAGGCGAGTACGCCGTCAAAGCCGTCAAGGTCGAACCGGCCGATCGCCGCCGGGTCGCTCGCCATGCGGTGATGGGTATCGTGAAACAACAGCAGGTAGCGGCCGCCGGCGCGGCGATGCGCGGCGAGGCGGGCGACCAGATCCGGCCCGTTCCATTCGTGCACGAGCACGAGATCGACGCCGGCAAGCGCGCGATCGAGATCGAGCCGGGCGGGGTCGTAGACGACGACCGGCAGCTCCGGATAGACCGCGCTCCAGGCGTCGAGCGCCGCCTCGCCGTGATCGCGCGCAAGTTTGCGGGCGCTCCAGCCGAGCGCCGGCTCGAACCCGGTGACCGCAAAACCGCGCCGCCTCGCCTCGCCGAGGATGCCGCGCAGAAAATGCGCATTGCCGTGGTTCCAGTCCGAGCGCAGCGAATGGCAGAACAGGACGAGCCGCGGCATCTTATTCCCCGGCAATACACCGGATGCCTTGCCCCTCACCCTCCCAGCCCTTCGGGCTGGGTCCCTCCCTCTCCCCGCGCGCGGGGAGAGGGCCGGGGTGAGGGGCTTCGGTCAACGCCAGAATCTCGCGGTAGAGCGCCTCGTAGGCCGCCGCCATGCGCGCGAGCGACAGAGGGCCGGCGCGGCGGTGCGCCGCCTGCTGCAGCCGGGTCCGCGCGCCGGGATCGGCGATCAGCCGCGTGAGGGCCGCATGCAGGGCCGCGGTGTCGTCGGGCGGCACAAACAGCGCCGCCCCGTCCCAATTCTCGCGCAAAGAGGGAATGTCGCCGAGCACCAGCGCGCAGCCGGCGGCGGCGGCTTCGAGAATGGCAAGGCCGAACGGCTCGTAGCGGGCCGGGGCGGCAAAGATCGCCACCTCGCCGAGAAGCCGGGCCATCTCTGTCTCCGGCACTCGGCCGAGACGGCGGGCGCGCGCGAGGGGCAGCGCGCCGCTTTCGGGGTGATCCGTGTCGCCGGCGATCTCGACCGGCCAGGCGAGGTCGCCAGCGATCCGGTCGAGGGCGGCGAGGTTTTTCGCCTCGTCCCAGACCCGCCCGGCAGCCATCGCCACCGGGCGTTTCGGCAGCGGGCAAAAGGCGTCGAGGGCGACGCCGTTGGCGATCACCCGCGCCGGGGCGTCAAGCGGGCCGTAATGTCGTTCGACGTCGCGCAGCGCCGCTGCGCTCGGCGCGACGATCCGGTCGGCCGCCCGGAGCCCGGCGCGTGCGGCGCGGCGATAGGGGTCCCATTCGGCGGGCGCCGCCGTGCCGTACACCGCCTGCCACCATGACAGCACGTCGGAATGGGCGATGACGAGCACGGGAGGGGCATCTTCCAGATGAGCATGGGCATAGCCGTTGACATGGACGAGATCGACCGCGTGGCGCCGGGCGAGGCCGGACAGCCAGCGCCGCGCCGGCGCGAGATCGGCCGCGGCGCCCGCCATCCATTCGAGGCGCCAATCGCTCTCTTCGAGAACAACATTGCCGAGCCGGGCGAGCGCCTCGCGCTGGGCCGTGTCGGGGCGCGGCCCCATCGTCGCCACGACAAAGCGGATCCGCGGCAGGGCGGCGCACAGGGAGAGCGCATAGGACCACACGCCGCCGACCGCGTCGGCGGTCATCAGCACCGTCGGCGGACGGTCCGTGGCGGTCCGCATCGGTGAGATCGCCTCAGCGCGGTGGCGCTTCGAGCTCGGCGAGACGGCGCGGCCGCGCCTCTTGGATCTCGCTGAAGCCGGCATTGCGCGCGAGGTAGTGGTCGACCGCGCGTTCCCAGGCCATCTCGTCCGGCGCGCCCCAGCGCAAGGTGTATTCCGGCGAGCCGGGATAGGGAAAGAGCGGCACCGGATCGTTGGCCCAGACCCCGCGATGGCGCAATTCGGCGCGCCACTGCTGCACCCGCTCGGGGTCGTCCTCGCCGGTCGCGATCAGATTGGCCTGCACAAACGGGACCGAGCGCTTGGCATGGATCAACAGCGCGGTCAGCGCCTCGGTCGGCAGTTTGCAGCGCTTGGCAAGAAGGTCGCGGCCGGTAGCGGAGAGGCTCTCGACCCCGGCCTCGATCGATACGCAGCCGGCGGCGCCCAGCAGGTCGAGCATGTCCCGGCTCCACAAATCGATCCGCGTCTGCACCCCGAAACGAACCGGGCGCTGCGCCAATCCTTCCAGGAGTTCGCGCCAGGGCAGAAAGATCTCGTCGATGAAATAGACGTAATCGACGCCGGCGGCTATGAGGCCGTCGAGTTCCGCCAGTATTGTCGCGAGCGGGCGGCGGCGGTAGCGGTCACGGAAATTGTCCTTGGCGCAGAACGTGCAATGATAGGGGCAGCCGCGCGAGGCTTCGATTTCGGCGCCCGGCCCCTGCGGCTCCGCGTCGAAGCGGTGGTGATGGTGGCGATGCCGCCGCAACACCGCGAGCGGCCAGGCGAGCGCCGGCAGGCGCGCCATGTCGACCGCCTGCGGCCCGCCCTGCACGACGATCCTGCCGCCCTCCCGATGGCACAATCCGGCGATGTCGCTCCACCGGGCGCGCTCGGTCTCGGCAAGGCGGACGAGGACCTCCTCGCACTCGCCGAGGACGACCGCATCGATCCCGAGCTTTTGAAAACTCGCCCGCGGCGTCGACGAGCCGTGCGGCCCGACCGCCACCCGGACCCCCGGCACGGCGGCAAGCGCCGCGAGGGTCTGTTGCGGCACCCGCAATTCGGCCGGAGGACAGCGCCAGAACAGATAGCTGGGCGCGGTCGTCACCACGATCATGTCGGGAGCGAAATCAGCGACGCGCCGGGCGAGCGCGACCGGACCCAGGGCTTCGGCCTGGGCGTCGAAGATTTCGGCCTCTTGGCTCTTCTGCCGCAACAGCGCCTGGGCATAGCCGTATTCGAGCGGCAGATGCGGCTCGCTGCAGCCGAAATAGATGCTGCCGTCGAACGACCAGTTCGGGTTGACGAGCGCGATCTTCATTGCGCCGCGACCCGCATCGCGTCCGGGGTCGTCGCCCTGCCCTCGGCAGCGAGCCAGGCGTAGAGCCGCGCGACCCCCTCCTCGACCCCGATCCCCGGCCGCCAGCCGGTGGCCCGCGCAAATTTGCCGGGATCGGACACGTACCAGCGCTGGTCGCCCGGCCGCCAATCGTCAAAGCCGAGTTGCGGAGGGTATCCGCGCAGCCGCGCGATCCGGTCGACCAGTTCCAACAGGCTCGTGGTATTAGCAGAGCCCCCGCCGATGTTGAACGCCTCTCCGGCGAGATCCGGCAAGGCGCGCTCGGCCAGCAGGAACGCCTCGACCAGATCGTCGACAGAGAGCAGGTCGCGCACCTGCCGTCCGTCGCCATAGATCGTGATCGGCAGGTCCTGCAGCGCGCGGATCAGAAAATGCGCGACCCATCCCTGATCCTCGGTGCCGTGCTGGTGCGCCCCGTAGATGCAGCTCATCCGGAACACCAAGGCGGAGAGTCCGTAGCTGCGGGCGTAGTCGAGGACGTACTGGTCGGCCGCGCCCTTCGAGCAGCCATAGGGGCTGTGGAAGCAGAGCGGCCGGGTCTCGTCGATGCCGGCGGGACCGGCCTGCGGCCGGTAGCGCCGGGACAGGGCGACGAGGGCGATGTCGTCGAGCGCGCCGTAGACCTTGTTGGTCGAGGTGAAGACGAGGCGCACCCCCCGCCCGTGCCGGCGCACCGCTTCGAGCAGGTTGAGCGTGCCGGCGGCGTTGATCTCGAAATCCTCGCGCGGCTCGGCGAGGCTCGTCGTCACCGCCACCTGGGCGGCGAGGTGAAAGACCGTTCCGACATCCGCGACGGCGCGGCAGAGTTCGGCGGCGGAGCGCACGTCGCCGGGGCGGAACTCGACGCGGAAACCGTGTTTCTGCCGCAGCCAGCGCAGATTGTGCGCGGCGCCGGGGCGCGCCAGATTGTCGTAGATGCGCACCGGGCGCCCCATGCCGATGAGCCGGTCGGCAAGATTGGTGCCGATAAACCCGGCGCCGCCGACGATCAGGACCGGCCGCGGCGACGGTGTGACGAGCGACACGCTCATAACGTCAATCCGCGGGCCGTCAGGGCCGCGCGCGCCTCGCCGACGCGGTCGATCGCAGCCCGTCCTTCGAGCCACCCGACCAGTTTGCCGAGCCCGTCTTCGAGCCGGATGCGCGGCTCGTAGCCGAGCGCCGCGCGCGCCGCGCCGATATCGGGAAAGCAATGGCGCACATCGCCGATCCGGCACTCGCCGGTGATCTCGGGCTCGATCGCGGCACCGAGCGCATCGGCGAGCAAGCGGGCGACTTCGAGGATCGAGATCGGCCGGCCGCTGCCGATGTTGAGCGCCTGCCCGATCGCGCCTTCGGCTTCGAGGGCGAGCGTGCAGGCGGCTGCGACGTCCTCGACATGAACAAAATCGCGGAGCTGCTCGCCATCCTCGAAAATCAGCGGCGGCCTGTCGTTGAGGAGACGCGCGGCAAAGATCGCGAGCGCTCCGGTATAGGGATTGGAGAGTGCCTGATGCGGCCCGTAGACGTTGAAGAACCGCAAGGCCACGACCGGAATGTCATAGGCGCCGCCGACCACTAGGGACAGCCGCTCCTGGTCGTGCTTCGACAGGGCATAGACCGAGGAGGTCGCCGGCGCCTTCTGTTCCGGCGTCGGCACCGGCGCGAGAGGCCGGCCGCAGGAGTCCCGCGGATCCCACAACCTGCGCCGTAATGTCTCGGGAGGGCGCGCGGCGTCCTCGACAAGGCGCCCGTCCGCCGCGCGATAGAGCCCTTCGCCGTAGATGCTCATGCTGGAGGCGACGACGAGGCGGTCGAACGGTCGGCGCTGCGCCCGCTCGACCATTGCCTCGAGCAGGACTGCGGTGCCACGGCTGTTGACGTCGACATAGTCGGCGATCTCGTACATGCTCTGGCCGACGC
The DNA here is from genome assembly GCA_035252905.1 of Allostellaceae bacterium. Classification (GTDB taxonomy): domain Bacteria; phylum Pseudomonadota; class Alphaproteobacteria; order ATCC43930; family CGMCC-115725; genus AP-15. The sequence goes on along the minus strand of DATFCQ010000060.1, from coordinate 2,394 downwards.
CGACGCGCGCCGCCAGGTGGAGAACCGCATCGACGTCGGACAATGCGCGCCGCACCGCCCGCGGCGAGCGGATGTCGCCGATCACCAGTTCGACGCGGCGGTCGAGGTAGGGGGGCGCGGCGCGCTCCGGGCCGTGCACCTGCGGATCGAGACTGTCAAAGGCGCGCACGCGATAGCCGCGCGCCAACAGGCGAGTGGCGCAATGCGAGCCGATGAACCCGGCCCCGCCCGTCACGAGGATCGTTTTTGCCATTGGGTTGGAAAAGGCGCTCCTGGTCGATCTCGCCGGGAGAAACGCCGTCCAGCTACAAAGGTTCACCCCTGTTCCGAAACCTGGCAGGTTCTTGTCACGGTTTTAATGAGCGTTAAAGAAATTTGCAGAAAAGAGGCGGGGCGCTTCTTGGCACCCCGCCCGATCTACCTGATATTACTCGCCGGCTTACCAGTAGGGCCGGGTGTGGTAATAGTCGTGCAGATCGCGCTCCCAGCGGCGGTCGACCCGGTCGGTGTCCCAGCGGTCCCAGCCCCGCTCCGGCGGCGGCGCGCCGCGCAACTGCTCGTCGGTGACGTTCAGTTCATAAGCGTCGAGCCGCTCGTTGTACTCGAGCATGCTCCACGGGATCGCGCGGTATTCGTCGCCGATGCCGAGGAAGCCGCCAAAGCTCATCACTGCATAGGCGACCTTGCCGCTGAACTTGTCGACCATCAGACGCCGGATCACGCCCAATTTATCGCCGTTGCTGCGGCGCACATTGGTGCCTTCGACCTTGTCGCTGGCGATCAACCGCGCGGTCTCGTCGATGTTCGTGCCAGGCTCGGGGTTGTTGTCGACCAGTTCGCCCTCGGGACGAACGTACTCGCCCTCGCGGCGCACATACGCGCCTTCGACGCGCCGCTCGGGCACGACCTCGCGCTCGACGACCCGGCTCTCGGTCGGTCCGCCGGGCGCTCCAAGACCCATATGCTCGCCCGGCGTAGCCGGCGGGGGCGTGATGTTGTGAGTGCCTGTCCGGCTCGGCTGGACCTTGGGGTCTACGACCTTTTCTTCGACAGTCCGGCCCGGCACGGTCTCGTTTTCCATGATTTTGTCTACCATGTGCCCTCCTATGCAATCCTTCACGGAAAAACGCGTCTCGACAAAAAAACACGGCCGCCTGCGCCGGGGTTCCTTTAAAATATCCTTGGTCTACACCGGTAATTTCAGAACGAAAGGTGGTGAAATTCTAGGTTTATGTGATAGTTGCTTTTAGGAAAAGGAGGGATAGAGCGGCCGGGCGCATCAGCCGGCACCCGCAAGGTCTCGGCGTAAATGCGCTGATCCTTCGTCCCGTCGTGGCCCCCCGACCGCTGCGATCTTTGTGAGATTGGCGGAAAGTGCTCCGCTATTCCGCCCTGCGAAAACGGTGCAGGGCGGAATAGCGGAGCGCCTTCCGCCGCAGTCTCAGCTCGGCGCGATATAGCGGCCGTAAACCCAGCCCGAGCCGAGCGGCGTCTCGACCGGCACCCAGCCGCTCTGGGCGGGACCGGCGATATGGACCGGGGTTCCCGCCGGCAGGACCGTGCGGATCGGGGCCATGTCGCCGGGAGCGGCGCGCAGGTTCAGATCGACCGCCGAGACGAGGTGTTCGCTGCGATAGGGCATGGCGCGGCCGGTTTCCGCCTGCGGGTAGCCCCAGCCGGTGCGCGGATAGATCCAGCGGGTCTGCGGGCGGCTTGGCCCGTAGGGCTCCGGCGCCATGCTCGATCCGGTATAGTTGCGGCCCATTGGCGGCACTTCCGGCGGCCGGTAAAGCGAGCGGTTCTCGGGGGTGTAGGCCTCATTGGAACCGTAGCTTTCCCCGGGGCCGTAATCCGGTTCGGCTTCGGAGCGGTAAGGCGGTGCATAGCGCGGCGGCGGGTAGCCCTGCGCCTGATACTCCTCTTCCGACCCGTATTGCGGCGGCGCCGGATAGCCGGGAGGCGGGTATTCCTGCGAGGCCCGATAATCCGGCGAGCGATAGTCCTGCGGCATGCCGTATTGCGGCGGGCCGGTATAGTCCTGATCGCTCGGAGCGGGCGGATAGCCCATGTCGGGTTCGTAGCCATAGCTCCGTGGGCCCCCGTACCAGGCCTGCGCCGAGGCCGGCACGGCGAGGGGCAGAAGCAAAGCGAGGGCGGCGGAGGCGCCCAGCAGCTTTCCAAGGATGTGCGCGTTCATCAACTCCTCCACGCAATCCACGCAGTCCGGTCCAGCGATTGCAGCCGGCCGCTCGCTGGAAAACGCAGGCGCTCGGAGGCTGTTCCACGCGGCGCCGGTGCGGCCTGCCGAATTGAACCAAGAAGAGGTCTTTCGGTTTGCCGGCTGAGGCCCTGTTGTTATGGGAAGGCACCATGCCTGCAGCCGACATTGCTTCC
>DATFCQ010000059.1:0-7022 GCA_035252905.1 Allostellaceae bacterium | reverse complement strand
GGCCGCGCGCCGACGCGCGTTCGATCGCCGCGGCCAGGCGCTCGGGCGACAGTTCGGCGGCGTGGACGATCTCGGCGACGCCTCTTTTTGCCAGCGCTTCGGCGCGCAGCGTCTGCTCGGTTTCGCGCCCTTCGGCGAACGGAACAAGGACGGCCGGGACGCGCGCGGCGAGGACGTCGAGAACGGTGTTGTAGCCGGCCTGGCTGACTGAGACGCGGGCCCGCCGCAACAGCCGCGCAATGTCGCGCCGGAAGCGTTCGACCACGACATTGCGCGGGAGTTCGTCGCGGAGCGCGCGGAACGCGGCTTCGGGCAGATGCGGCCCGGCGAGGACGCGCCAACGGAGTGCCGCAAGACAACCGGCGCGTCGCGCCGCCAGGGCCGCCTGCAGTAAAGCCCGTCCCGCCGCCCCGCCCCCGGCGGAGACGACGACCCCCTCGGGGTCGCCGCCCGCATCGCCGCCTTCCGCCGACTCGTCCTCCGCCGCGGCGATATAGCCGGTATAGACGAGCCGATCGGCGATCTCGGGAGCCGCCCGGAAGCTCGCTTCAAGAGGGACAAAGGCGGGATCGCCGTGCACCAGGACCCGGTCGAAATCGGCGCGCACGCGGGCGACGATCTCCCGCTGCCGCAGCGGATCGTCGCGCACGACGAGGATGTCGCGGATCGAGGAGACGAGACGCGCCGCACCGCGCGCCGCCGCGATCAGCGGATCCAACTCGACGCGGAAGGCGCGGCGCGAGAACGGAAATCCTTCGAGCGCGACGACGTCCGGACGCGCAGCGGCAAAGGCGGCGAGCAGCGTCCGGCGCCGCGCCTGCCAGAGTTCGTCGTCGACCGGGCGGCCGGCGCCGTCGACCAGGGCAAAGCTTGCGTCGCGCGCGCGGATCGGCGGCAATTGCACGATCTTCCAAGAGCGGCTCGCGCCGAGGGCCCCGCCCCGCACGATCAGAGATCGCGCGGGGACCCCAAGATCGACCGGCGCACCCCCCGAAACGAGGGTCACATCGAGCCCCTCCCCGGCGAGCGCGTCGGCGATCCGCTGCGCCCGCTGCAGATGCCCGATCCCGAGCAGATATTGGACGTAGAACAGAACCGAACCGGTCACGGCGCCCCGCCGATTTGCTGTCGCGACCGGGAGAGGATAGCGGAGGAGATATCCAGGGAGACCACAAGAATCGAGGGCCGGTCAAACGTTGCCAACCCCCATCGTCGTCCCCGCGAAAGCGGGGACCCAGGAGCTACGCGGCGGAAAGCCGGATATTGGGCCCCTGGGTGCCCGCTTTCGCGGGCATGACGGAAAAAAGAGCGAAAGAGTCGGCAGGCGGTTTTCACACGCCCTGGAAAGCCGGGATCCACGGCTCCGCTGCCTCGTCGTGGCAAATAGCGGCCATGTCATCCAAACCCCATGGACCCCTGCCGTCGGGAAAGACGGACCTCGGCTTCCCCCACGGGCCTGGGAGGATGAGTAGTCCGGAATTCCTTTACGCTTTGAAGCGAGCTCAAACAGCCTCCGAGGGAAGCTGCTCGCTGAATTTGTGAACCTTGGTACATCAGACACGGAGTGCCTCAACGATGGGCACGACTACAAGTAACGGTTGATTGCTGAGCGACTTGCGCAGCACTTGGCGGGCAATCATTCTCGGCTTTGCGCCCCGGCGGCTTTTCTACGCGACCTGTTGGGTTTTTTTGACTATAATACAAAAAACCTCTTGGGGAGACGGCCCGATGGCAATCGAGCCGGTCGCTGCGACGCCCATCCGCCGACTGACGGCGGTGCTCCTGGCCGATGTCGTCGGCTACAGCCGCATGATGAGCCGCGACGAGGATGCGACGCATGCGCGCGTCGCGCTCCACGTGCGCGAACTGATCGACCCGACCATCGTCAAATACGGCGGCCGACCGGTGCGCAGCATGGGCGACGGGATGCTGGTTGAGTTTGCCAGCGCGCTCGATGCGGTGCACTGTGCGCTCGATATCCAGCGCGGGCTTGCCGAGCGCCAGGCCGACGAGCCGGATCGTGTTCAGTTGCGGATCGGCATCAATACCGGCGATGTCCTGGTCGATCAGCGCGATATCTACGGCAATTCCGTCAACATCACGGCCCGGCTGGAAGCCCTCGCCGCGCCAGGTACCGTGTGCGTCAGCCAAAGCATCTATGACCAGACGCGCAGCCAACCCAGTCTCTTTTTTGCGGACCGCGGGATGCACCGGGTCAAGAACATCGATTACCCGATCCACGTCTTCGAGGTCGCCTACGAACCGATCCGTGTCCCGTTCCTCGCGCGGTGTTTCGCACACCGAACCGGATGGGCGGTCGCCGGCACCGTCGGGATGATCGCGCTGGCCTCGGCCGCGGGACTGCTGACCTTCGGCGAGCAGGAGCAAGTCGCTGCTCGGACGAATTCGATCATCGTGTTGCCGTTTCGGAACGTCGACGGCAATCCCGCCGATAATTACCTCGCCGACGCCATCACCGATGACCTGACGACCGAGCTTTCCCGGCTGCGGCGGGCCTGGGTGATCGCCTCCGCGACCGCTCTCACCTACAAGGGCAAAACGATCGATGTGCGTCAGATCGGGCGTGAAATCGGCGTCCGCTATGCCCTGGAAGGCAGCGTCAAACGGGCCGGACCGATCGTCCAAGTCAATGCGCAGCTGATCGACACCGAGAACGGCACCAATCTCTGGGCCAACCGCTTCCAGTATAAAACCAGCAGCCTGCTCGATTTGCAGGATGCGGTGACCGGCCGCATCGCAAGCTCGCTCGACGATCAGGTGATAAAGGTCGGGGTTCGGCACGAGATCGGGACCTTGGCAGCCGACGGCAACCCCCTTGATGAAAGGCTACGAGCTATGGCGGCGAACACGGGCATGCTCACACCGCAAAAATCCCTCGAAACGCGTCACCATGCAGAAGCGGGGCTCCAGGCCGACCCGGACAATGCCCGTCTATTGGGGCTGCTGGCAAACGTGCTTGTGGCGGATTACCTGAACGCCTGGAACGGCGCCGGCACGGCCGAGGTCGACCGCGCGGAGCGCGACGCCGGCAAAGCCCTATCGCTGGACCCGGACGTCGCGGCTGCGCATTTGGCCAGGGGGCTTGTGCGCCGCATCCGGGGCGACCACCAAGGTGCGCTCGCCGCTTTTGAGGAAGCGATCAGGCTCGATCCCAACTTTGCCAGAGCCTACGCCCAGAGCGCCAATGAGCTGGTTTTCCTCGGACGTGCCAAAGAGGCGATCCCCATGGCCGAAAAAGCAGCCGAGCTCAGCCCCAAGGACCCGTCGATCGGCGTGTTCCGCTGGGTCGAAGGGCGTGCTTATTTCACGCTCGGTGATTACCCGCACGCGATCAAATGGCTGGAGGAGTCTGTGCGCCTGCGGCCGAATCTCTGGTTCAATCGGGCCTGGCTGACCGCCGCTTATGCCTTGAACGGTCAGCATGCAGAGGCGCAAGAGTTACGGGAAAAACTCGAGAAAGCCTTCCCGAAGTATGACTTCGCGCAGATCGCCGCGCATTATGGCAAGGAAAACCGATTCAACAATGCGACGCTGAAAACGGCTTCGGCCGAACTGTTTAAGGGTCTGCGCGAAGCGGGATTAAAATAGGCAAACAGCCCCGACATCCGGTATCCCTGCCTGACACGGGTTCCGGTTTGCGCCGGGACACCAATGGACGGGGCTGATATCGGGGAAGCAAATGCGCCGGCCCGGCTCGGTCAGAAGCCTTGAAGACCTCGGCCGGGCGCGGCTCTCGCCCTCGTTCTTCATGCGCGATTTTCTGCACAGCGAGATCGCAGATTTCTACGGCATCCCCAACATCCCCGACTTCCCCGATCTGGCGATCGCCGCCGGCCGCCGGCTGTGCGAGGAACTGCTGGAGCCGCTTTCGGCCACCTTCGGCCGCATCGCGATCCGCTCGGCCTACCGCTCGCCGGCGGTCAACGAATTCGGCAACAGTCATGGGCTCAGCTGCGGCTCGAATGCGCGCAATTACGGCCGGCACATCTGGGATCGGCGCGACGCGAGCGGGGCGATGGGGGCGATGGCGAGCATCGTTGTGCCGTGGTTCGCCGACCGCTATCGGGACGGCGCCGACTGGCGCGCGCTCGCCTGGTGGATCCACGACCACCTGCCCTACAGCGAATTGCAGTTCTTCCCGAAACTGGCCGCCTTCAACATCGGCTGGCGCGAACGGCCGCGGCGGCGGATCGACAGCTTTATCGCGCCGAAAGGCTGCCTGACGCGGCCGGGCCTGCCCAATCACGCCGGCTCGCACGCCGAATTCTACCCCGGCTTCCCGCCGCTGTGCCGGCGCGGACCCGAGTAAAATCTGCGGAATGCGCTGCGCTTTCCGCCGCTTTCGGCGGAAATTCCTCAGAGGCTGCGGCCGGCGCGCTCGGCGAGATCGAGATAGCGCTCGCTCTGCATCTCGTGGAGGCGCGAAACCGTGCGCTGGAACGCGAAGCTGCCGTCGCCGGCCGGGTAGATGTCTTCGGGCGCGACCTCGGCCGAAGCGATCAGGAGCCGGCGCGCCTCGTAGAGCGTGTCGACGAGGATGTTGAAGCGGCGCGCCGCATCGCGCTGCGCCCGGCCGAGCCGGGGGACGCCTTCGACGATGAGGGCCGTGAAGTGCTCGGCGATCGCGAGATAATCGGCGGCGCCGAGCGGGCGCTCGCACAATTCGGCAAAGCCGAACCAGGCGGCCCCGCGCGCGGCGCGCGGGATCTCGATCAGGCGGCCCTTGACCGGCAGGACGCGCCGCTCTCCCTTCGCGCCGTCGGTCAATTCGGCGAACGCGCGGGCGAGCGCCTCGTGCGCCTCCGGCCCGAGCGGATGAAAATAGACCCGCCTGCCGTTGAGCCGCGCCAAGCGGTAGTCGCGGCCGCCGGACAATTCAAAGGCTTCGAGCTTCTGTTTCAACAGGGCGATAAAGGGCAGAAAGCGGTCGCGCTGCAATCCGTTCTCGTAGAGCGCATCGGGCGGCCGGTTCGAGGTCGCGACGACCACCACTCCGGCGGCGAACAGCGCGGTGAACAGGCGTTCGAGGATCATCGCGTCGGCGATGTCGGTGACCTCGAACTCGTCGAAGCAGAACAGTTTCGCCGCCTGCGCGATGTCGGCCGCGACCGCCAGGATCGGCGCCGGCGCGCGCGCGCGCCGCGCCCGTTCGAGCCGGTCGTGGACTTCCAGCATGAAGGCGTGAAAATGGACGCGGCGCTTTGCTGCGAGCGGCACGCCAGCAAAGAACAGGTCCATCAGCATCGACTTGCCGCGCCCGACCGGACCCCACAGGTAGAGACCGCGCGGCGCCGGGCTCTCGCCGCCGATCCCCGGGCGAACCAGCGACGGGACGGATCGTAGCCAACCGCTAGCGGTCGTAGCCGAAGATCGCCCGGGGACGAGGCGGGCAAGCCGGGAGCGGGGCCGGACCTGCAACAAGGCGTGGTAGAGGCGATCGAGCTTGTCGACCGCGAGCGCCTGGGCGGCGTCGGGTTCGAGCAGCCCGCCCGCGAGCCGCGCCCGGTAGAGCGCCGACGGCGCGGCGGCGTCCGTCGAAGGCGGCGGTCGGGGCGGCTCTGCGGATTCGTTCGTCATCGTGTAAGGTTCTGCGGTAGCCCACAGGAGGAAGGCATGAACGAAGACCGCTTCAACATGGATATCCGCAAATTCCTGAAGATCGTCGGCGTGACCTCGCAGCGCGAGATCGAGACCACGGTGCGCGAGGCGCTGGCCGCCGGCCGGTTAAAGGGGGACGCTCTGTTGAAGCCGCGGGTGACCTTGTCGGTTCCCGAGATCGGGCTCGAACACGTCGTCGAGGGCGAGATCGGGCTGTCCTGATCACTCCCCCGCGGGAGGGCGCGCCGGCGCAGCGGCATCGAGCCCCAGCAGCAGATCGGCCTCGGGCCCGGGCAGGCGCTCGACGCTTTCGAGCCGGTGATCGACCTGGCGGCGGCGGACCGCCATCTGGTCGATCGAGTTCGACGCCTCCTGCAGCTTTTTCTGGACGCGGTCGAGCGCCTCGCCGTATTTGCCGAATTCGGTCCGGACCGCACGCAGGACCTGCCACACCTCGCTCGACCGCTGCCGGATCGCCAGGGTGCGGAACCCCATGCGCAGGGAGTTGAGCAGCGCAAGCAAGGTCGTCGGGCCGGTGACGACGACCCGATGTTCGCGCTGCAGGGCGTCGACCAGCCCCGGCCGGCGGACGATCTCGGCATAGAGCCCCTCGGTCGGCAGGAACAACAGCGCGAAATCGGTCGAGTGCGGCGGCGCCACATATTTGCTCGCAATGTCGCGCGCCGCCTGGCGCACGCGCCCCTCCAGCCCCTTGCCGGCGCTCTCGACCGCGGCCGCATCGGCGCGCTCGGCGGCCTCGCACAGGCGTTCGTAATCCTCGGTCGGGAACTTTGCGTCGATCGGCAGCCAGAGGGGGCCGTCGCCGTCCGCTCCCGGCAGGCGGATCGCATATTCGACCCGCTCGCGGCTGCCCGGGCGGATCTCGACATTGCGCCCGCATTGCTCCGGGGCGAGGACCTGTTCGAGGATCGTGCCGAGCGTCATCTCGCCCCAGGTGCCGCGGCTCTTGACGTTGGTCAGGACCCGCTTGAGATCGCCGACCCCGGCGGCCAGGCTCTGCATCTCGCCGACGCTCTTGAACACCTGTTCGAGCTGATCGCTGACCTGCCGGAAGCTGGCGCCGAGCCGCTGCTCGAGCGTCGCCTGCAATTTCTCGTCGACGACACGCCGCATCTGTTCGAGCTTTTCGGCATTGTCGGCGCGCATTACGTCAAGCCGTCCCTCGACGCCGCGGCGCAGCGATTCGAGAAACCGCATCTGCACCTGGCCCTGCTGCTGCAATGCGGCGGTGACCTCCTCACGCAGCAGCTTGGCATTGGCCGCGCCCTCGCCGCGCCCGCGCGCCATCTCGTCGCGCAGGCTGCGGTCGAGGCGCAGGAGGGCGGGTTCGAACCGCGCCTCGCCGCCGCGCCAGAGGCGCAGCGCGAGGAGGCCGAGCATCA
>DATFCQ010000058.1:0-14421 GCA_035252905.1 Allostellaceae bacterium | reverse complement strand
CGCCGTCACCTCAAGCCCGGGGGAAACCGCCGGGCGCTCCGCTCCCGCGGCGAGAGCGGGCGCCGTCATCGGCGCGGGCGAATCCCACTGCGCCATTCACTCCACTCAGTCGGCGGTTGCAGGAATATTCTCGGATCCGCCTCTTACTCTTGACAATCGCACCCGGCCTGTCCACGAAAATCTCGGACCCCGGCGCGCCGCCGCGACCGGCCGCTCGGGCCGACCCTGTCGGTTTTTTCCCACCCTCTCCTCCTGCTTGCAGGAGGAGAGGGTGGGATTGGGGCGGCGAGGCGGTGTGGACCAACCCGATGAAGCCTGCTTAGCTTCCGGCATGACCTTGCGCATTGTTTTCGACGGCTTGAACCTGGCGCTGAGCCAGGGGACCGGGATTGCGACCTACACGCGCATCCTGACACGAATCGCGCGCGATCTCGGCCATGAGGTCGGGATCGTCTACAGCACCCCGTTCACCCCGCCGAAGAACGCGCTGTTGCGCGAGGTCGCCTTTTTCGACGAAAAGCGGCTGCCGAACCCGGTCCGCCGCAAGATGACCCTGCGTCGGCTCCTCGACGACGCTCTGGCTCAGGCCCGCTATCATTTTCCGGTCAGGCCGCAGCCCGTCGCGCTGAACGGCACCGTCGTCACCCGGCAGATCGACCACACCCTGCCGGCGCAGGACCGGGTCTTTGTCGCCCGCAACCTGTTTGCCAATACCCGGACCTACTTCTCCCGCACCGGCAGTCTTGTCGAACTCGCCTTTACGCCGCGGCCCGACCTTCTGCACTGCACCTATCCGATGCCGCTGCGGGTCAAATCCGCCTGCAACCTGTACACGATCCATGATCTCGTGCCGCTGCGCCTGCCGTTCATGACCCTTGACGACAAGCGGCAGATTTTTCGCATGCTGAAGACGATCGCCGACAGGGCCGACCATATCGTCACGGTGTCGGAGCACTCAAAGCGCGACATCGTCGCCCTGCTCGGCGTCGACGAGCGCCGGGTCACCAACACCTACCAGTCGATCGATATTCCCGAAGAATATCTGGCGCGGCCCGAGACGGCGATCGCCAACCAATTGCAAGGCGCGTTCGGCCTCGAACCCGACGGCTACCTGCTGTTTTACGGGGCGCTGGAGCCGAAGAAAAATGTTGCACGCCTGGTCGAGGCCTATCTGGCTTCCGGCGTCGCGGTGCCGCTCGTCGTCGTTCTCGGCAAAGGGTGGCAGAACGAAGCCGAGACGCGGCTCTTGGCCGAGCAGAGCCAGAACGGGCGCGGAGAGGCGCGCATCCGCCGGCTCGAATACCTCGATTTCGCGACGCTCGTCGCCCTGATCCGCGGCGCCCGCGCGGTGGTCTTTCCCTCGCTCTACGAAGGGTTCGGCCTGCCGGTCCTGGAGGCGATGGCGCTGGGGGCGCCGGTCGTCTCGTCGAGCGCCGCGGCACTGCCCGAAATCGCCGGGGACGCGGCGCTGCTGGTCGATCCCTATGACAGCGACGCGATCCGCCGGGCGATCACGACAATCGTCGCCGATGCCGATCTGCGGGCGGAATTGTCCCGCCGCGGGCGGCAACAGGCCGCCAAGTTCTCCCTCGCCCGCTACCGCGAGCGAGTCGCGGCGCTCTACGCCGCGCTGCGCTGAAGAGGGCGCGAGCATCTTCCCTTCTGCGGACGCGCCATTATAAGATTAGCGCCGTGCGCGGAGAGCTTGCGCCGATTTCGCGTTTGCCTCACGGCCGACAAAATCGACTGTCCAGATTATCGTAAACCACCAGGCGAGCCGTCGAATGGCAGACACCGGCACCCCGCTCGATCGCCTCCATGCGCAAGCCCGCGCCGCCACGGCCGGCGCCGGAGCGCCCCCCGTCGCCGCAGGGCGGCTGTTGCAGCTCTTCCGCTCGCTGAACCTGTGGTTCTGGGCGATTGTCGGCTTGCCGACCCTGGTCGCCGGCGTCTACTTCTTCGGCATTGCCGCCAACCAGTACATGTCCACGGCGGAATTCCTGGTCAGCAGCCCGAAAGGGGTGCCGACGAGCGCGATCGGCTCGCTGCTCGAAACGACGGGCTTGAGCCGCTCCGGCGACGAGAGCGCGGCGGTGGCGGATTTCATCATGTCGCGCGATGCGGTGAAAAAGCTCGAACACAATGACGATCTGCGCGCGATCTTCGGCCGGCCTGAAGGCGATTTTGTCACCCGCTTCCCGAACGCCTTCGGGCGCACCGATTTCGAGGCGCTCTATCAGCATTACGGCCACTTTGTCACGGTCGAGACCGACGCCAGGACCGGCGTGACGACAGTGCAGGTCAAGGCCTATCGGGCAAAGGATGCGCAAAAGCTCACCGAGGCGCTGCTCGGATACAGCGAGCAACTGGTCAACCAGCTCAATGAACGGGCGCGGCGGGATGCGCTCGCCACCGCGCAGCGCGAGGTTGCCCGGGTCGAGCGTCATATCGCCGAGATCCAGGACCGGCTGACCGCCTATCGCGTCAAGCAGAAGATGGTCGACCCGAAGACCGCCTCGATGGGCGTGTTGCAACTGATCGAGAAGATGACCGCGGCCGAGGCCAATGCCCGCGCCCAGCTTGCCGAATTGTTGCGGGCCTCGCCGAACAGCCCGCAATTGCCGCTGGTCAGGACCCGGATCGAATCGCTCGACAACCTGATCGCGCGGGAGCGCACCAAATTGAGCGGCCAGACCGGCTCGGTGGTCGCGACGATGACCGAATACGAGCACCTCGTCATGCAGCGCGAATTGGCCGAAAAGGCGCTCGCCTCGGCCTTCACCTCGCTCGAAGCGGCACGGCTCGAAGCGCAGCGGCAGCAGGCCTATCTCGAACGCGTGGCGCAGCCCAACCTGCCCGATTATCCGCTCTATCCGGAGAGCGTCCTCGACTTCTCGCTGGTCGTCGCCAGCTGTCTCTTGGTCTATGCCCTCGCCTGGCTGCTCGTTGCCAGCGTGCGCGAACACGCTTCGGCCTGAGGGCTTGGTTGAGCGATCGCCATGACGGCAAGATTGGCGGAATGCGCTGCGCTTTTCCGCCCTGCACCGAACCGTAGGGCGGAAAAGCGCAGCGCAGCGGAGCGCATTCCGCCGCTTTCTCTTGACCTCCCCATCGCATGATCAAGGTCACCGGGCTCACCAAGGACTATCGCACCGAAGAGGGCAAATGGCACCGCGTCCTCAGCGACGTCTCGTTTGCCGTCGGGCGCGGCGAGAAGATCGCGGTGCTGGGGCGCAACGGTGCCGGCAAGTCGACACTGATCCGTCTGTTGGGCCGGCTCGAACTGCCGACCCGCGGCACGATCGAGCAGACCATGTCGCTGTCCTGGCCGCTCGGCTTTACCGGCGGGTTTCAGGGCAGCCTGACCGGCAACGACAACATGCGTTTCATCGCCCGCATCTACGGCAAGCCGTTCGATGAACTCAAAGCCTTTGTCGAAGACTTTGCCGAACTCGGCAAGTTTTTGTCGGAGCCGGTCAAAACCTATTCGACCGGGATGCGGGCGCGGCTCGGCTTCGCCCTGTCGTTGGCAGTCGATTTCGACTGCTACCTGATCGATGAGGTGATCGCGGTCGGCGATCAGCGCTTCCAGCGCCGCTCCTACGAAGAGCTGTTCGAGAAGCGGATCGACCGCTCGCTGATCCTGGCCTCGCACGACCCTGGCATCATCGAATCCTATTGTACGCACGCCCTTGTCTTGCATCGCGGGCGCGGCAAAATCTTCACCGATCTCGGCCTCGCGCTGGAGATCTATAAAGACCTTTGAGCGGGCATATACCGCGCCTGTCCGATATTCGGCTTTACAGCGGCTCTTTTCCCTGTCTAACCTCGCCGTCTTCAGGGGGAAGTCGAACAATCTGCGATATCGTCAGGCCATGGCACCGGCCCGCATCGCCGCCGCACGGCCGCTGAGAATCCTTTTTTTGACCCGCTACGACCGCCTTGGCGCGAGCAGCCGGCAGCGTTGCCTTCTCTATCTCGAAGCGCTGCGCGCGGCCGGCATCGCGGCCGAAATCCGCCCGTTTCTGAGCGATGCCTATGTGCGTGCGCGCTATGCCGGGCGCCCGGTCGGCCGCGCCGAGATTCTGCGCTTCTACGCCGCCCGGCTGCGCGCGCTCGCTCTGCTCTCCGGTTACGATCTCGTGTGGATCGAAAAGGAGGCTCTGCCCTGGATGCCGGCCTGGGTCGAACGGGCCTTTCTCAAACGAGCGCGCGTCCCCGTCGTCATCGACTATGACGACGCGCTCTTCCACATCTATGACCGGCACCCCAATCCGCTGGTGCGCCGAACCCTCGGGGCGAAGATCGACCGCGTCATGCGGGCGGCCGATCTCGTGATCGTCGGCAATTCCTATCTCGGCGCCCGCGCCAGGGCGGCCGGCGTCCGCGCCGTCGCCGAACTCCCGACCGTCGTCGATCTGCGGAACTATCCGGCTCCGCCGCCCCGGCCGTCGGGCGAGGGCAGAGCGTTGACGATCGGCTGGATCGGATCGCCGATAACCAGCCCCTATCTCGATCTGTTGCGCCCGGCGCTCGCTGCATTGGCGGCGCGGATCCCGCTGCGGCTGTTGTTGATCGGCGCAGCGCCGGCGGCGCTCGCCGGCCTGCCGGTCGAACGGGTGCCGTGGTCGGAGGGCACCGAAGCCGCAGAGATCGCCCGCTGCGACGTCGGCGTGATGCCGCTGCCGGACCAGCCCTGGGAACGCGGCAAATGCGGTTACAAATTGATCCAGTTCATGGCGGGGGCGCTGCCCGTCATCGCTTCGCCGGTCGGCGTCAATTGCGACATCGTGATCCCCGGCGAGACGGGATTTCTTGCCGCCTGCGACGCCGACTGGGTATCGGCGCTGTCGCGCCTCCACGGCGACCCGGAGTTGCGGCGCCGGATGGGAGAGGCGGGACGGCGGCGGGCGGAGCAACTCTATTCGCTGCGCGTTGCCGCGCCCTGCTTTGTCGGCCTGTTGCGGCAACTGGCGACGGCGCCAAGGCTCGCGCCGGACGCGCCTCCGGCCGGCGCCTTGCCTTGAGCCGGCGCCCCTGGCAAGGCGCGGCCGCGATCCGCGCCGCCCGATGAGCCCCCGGGTCAAGAGCGCCCTGCAAAGGGGACTGGCGCTGTTGCCGGGCCCGATGCAGCGCCTGGCGATCGGCTTCTACCGGGGTCATTTCGTCTATTTTTACGACAGGATGCGGCGGATCGGCCGGCCCGACGCCTACCGACGTTGGGTGCGCCTGTACGACACGATCTCCGCCGCCGACCGCGACGCGATCCTCGCCGAGATCGCGAGCTTCGCAGACCGGCCGCTGATCTCGGTCGTGATGCCGGTGTTCAACCCTCCGGAGCCGTTTCTGCGGGCGGCCCTCGCTTCGGTGCGGGACCAGCTCTATCCGAATTGGGAATTGTGCATCGCCGACGACGCCTCCACCCTGCCGCATGTCGCGCGCGTCCTCACCGAATATGAGGCCGCGGACCCGCGCATCCGGGTGGTTCGCCGGCCGGAGAACGGCGGCATCTCGGCCGCCAGCAACAGCGCCCTTACCCTCGCCGCCGGCGCGTTCGTCGCCCTCCTCGATCACGACGACGTCCTGCCGGTCCATGCCCTCTACCTTGTCGCCCGCGAGATCCTCCGCCATCCCGCCGCGGATCTGATTTACAGCGACGAGGACAAGATCGACCGCCGCGGCCGGCGCTTCGATCCGCATTTCAAAAGCGACTGGAACCCGGATCTGTTCCTGGCGCAGAACATGATCTCCCATCTGGGCGTCTACCGCACCGCGCTGATCCGGGAGGTCGGCGGGTTTCGCCGGCAGTTCGACGGCAGCCAGGACTACGATCTCGCTCTGCGCGTCGTCGCAAGGACAGAGGCCGGGCGCATCCGCCACATCCCGCATATCCTCTACCACTGGCGCGCCATCGCCGGCTCGGCGGCCCGCTCCCCCACGGCAAAACCCCACGCCCGGACCGCCGCCCGCAACGCGGTCGCCGACCATCTGGAGCGGCGCGGCCTCTGTGCCAGAGTCGATTTCGCGCCCGGTCTGTCGTTTCAGGAAATCCATTACCCGCTCGCCGCCGAGCCCCGCGTTGCGATCATCATTCCGAGCCGCGACCGCAGCGATCTGTTGGCGCGCTGCCTCGACGGCATCCTCGGCGCCACCGACTACCGCAACTTCGAGGTCTTGATCGTCGACAACCAGAGCCGCGAGACGGCGACCGAAGCGCTCTATCGCCGGATCGGGGCCGACCGGCGCGTCCGCGTCTTGCGCTATGCGCAGCCGTTCAATTTCTCATCGATCAACAATTGGGCGGCGGACCATGCCGACGGCGAGATCCTGCTCTTCCTCAACAACGACACCGAAATCATCGACAAGGACTGGCTGAGGCATCTGGCGGCCAATGCCGCCCGGCCCGAGATCGGGGCGGTGGGCGCCAAGCTCCTCTACCCCGACGGCCGCGTCCAGCACGGCGGCGTCATTCTGGGGATGGGCGGGGTTGCCGCGCATTTTCACCTGCGGCGCCATGCCCGCGACCCCGGCTATTTCGGCCGGGCCCGATTGCAGCAGAATCTGTCGGCCGTCACCGCGGCCTGTCTCGCCATGCGCCGCCGGGTCTTCACCGAGATCGGCGGGTTCGACGGCGTCAACCTGCCGGTGGCGTTCAACGACGTCGATCTCTGTCTGCGCCTGCGCGAGCGCGGCTATCTGATCGCATGGACGCCGCAGGCCCTGCTTTATCACCACGAATCCGCTTCGCGCCCCTCGGATCTCTTGCCCAACCAGCAACACAGGTTCCGGCGCGAAGCCCGTTATATGCGCGCGCGGTGGGGGGCGGTTCTCGATCGTGATCCTTATTTCAGCCCGAATCTGTCGCTTTGGGACCCGACGATCGCCCTCGCCTTCCCGCCGCGGGTCTCCTACCCCTGGCGCACCCCCTGTGCGCGCTTTTCCGATGCCCGCGAGGAGCGCGCGGTTCCGCCGCTTCCGGTACGATCGGTCGCCTTCAAAGTTGACCCGCCGCCGTGAACCCGGTAAGCGGACCGGCGGCGCATTTCCCCGGCGCACCCGCGCCTCTCCTCTTCCTTCAGACCGCCTTCTGATCATGCAAGTCAGCGATACCGCGATCTCCGGCGTGCGCCTCCTGGTCCCGACGCGCCATCGCGACGCGCGCGGGTTCTTCTCGGAGGTCTACCGCGAGGACACGCTCGCCGCGCACGGCATCGCCGTGCGTTTTGTCCAGGACAATCATTCACTGTCGCTGCGGCGCGGCACGGTGCGGGGGCTGCATTTCCAGATCCCGCCCTTTGCCCAGGCCAAGCTCGTATGGGTGACGGCCGGCGCCGTCTTCGACGTCGCCGTCGATCTGCGCCTGGGCTCGCCGAGCTTCGGCCGCTACGTGGCGGCGCGGCTCAGCGCCGCCGAAGGGAACCAGCTCTTTGTGCCGGAGGGCTTTGCCCACGGTTTCTGCACGCTCGAACCCGATACCGAGGTGACCTACAAGGTCAGCCGGCCCTACTCCGCCGCGCAGGATCGCGGGCTCTACTGGAACGATCCGGCGCTTGCCATCCCCTGGCCGATTGCCGCGGCCGAGGCGCTCTTGTCCGAGCGCGACCGGAAGCACCCGCTTCTCGCCGAATTGCCCGCAGTCTTCCGCTATGAGCCGGACGGCGGGAGGATCGAATGAAGGTTCTCGTCTTTGGCGCCGGCGGGCAGGTCGGGTACGAAGTCCGCCGGGCCGCCTGGCCGCGGAGCGTCAGTCTTGCGCCGCTCGACCGCGCCGCGGTCGATATCGCCGACGGCGTTGCGGTCGCCGGCGCCCTGGCGCGGGAGCGGCCCGACCTCGCCGTCAATCTCGCCGCCTATACCGCCGTCGATCGGGCCGAGAGCGAGCCCGACCTCGCCTGGAAGACCAATTGCGCCGGCGCGGCGCTTCTCGCCGCCTGCTGCGGCGATTGCGGCGTGCCGCTTGTCCATCTCTCGACCGATTACGTGTTCGACGGCGCCAAACCCGTCCCCTATACGGAAGACGACCCGGCGGCCCCGCTCGGCGTTTATGGCGCAAGCAAGGAAGCGGGCGAGCGGGCGGTGCGGGCGGCGCTTGCCCGGCACGTCATCCTGCGCACCGCCTGGGTCTACGGCGTGCATGGCACGAATTTCGTCAAGACCATCCTGCGGCGCGCGGCGCAGGACGAAATCCTGCGCGTCGTCGCCGACCAGCGGGGCGCGCCGACCGCGGCCGCCGACCTCGCCGCGGCGCTCGTCGTCATCGCCCGGCGCGTCGCCGAGGGGACGGCGGTCTGGGGCACCTTCCACCTGACCGGCGCCGGCGCCGTCAGCTGGCACGGTTTTGCCGAGGCAATCGTCGAAAGGGCCGCCCCGTTTCTCGGGCGGCGCCCGCGGATCGAGCCGATCGGCAGCGCCGAGTATCGGACTGCGGCGCGGCGCCCGCCGAACTCGCTGCTGGAGTGCGGTCGGATCGGAGCGGCCTACGGCATCCGGCCGCGGCCCTGGCCGGACGGGCTCGCGGCGGTCGTCGCCGAACTGTTCGCAACGGGCTCGTCCGGTGAAAACCGGGCCAGAGCCGGCGGCTCGCCTCCACCCCGTCCCTCCCCCGTGTTCACGGGGGAGGGAGACCCGCCATCTCCTCCCCCGCCTGCGGGGGAGGGCTAGGGTGGGGGCGGCGCGCCCCCAGCCTTCGTTCAGGGAAAGGCAATGAAAGGCATCATCCTCGCCGGCGGCCACGGCACCCGGCTCTACCCGATGACCCTGGCGATCAGCAAACAATTGCTGCCGGTCTACGACAAGCCGATGATCTATTATCCGCTGACCACATTGATGCTGGCCGGCATCCGCGACTTCCTGATCGTCACCGCACCCGCCGAACGCGCCCGCTTTGCCGAACTGCTCGGCGACGGCAGCCGGTGGGGGCTCGCGATCCGCTACGCCGTGCAGCCCAAGCCCGAGGGCATCGCCCAGTCCTTGATCATCGGCCGCGACTTTGTCGGCGACGATCGCGTCGCATTGATCCTCGGCGACAACCTGTTTTACGGCGGCGGGTTGTCGGCCTTGTTGCGGCAATCGGCGGCGCGCGCCGAAGGGGCGACGATCTTCGCCCATCAGGTCCGCGATCCGCAGGCCTATGGCGTCGTCGCCTTCGACGCCGCCGGCCGGGCGGTCGAGATCGCCGAAAAGCCGAGCCGCCCGCAATCGCCCTGGGCGGTCACCGGCCTCTATTTCTACGACAATGCCGCTCCTGAACTCGCCGCCTCGCTCAAGCCCTCGGCGCGCGGCGAACTCGAAATCACCGATCTCAACCTCGCCTATCTGCAGCGCGGTCGGCTCGCCGTGGAACGGCTCGGGCGCGGCTTTGCCTGGTTCGACACCGGCACCCCGGATTCGCTGCTCGCCGCCGCCGAGTTCGTGCGCACGATCGAATTGCGCCAGGGTCTCAAGATCGCCTGCGTCGAAGAGGTCGCCTGGCGCCTCGGCCTGATCGACCGCGAGCGTCTGCAGCAATTGGCGCAGGCGCTTGGCTCCTGCGCCTATGCCCGCTATCTCGAAACCCTGCCCGAGAACCCGGACGACGGAGATTGGTAGGACAGAGATGCCTACGGTGGGCCGATAATCGTGACCAGTCCCGGCTTCGCTGAGGTGATCACCGCCAGAAGCTGAGGAGCAAGAGCCGCCAGTCAACGCACTCGTCGAGGAAGACCCTCATTCCGTTGATTCAACGAGCCGGTCTTTCGTCGCTTCGAGAAAATCGATGACCTGCGCGCGCGTGACCGACGGAAAGCCGGCAAGGAATTCGTCGATCGAATCGCCTGCCTCAAGGTAGTCGAGCAGCGTCTGTACCGGTACTCTGGTCCCGCAAAACACGGGCGTGCCGCCCATAATGTCTGGATTTCGACAGATCACCGCGCGTTTCATCCCGGGAAACTATGCTCCTGGGAGTCGCGGCGCAATGCTCCCAGAGATCGGTAAGGCGGAAAAGCTGCCCCGGCGCAGCCGGGGCGGCGCATTCCGCCGCCTCGCTGCAATGGCGGAATGCGCTGCGCTTTTCCGCCCTACGATCTGATCTCCGGATCAGATGATCCGGCGGGCCTTCAGATCGTCGAGAATGCGCTCGGCGAGGATCTCGGGGTCCTCCCCGATCGTCAGGAGCCGCAATTCCGGGTTCTCCGGCGCCTCGTAGGGCGAATCGAGCCCGGTGAAATGCGCGATCCGACCGGCTTTGGCCTTGGCGTAAAGCCCCTTCGGGTCGCGGCGGATGCATTCCTCGATCGGCGTGTCGACAAAGATTTCGAGAAACGCGGCCGGCGCGGTCAGTTCGCGCACCATGTTCCGCTCGGCGCGGAACGGCGAGATGAAGGAGCAGATGACGATCAGCCCGGCTTCGGTCATCAATTTGGCGACCTCGCCGATCCGCCTGATGTTCTCGACCCGGTCGGCGTCGGTAAAGCCGAGATCGCGGTTGAGCCCGTGCCGCACGTTGTCGCCGTCGAGCAGCATCGTATGACGGCCGATTCCGTGCAATTTGCGCTCGACGAGATCGGCGATCGTCGATTTGCCGGCGCCCGACAATCCGGTCAGCCACAACACGGCCGGCGCCTGTCCCTTCAGGGCGGCGCGCTCGGCCCGTCCGACGGAGAGCGCCTGCCAATGGATGTTGCTGGCCCGGCGCAAGCCAAACACGATCATCCCGGCGCCGGCGGTCTCGTTGGTAAAACGATCGATCAGGATGAAGGCGCCGGTGTCGCGGTTGACCTCGTAAGGGTCGAACGCCACCGGCGCCGCCGTCGCCAGATTGCAAAAGCCGATCTCGTTGAGCGCCAAGGTCCTGTCGGCCAGACGGGCGAGGCTGTCGACGTCGATGCGGTGCTTCAACGCGGTCACCGTCGCCGGCACGGTGCGGGCACCGATCTTCAACAGGTAGGAGCGCCCTGGAACGAGCGGATCCTCGCTCATCCAGATTACATGAGCGGCGAACTGGTCGACGCATTCCGGCGGCGCGGTCGGCGCCGCCAGGAGATCGCCGCGCGCAATGTCGATCTCGTCGCCGAGAGTCAAGGTCACCGCGTCGCCTTCCTCGGCCTGGGCAAGGCTGCCCTCAAAGGTGACGATCTCCTTGATCCGCGCGGTGCGCCCCGAGCCGGCGACGAGCACCGGGTCGCCCGGCTTGACGGTGCCGGAGACGATTGTGCCGGAAAAGCCGCGGAATTCCGCATCGGGGCGGTTGACCCATTGCACCGGAAAGCGGAACGGCCGCTGGGCGGCGCCGGCGGCGGTCTCGACCCCTTCGAGATGCTCGACAAGGCTCGGGCCCCGATACCACTTCATGCGCGCCGAGCGCTCGCCGACATTGTCGCCAAAGCGCGCCGAGAGCGGGATCGCGCGGACCGTCGGATTGCCAAGACCCGCGGCAAAGGACGAGAACCGGGTGGCGATCTCCTCGAAGACGCGCTCCTCGAAGCCGACCAGATCCATCTTGTTGACGGCGAGCACCAGATGGCGGATGCCGAGCAGCGAGCAGATGAAGGCGTGCCGCCGGGTCTGCCGCAAAATGCCCTTGCGCGCGTCGACGAGGATCACGGCAAGATCGGCGGTCGAGGCCCCGGTCGCCATGTTGCGGGTGAATTCCTCGTGGCCCGGCGCATCGGCGACGATGAAGGCGCGCCGCGGCGTCGCGAAAAAGCGATAGGCGACGTCGATCGTGATCTTCTGCTGGCGCTCGTCTTCGAGCCCGTCGAGCAACAGCGAGAAATCGAGATCGCCGCCGGTCGTCCCGAAGCGCCGCGATTCGCGTTCGAGCGCCGCCAATTGGTCGGCCGGGATCAGCGCGCAATCATAGAGCAGCCGGCCGATCAGGGTGGATTTGCCGTCATCGACCGATCCGCAGGTCAGAAAGCGCAACAGATCCTTGTCGTGCGCAGGGGCGGCGGCGCCGTCGGCGGCCATCAGAAATACCCCTCGCGCTTTTTGCGCTCCATCGCGGCTTCCTCATCGCCGTCGATCAATCGGCCCTGCCGTTCCGAATGGCGCGAGGAGGCCAGTTCGGCGAGGATCTCGGCGACATTCCCCGCTTCGGATTCAATCGCGCCGGTCAAGGGGTAGCAGCCGAGCGTGCGAAACCGCACGCGGCGCAATTGGGGATGCTCGCCCGGCGCCAGCGGCAGCCGCTCGTCGTCGACCATGATCCACACGCCCTCGCGCAGAACGACCGGCCGCAACGCGGCGAAATAGAGCGGGACGACCGGGATCGCCTCGGCCGCGATGTAGTCCCATACGTCGCGTTCGGTCCAATTCGACAGCGGAAAGACGCGCATCGTCTCGCGTGCGCCGAGGCGCGTATTGTAGAGCCGCCACAATTCGGGTCGCTGCCGCTTCGGGTTCCAGCCGTGATCGGGACTGCGCACCGAGAAAAAGCGCTCCTTGGCGCGGCTTTTCTCCTCGTCGCGCCGCGCCCCGCCAAAGGCCGCGTCAAAGCCGTGGCGATCGAGCGCCTGCTTCAAGGCCTCGGTCTTCATCACCGCGGTATGGAGCGCCGAGCCCGAGGCGATCGGGTTGATCCCGCGCGCGCGCCCTTCTTCATTGGTGTGGACGATCAGATCGAGCCCGAGGCGCCGCGCCGTCTCATCGCGGAACGCGATCATCTGGCGAAATTTCCAGCCGGTGTCGATGTGCAACAGCGGGAACGGCAGCGGGGCCGGATGGAACGCCTTGCGCGCCATATGCAGCATGACGCTCGAATCCTTGCCAATCGAATACAGCATCACCGGGTTGCGAAACTCCGCGACGGTTTCCCGCAGGATGCCGATCGATTCGGCTTCAAGGCGCCGCAGATGTCTCGATTTGAGCGAAGAGGGGGCGGCGGAAACGGCAAGAAAGCTCACTAAAAAGGGTCCTCTGCAGGCAGGATACAACCACCCGTTACAGGCGAGGACGAGAAAAGTCAATGCCTTGGGATTGGCGGCGGAGTACGCTCCGCTTCGCTACGCTTTTCCGCCCTACAGTGAATTGTAGGGCGGAAAAGCGTAGCGCATTCCGCCGCATTCGCAGCACGACGGCCGCGGCAGGCAGTCAGTGGAGGCGCGGCGCCTTCAGAAACTGGGTGCGGTCGGCGGAGGCGATGCGGACGGTCTTCGGCTCGCCGTCGCGCACGACCTGCAGGGCGATCCTGCTGCCGGCGGGTCCCGCCGCCCAGACCTTGCGCCAGAACCCGGCGAGGCTCCCGACCGGCTCGTCGCGCACCGCGAGGATGCGGTCGCCGGGCTTGAGCCCGGTCTTGCTCGCCGGGCCGCGCTCGGCGACGCCGGCGACGACGATCGCATCCTCGACCTCGGCGGCGTAGAGCCCGAGCCACGGCCGCGGCGGCCGGTTCGGCCGTCCGTAGGTCAACAGATCGTCGAGGATCGGCGGCAGCAGGTCGATCGGCACGACCATGTTGACGTCGCGGCGCAATTCGCGGCCGCTGCCGCTGGCGTGCTGGACGTGCAACGAGCCGATGCCGAGGAGCCGCCCGTCGGCGCCGATCAATGCGGCGCCCCCCCAGAACGGGTGCGCCGGTGCGGTGAAGATCGCCCGATCGAGCACGTATTCCCAATATCCGGCGAATTCCTGGCGGGCGACGACAAGGGCGGCGACGGCATGGCGACGTCCGCCCTCGGCGGCCAGGATCACGCGGTCGCCGGCGCCGACGCGCGTTCCCGAGCCCAGTTCGAGCGGCGCTATCGGCAGGCGTCCCAGCGCCTGGACGAGACCGAAGCCGCTCTCCTGGTCATAGGCGAGCACATGGCCGGGGACGGCGCCGCCGGAGGCCGAGGTCAGCCAGATCGATTCCGCCTCGGTGATCAGGTAGCCGATCGTCAAGACCAGCCCGTCCTTGCGGATCAAGACGCCGCTGCCGGCACGCTCGGTGCCCAAGGTCGCGGCGGTGAAGGCGTCGTCGGGGACGGTCGCCTTGAGACCCAAGACCGCGCCGAGCGCAGCATCGAGGTCAAAGGCGCAGTCCTCGGACTTGGGCTGGAACTCGCCCGGTATCTCCCAATCGGCAGTTCGCGGCATTTTGGCGGCTCGTCGGTAGCGGGGCTTCGTCCTGACAACGGGATAGAGTGCAGCGCGGCGCGGCGCTTGTCAAAATCCGCAGCACCGGAGCCCGGCTTGACAATGCTTTCCGGCCAAAATATGTAAGCAGCACTCTCGGGGCGAGAGTGCCAAACCATTTCCGATCGGGGTTTTAGGAGGTTTTGATGACGTTTCGTCCATTGCACGACCGCGTGCTGATCCGCCGCGTCGAGCAGGAAGAGAAGACGGCCGGCGGGATCATCATCCCCGACACCGCCAAGGAAAAGCCGATGGAAGGCGAGGTCATCGCCGTCGGGCCGGGGGCGCGGGGCGAGGACGGCAAGCTTCAGCCGCTCGACGTCAAGGCCG
>DATFCQ010000057.1:0-6561 GCA_035252905.1 Allostellaceae bacterium | reverse complement strand
CAGCGGCGCGACGCCGCGCATCGCCTCGCGCCACAGCGCATCATCGGGAGGAGACGCCGAGCGCCTCACGGACGGAGCCCGATGCCGGACACCGGCGGGACCCTCACCCGCCTCGCTCCGCTCGGCACCCTCTCCCGCATTGCGGGAGAGGGGGGACCAGCCCAAAGGGCTGGTGGGTGAGGGTTTCTTGCCGGAACCATTCGTGGGGCTCCGACCTCTAGCCGTTTTCGGGATTTCCGCCATCCTCTGTTTTGGCTTCGCCCGCGACCAGAACGATATGCAGCCGCCGCGGTCCATGCGCGCCCAATTCGAGGCGCTGCTCGATGTCGGCGGTGCGCGACGGCCCGGTGATGAAATTGGCGGTGCGCGGCAGCCCTCCCTGCGCTTCGGCATGGGCGCACAGCCGGTCCCAGGCGTCCTCGTAAGTGGCGACGACCTGCTCCTCGCGCAGCACGACGATATGCGTGTCGGGCAGAAAATTGAGCGTCGTCGGCGTCGCCCGGCCCGAGATCAATAGCAAGGTCCCGGTCTCGGCAATCGCCGCAAAGGCGGGGGTGAGGCTTGCCGCATCCTCGGCCTCGGCCCGGCCGCGGCGGATGCGCAACAGCGGCCGCTCGGCCCACGGGATCGCATCGAGCCCGGGATCGGGCGCCATGACCAGTTCGGCCGGCAGGTTCTCGCCGGACAGGTAGCGGGCGACCGCATCCGGCACCTCCGCGGGCGAGGCAACGCGCGCGACTGTCGCCTGCACCTCTTCGGCCATTGCGACAAACAGGTCGACCTGCGCTCTGTGGCCGAGCGCCGCCGCCCGCGCCGGGATCAGATTGCGGCGATGGGAGGCGACGCGCGCCCGCAATTGCGCCGCCGTCTCCGGGTCGACGGGACCGCGCCGCAAGGACCGGCGAATGCCCGACAGGATCTCCTCCTTTGGGGTCCCCGCGCGCTCTGTCGGGGTCCCCGCGGGATCGGAGATCCCGAGGGGCTGGGCGCGCGGGGTTGGGCGCGCGCCCGTCATCTTTTCGCCTCCCGCCGCTGCCGCTCGGCCCACAGGCTGTGAAAGCTGCGCCCTTCCGGCGCCGGCATGTCGCGCACCTGGGTCCAGCCCGCAGCCAGGGGCAGCGCGCGGAAGCGCCCCCGCTCCCGTCCGGCCCAGCCGAGCGCGCGGCTCGCCAGCCCGGCGAGCGCGTGATAGAGGGCGGGACGGCGCGCCGCAAACGCCCACAATCGGAGGCCGGCGCGGGCGGCGCGCGGTTGGAGGCCGGCGGCGAATTCGCGCTCGCGCCAATGCCGCATCATCTTCGGCAACGGGATCTTCATCGGGCACACGCTTTCGCAGCGCCCGCAAAAGGTCGAGGCGTTGGGCAGGGGTCCGGCCTCGGCGATGCCAATGAGGCTCGGCGTCAACACCGCCCCCATCGGCCCCGGATAGACCCAGCCATAGGCGTGCCCGCCGACCGCGGTATAAACCGGGCAATGGTTGAGGCAGGCGGCGCAGCGGATGCAGCGCAGCATGTCCTGGAATTCGCCGCCGAGAAGGGCGCTGCGCCCGTTGTCGACGAGGACGACGTGGTATTCTTCGGGACCGTCAAGGTCGTCCGGGCGGCGCGGGCCGGTCGACACCGTCGTGTAGGACGAGAATTCCTGCCCGGTCGCCGAGCGCGCCAACAGCCGCAACAGGGTGGCGGCGTCTTCGAAACTCGGCACGAGCTTTTCGAGGCTTGCGAGGACGATGTGGACGCGCGGCAGGATCTGCGTCAGATCGCCGTTGCCCTCGTTGGTCACGATGATATTGGAGCCGGTTTCGGCGACGAGGAAATTGGCCCCGGTGATGCCGACATCGGCGGCGAGAAAACGCGGGCGCAACATCGCGCGGGCCTCGTCGCAGAGCTGGCGCGCCTCGCCGAGCGGGCGGGCGACGGGGAGGCTCTGATGCGCGGCGCGAAAGGTGTCGGCAACCTGCTCCTTCACCAGATGGATCGCCGGGGCGATGATGTGGCTCGGCGGCTCGCGGCGCAATTGGATGATGTACTCGCCGAGATCGGTCTCGATCGGGGTGATGCCGTGGGCCGCGAGATGCTCGTTCAGCGCGATCTCCTCGGCGACCATCGATTTGCCCTTGGTCACGGTCGCGGCGCCGGCGGCGCGACAAATCTCCAAGACGGCGGCGCGCGCCTCCTCGGCGGTGCGCGCCCAATGCACCCGCCCGCCCGCTTCGGTGACCTTCTCCTCGTAAAGTTCGAGATAGAAATCGAGATGGGCGAGGGTGTGCTCCTTGATCGCGCGGCCTTCGTCGCGCAGGGCCTCGAATTCCGGCAGCCGCTCGACCGCAAGGCGGCGGCGCAGCGGAAAGCCGGTCTGCGCCCTGGCCAGGGCCCGCTGCAGGGTTTCGTCGGCGAGCCCCGCTTCGGCATTGCTCTTGAAGTTGCGGCTGGTGGCGAGCATGGGTCTCTTCGCGCTCGTTATCGCGCAGCGCCGATCGGCGGCGCCGCGCCGGTCATGCCGGCAAGCACTTCGGCGACGTGGCGGACCTCGACCCTGCGTCCATGGCGGCACAATTTGCCCGCAATGTTGAGGAGGCAGCCGAGATCGCCGGCCAGGACCGCCTCGGCGCCGGTGGCCACGATGTCGGCCTCCTTGTCGCCGACCATCTTGTCCGAGATCGCCGGATATTTGACGCAGAAGGTGCCGCCAAAGCCGCAGCACGCTTCGGCCCCCGGCAATTCCGTGAGGCGGAGCCCCGCGACCTCGGCAAGCAGCCGGCGCGGCTGCTCCTTGACGCCGAGTTCGCGCAGGCCGGAGCAGGCATCGTGATAGGTGACGAGGCGATCCCAGCGCGCCGCCACCTGTTTGAGGCCGCGCACATCGACCAGAAACGAAACGAGTTCGAAGGTCCGCCCGGCCAATTCCCGCGCCCGCGGCAATACGGCCGGGTCGTCGGCGAAGAGTTCGGGGTAATGTACCCGGATCATGCCGGCGCATGAGCCGGACGGGGCGACGACGCAGTCGTAACCGGCAAAGGCGTCGATGACCTGCCGGGCGATCGCCCTTGCGTCGGCGCGGTCGCCCGAATTATAGGCCGGCTGGCCGCAGCAGGTCTGCGTCATCGGCACCTCGACCGTGCAGCCGGCTTCTTCCAGCAATTTGACCGCAGCAAAGCCGACCGTCGGCCGGAACAGATCGACGAGGCAGGTGACAAAGAGCGCGACACGGGCCGGGCGCTCGGCCATCGGCAGGACTCCAAATCGCGGGAGAAGCTCACATTAGGGGCGGTCGGGCCGCGGATTCAATCCGTCGATGCAGCTCACCCCCTCCCAACCCTCCCCCATCAAGGGGGAGGGCTTATCTTGCTTCCTCCCCCTCGATGGGGGAGGGTTGGGAGGGGGTGAGGCGGCGCCGATCCGGCGGCCGGCAACGCTCAGCTCGTCGCCGCGAGCCGGTCGGCGACGGCGCGCGGCAACAGGACGAAATAGCGGCCATAGGCGTTGGTCGCGCCGGCGCTCACCCCGGCTGCCGCTCCGGTGCCCCAGAACAGGTCGCCGCGCACCGGGCCGCGGATCGCGCCGCCGGTGTCCTGCGCGACAAAAAGGCGGCGCAGCCGGGCTTTTGTCCCGAAGCGCTGCTGCGCATCGAGCCAGATCGGCACGCCCAACGGGATGAAATGGCGGTCGACCGCCAGGCTGCGCTCTGCCGTCAGGGCGATGCCCTCGGCGCCGATCGGGCCGTCGCCCTTGATCTCGCGAAAATAGACATAGGAAGGATCCTGCCGGCGCAATGCGTCGCCCTCTTTCGGATGCGCCTTCAGCCAGTCGCGCAGCCGCTGCATCGTCAATTCGGCGCGCGGGATCACTCCGCGTTCGAGCAGGACGCGCCCGATCGGGACATAGGGCCTGCCGTTCTGCCCGGCATAGCCGACCCGGATCGCCGTGCCGTCGTCGAGCTTTATGACGCCCGATCCCTGGATTTGCAGAAAAAAGGCGGCGATGGGATCGTCGACCCAGACGAGGGCGAGGCCCCGCCCCTTGAGCGCGCCGTCCTCGATCTCGGCGCGGCTGTAGCGCGTCGCGAGATCGCGCGGCGGGCGCCGGTAGAGCGGGGTCTGATAGGGTCCGTGGCGCCGCCGCGAGCCTTTGAGCTCGACCTCGAAATAGCCGGTAAAGAGCCCCTGCGGTTCGCCCCGGTCGGCGACCGCGAACGGAACAAAATTGCCCTCGAAAAAGCGCCGGGCGGCGGCGTCATCGCCCTGCGGCAGAGAGAGGGCGGCCCGGCAGGGCGCCCGCCAGTCGCCGACCTGTCCGTAATCGACCCGGCTCGGCAACGAATCGAAAGGCGCCGTTTCGGGCCGGGCGAGAAAGCGGGAACAGGATTTGAGGAAGGGCAATAGCGCCGCCGCCACGCCGTCGTGCCGCCACCCGCTCAGGCGGTCGAACGTCACCGGCGCGAGCGTCAGGCGCGACGGCCCGATGTCTCGGACCAGACCCTCGACGAGGAGCAGCAACAGCAGAAAGGCTGCGCCGCGGCGCAGCAGCAGAGCGGGTTCAGGCGCCCGTCGCCACCAGGGCCCAGTTCGGATCGGCCGAGCGCGTATCGCGCGCGAAGGTCCAGATGTCGATTTTCTCGCTCGAATGCTCGGGGTCGCCATCGACGACGCTTCCCTCGCTCGCCCGCGTCACATTGATCTGCTCGGAGACGAATTTGACCGTCACCCGCGCGGTGTGCCCGTCGAGACCGGCCCGGGTGATGTCCACGTCCTCGATTCGCAGGATCCGAGTTTCGAGGGTCTCCCCGGCGGCCCGGCGATTTTCGATCGCCGTGGCGAAGGCGCGGTAGACTTCCTCGCCGAGCAGCGGCCGCAGCGCCGCAGTGTCACCCCTGGCGAAGGCTTCGACAATCAGCGTGAAGGCACTGCGCGCGCCCGCGACAAAACGGCCCGGATCGAAACCCGGATCGGCGCGGCGCACAGCTTCTATCCCGGTGGCGACCGTATCGGCCGGCGGCAGGACCTGCACCGGAAGCAGCCCGGGCTTGCCGTGCTCGCGGACCGCCGTTACCTTGCCCGGCGCTGCGCCGGGCCGACGTGCAAAGAAATCGCGATGGCGATCGCGCTCGAAGCCGGTGCGACGGCCGAGTATGCTGCGCAACCGCAGCACCAGGAACCCGGCGATCATCGCGAACAGGATGATGTCGAAATATTGACCCAAACCGTCCATCCCGTTCCGCGCCTCGCCGGCTCCCGGGCGTCGCCCGGGCTCGCCTCTGTTTCGAGTTATGGAGTAGATAGGCTGTCCCTCCCGCACCGGCAAGCGGGCCGGACAAAAGCCCGGCCAGACTTCCGTTGCTGCTGCGGGCATGGCGGACGGCTCACGGGGCGGACGGCCGGCATTACCGGGTGAAAACAGCGAGCGAACGTGATCCTGATCCGTCACGGCCAGACCGAATTCAATCGGGTGTTTTCCGTCACGCGGCGCGATCCCGGAATTCGCGACCCGCACCTGACCGAGGATGGGCGGCGCCAGGCGCTTCAGGCGGCCCGCGCCTTGGCCGGTCATGGCGTGCAGCGCCTGATCGCGAGCCCCTACCGGCGCTCGCTCGAAACCGCCGCGATCATCGCCGCGGAACTTGACCTGCCGATTGCGGTCGATGCCGCGGTGGCCGAGCGTTTTGTCTATGTTTGCGACATCGGCTCGCCTCTCGCGGAATTGCGCGCCCTGTGGCCCGCCCTTGTTTTCGACCATCTCGCCGACCCATGGTGGCCGCGTGAGGAGGAGAGCGAGGCGGCGATCGCCGCGCGCGGCGAGGTCTTCCGCTCGCGGATGGCGGCGGGGTCCTGGCGCGACGCCGCCATCGTCACCCATTGGGGCTTCATCCGGGCGCTGACCGGCCTTGCCGTGCCGAACGGCGCGGTTCTGCGCATCGACCCGACCCGCCCGGACGCCGCGGCCGAGCCGTTGTTGATGCCGCAACCGGATTGAGACGACCGGATCAGGCGATCTGCCGAGGAGAGACCATGTCGGAAATGACGAGGGGCAACGGTCAGAACGGCCAGCCGGCGGCCGCGGCGGAGCCGCAGCAGCTCATTGTCAACGCCCAATACGTCAAGGACCTGTCGTTCGAGAACCCGCGGGCGCCGCAGAGCCTGATCCAGCCGAGCGCGCAGCCCCAGGTCGACATCAATGTCGACGTCAACGCCCGCAATCTCGCTCCCGAGGTGTTCGAGGTCACGCTCGCCATCAACGCCTCGGCACGGATCGAGAACGACCCCGTATTCCTGGTCGAACTCGTCTACGGCGCCGTGGTCACGATCAGAAACGCGCCGGAAGCGATCCTGCCGACATTGATCCTGGTCGAGACGCCCCGCATCATCTTTCCGTTTGCCCGCGCCGTCATTGCCGACGCGACGCGCGACGGCGGATTTCCGCCGTTGATGATCAATCCGATCGACTTCTCCGAACTCTTGCGCCGCCAGCAGACCGCCGCTCCGCCGATCCCGCCCGGCGGCGAGGTCGTATAAAGGTCGGAGATATAATTGGCGGAATGCGCTGCGCTTTTCCGCCCTACGGTTCT
>DATFCQ010000056.1:0-15364 GCA_035252905.1 Allostellaceae bacterium | reverse complement strand
TGCTGCGCCGTCGTCGGACTGACCCGGCCGGATCGATTGGCCGAGGGCGCCGCGACCGGTCGGCCGGCGGCGCGCAGCAGCGCCTGCGCAACCGGATGCGCCGGGACCCGCAACGCCAGTGTGTCGAGCCCGGCGCTGGCCAACAGCGACAGGCCGCTCTGCGGGCGGCGGGGCAGGACCAGCGACAGCGGCCCGGGCCAGAACTGCGCCGCGGCCTTGCGCGCGCGTGCGTCGAAATCGGCCAGAGACAGGGCCTCGGCAAGCCCCGGCACATGCACGATCAGCGGGTTGAAGCGCGGCCGGTCCTTGGCGGCGAAGATCGCGGCGACGGCGCGCTCGTCGGCGGCGTCGGCCCCGAGGCCGTAGACGGTCTCGGTCGGAAAGGCGACGAGCCGGCCGGCGCGCAGGAGTTCGGCGGCACGCGCGATCGCCTGCCGGGTCGGAGGCAGGACGGGGGCGGGCGGGGAGGCGGCGGTCACAGCCCCAGTTTTGTCCCGTCCGCCAGGATCCCGCAAGGGCGAGGGGTCGGAAATACCCCCCTTGTGGTGGCAAGCCCGGCAAAAACGCCTTAAGATGTCGGTAAGATCGGCGACTTCGCTGCGGCGGCGAGGCCGCGGATCAGCAAAGGGAGACTGCGATGAGCGAACGAGCCATGGCGCCGATCCGCATGCGGCGGCCGGTGTGGATCGACGAGTTCCGCGCCTTCATCATGCGCGGCAACGTCGTCGACCTCGCCGTCGGCATCATCATCGGCGTCGCCTTTACCGGCGTCGTCAACAGCCTCGTCAAGGACATCTTCACCCCGGTCATCGGCCTCGTCGTCGGCGGCATCGACTTTTCCAACATCTTCATCACGCTGAAGGGGCCGGCGGCGGCGACCTTGGCCGAGGCGCAAAAGGCCGGCGCGGTGACGCTCAATATCGGGGTGTTCGTCAACACCGTGATCCAGTTCCTGATCGTCAGCTTTGCCGTGTTCTGGCTGATCAAGGCGCTGACCCGCCTGCACGTGCGCCGGGAAGCCGAAGCCGCGCCGCCGCCTCCGCCGCCGCGCAGCGAGATCCTGCTCGAAGAGATCCGCGACCTGCTGGCCGAGCGGCGCGTGTAGCGCATTCCGCCGCTTGAACAAGTCCTCAGCCGGCGGAGCGGCGGCGGAAGTTCGGGCCGAGCACGACCAGCGAGAAGATCTCGAACAGCATTTGTGCGCCGACCATAGCGGTGTTGCTGGTCGGGTCGTATTGCGGGGCGATCTCGACGACGTCGCCGCCGACGATGTCGAGCCCTTTGAGCCCGTGCAGGATGCGCTGCGCCTCGCGCGGGGTCAGCCCGCCGGTCTCGGGCGTGCCGGTGCCGGGGACGAAAGCCGGGTCGAGCCCGTCGACATCGAACGAGATGTAGGTCGGGCCGTCGCCGACCACCGCCCGCGCCCTCTCGACAACGCCTTCAACGCCGAGCCGCTCGACCTCCTCGATGTGCAACACGGTCATGCCGGATTCGTAGGAGAAGCCCCACAGCGTCTCGGCCGGGCCGCGGATGCCGATCTGCACGGTGCGCTCGGGATCGAGCGCGCCCGCAAGCACCGCCTGCCGGAACGGGCCGCCGTGGTGGAATTTGGTCCCCTCATAGGCGCCCATCGTGTCGCAATGCGCATCGATATGGACGCAGCCCAGGGGCCGCCCGGCGCCGAGCGCCTTCAGGATCGGATAGGTGATCGAATGGTCGCCGCCGACCGAGATCGGCCTTACCCCCGCGGCGGCGAGGCGGGCGTAGAACGCCTCGATGTCGGCGATCGAACCGTCGAGGCTGTAGCGCGACGAAAACGGCACGTCGCCGATGTCGGCCGCGGCGCAGCGGGCGCGCGGCGCCACCGCGAGCGCGTGGTTCCACGGGCCGATGCGCTCGACCGCGCGCACCGCCCGGGGCCCGAGCCGGGCGCCGGCGCGGTTGGTGACGCCGAGATCCATCGGCACCCCGACGAGCGCCACGTCGAGCCCGGAACAATCGGGCCGATAGGGCAGGTCGAGCAATGTCGCGATCCCGGCATAAGGCAGTTTGCGGCGATCCCCGCCCTCGAAAGCGAGCGCCAGCGCCTCCTGGAATTCGGGGCGCGCGACGTCGATCTCGCGGGAATCGGCATATTTGGCGCGCAGAGCTTCGAGCTTTGTCTTGTCCATGACCAAGCTCTCAGCGGCGGCCGCGCACGCGCGGCATGACCAGGGTCTTCCACGGGTCGGGCATCTCGCCGACCGCGACCTCGATCAGGGTCGTGCCGCGGCGCTTCAACGCGGCGGCGAGTTCGCGGCGCAGGCCCTCGGGGCTCGTCGTGCGCACGCCGGCGGCGCCGAAGCTCTCGGCCAGTTTGGGGAAGTGCGGGTTCGACAGATCGACGCCGATCAGGCGGTTGCCGTAATCGAGCTTCTGCATGCGGCGGACATTGCCGAAGGCGCCGTCGGCAAAGACGATCGCGACGATGTCGATGCCGTGCTTCGCCGCGGTCGACAATTCCTGGACGTTGTACATGAAGCCGCCGTCTCCCGAGACCGAGACGACCGGCAGATCGGGCCGCCCGAGCTTGGCGCCGAGCGCGGTGGCAAAGCCGAAGCCCAAGGTCCCCTGATAGCCGCTGTGGATGTAGGTGCGCGGACGGTAGACCGGGAAGGCGACGCGCCCGACATAGCCGACCTGCGTCAGATCCTCGACATAGATCCCCTCGTCGGGAAGCTCGGCGCGGATCGCGCGCAGATAGTCGCATTGCGGCCCAAGCCGGTCGGAAAGATCGGCCAAGGTGCGGGCCTTCAGCGCTTCGAGCTCGTCCTTGCGCGAGGCCCGCTTCGGGTTGCGCCGAAGGAGCGCCGGGTGAAGCGCGGCGAGCGCCGCCTTGGCGTCGGCGACGATGCCGATCGTCGGCCTCAGGATGCGGTTGATCTCGACCGGGTCGATGTCGATGCGAATGAGCTTCAGGTCGGCGTCGACGCCCCAGCGCATCTGCGGCTGGTTGAGGCGGGTGCCGATTGCGAGCACGACGTCGGCTTCGCGCCAAAGCGCGTGCCCGGCGACAAGCGACTGGGCGAGGTAGTGGCGGTCGGAGAGGACGCCCTTGCCGCCGACAAAGCTGACGACCGGCGCTTCGAGCATCTCCGCCACGGCCTCGACCTCGGCGTCGGCCGCGACGGCGCCGCTGCCGACAAAAATCAGCGGCTTTTTCGCCGCGGCGAGCAGTTCCGCCGCGCGGTCGATCGCTTCCGGGTCGGGCGGGGGCGGCGGCGGGGGCGGCTCGGCTGCCGGCAAAGCGATTTCGGTGGCGAGCGCCATCACGTCGGGCGGCATTTCGAGCCCGACCGGGCGCGGCCGGCCGTCGCGCAACTGCCGGAAGGCCTCGTTGATGCGCTTTCCGGTCTCGCTCGGATGGTCGATGCGCGCCGCCCATTTGGTCAGGCCCTTCAAGATCGCGAGCTGGTCCGGGATCTCGTGCAGCAGGCCAAAGCCGCGGCCGATCGAGTCCGAGGGGATCTGGCCGCTGATGCACAGGACCGGGGTGTTGGTCGCATAGGCGGTGGCGAGCGCCGCCGTCGTATTGAGGAGCCCCGGCCCCGGCACGACCGCATAGGTCCCGACCTTGCCGCTCGCCCTGGCATAGCCGAAAGCCATATAGGCGGCGCCCTGCTCGTGCCTCGTATGGACGATGCGCAAGGCTTCGCCGGCGTCGTAAAAGGCGACAAACAAGGCGTCGTTCTGCACCCCCGGCAAAGCGAAGACCGTATCCACCCCGTGCCGGCGCAGCATCTCGACCAAAGCGCCGCCGCCCGTCATCCTCGCCATCGTCAATCCCCTTCCGCTAAGCCCATCCTCGTTTGTTCACCACAGAGGTACGGAGATCACAGAGACAAGTCTTGTCATCCCGGCCCCCGGGTCCGCGCGGAGCGCGGCCCGAGGACAGGCTCCAGCCGGGATCCACTTCTGCCATGGATACCGGCTTTCGCCGGTATGACAGGAAAGCACGAAGCATTCTTCGTGCTCTCTGTGTCTCTGCGGTGAAAATCTATTCAAACGCATACCGGTAGGCGCCGCCGTGGCGGCGGATGCGGCCGAGGGTCGGGGCCGGGAAATGGGCCGGCAATAGCAAGGTGCCGCGCTCGGCGTGTTCCGCGATGAGGCGGGTGCGCGTCTGGCGCGACAAGTCCATGTCGCTGCAGGCGCGCGTCGACCATTCCGGCTTCGCCAGCTGGAGCTGATGATGCACGACGTCGCCGGTGAAGACCGCATAGGCGTCGCGCGAGCGGGCATGGATGACGATGTTGCCGGGGGTGTGGCCGGGCGCGCTCTCGAACCACAGCCCGTCCTCCATCGCGAAATCGTCGCCGACGAGCAGCGACTGGCCGGTGCGCACGACCGGCAAGACGCTGTCCTCGAAGGCGGTGCGGTGGGGCGTGTCCTCGCCGCGCTGCGTGACCTCCTGCCAGTGCTCGAACTCGCGGCGGGCCATGACATAGCGCGCGTTGGGGAAGGTCGGGACCCAGCTTCCGTCGACGAGACGCGTGTTCCAGCCGACGTGATCCCAGTGCAGGTGCGTGCACATCACGTAATCGACCTCCTCGGGCCGCACCCCGGCCGCGGCGAGATCGGCGAGATAGGAGGTGCGCAGCCGATGAAATTGCGGCCGCGCCGGGCGCTCCTTGTCGTTGCCGAGGCAGGAATCAATCAGGATCGTGTGATGCCCGGTCCTGACCAGAAAGCTGTGAAAGCTGAAGACGAGCCGGCCGCTTGCCGCATCGATCAGCCGCGGTCCGGTCAGATCGGGGTTCTCCCGCAACACTTCGGGATCGAAATCGGGGAAGAAATCCTCGGGCGCGATGAACGGGCCCTCGAACTCGATGATGCGCCGCACCTCGAAATCGCCGATCCGCGTCACCTGCATCTTTGTTCTCCACCCTCTCGAAAGCGCTTCCGGGGGCGAGCCTACGCCGGCGCGCGGCCGCGGTCGAGCCGCCGCGCGCCGCACGCCGTGACGGGCTGTGTTAGGTGCTCTAAAGTGGCGCGATGAGCGTCCCGCCGGTACTGATCCGGAACCTGGCTTTCGGCTTCAACCTCGTGAGCCTCTTCGGTTTCGCGGTCATGGTGATCGGCTTCAATCTCGGCCGCACCGCGCGCGGGCGGGCGCCCTTCGCCTTTGCCCTGATGGGCGTCGGCACCGCTCTCGTCTTTGCCGGCCTCTATCTGGGCGGCGGGCTCGGGTGAGGGCGGCCGTTCCGCCTCGGCGAATCGAAGGGGAGGCTGTTTTCCGATGATGACGCGTCGCGCCGCCGTTCTCGTCCTCGCCGTGCTCGCCGCCGGCCCGGCCGGCCGCGCCGTCGCGGCGGAAATGAGTTTCGCCAGCGCGCCGCTCGTGATCGTGACCGCGACCGGCCGCCACCGGTTCCGGGTCGAGGTCGCGAAGACGCCGGCGCAGATGGAGCAGGGGCTGATGTTCCGCCGCCGTCTCGCGCCCGATTCCGGCATGCTGTTCGAATTCGACGCTCCGACCGTCGCCCGGATGTGGATGCACAACACCCTGATCCCGCTCGACATGCTGTTTGTCGACGGGAGCGGCCGGATCGTCAACATCGCCGCGAACGCGACGCCGATGTCCGACGCGGTGATCGCGGCGGCGGCGCCGGTGCGGGCGGTCGTCGAACTGCCGGGCGGCACCGCCGCGCGCCTCGACGCCAAGCCCGGCGACCGGGTGCTGAGCCCGTTCTTCGGCAATCTGCGCCAACCCTAGGAACGCCCATTTTCCGACTCGGCGACCCTTGCCGGCCGCCCCGGATTGGATTTCCATAGGTCCGAACGGGGAGGAAGAACCATGAAGACGCAGAAATTGCGGGCGGCACTGCTGAGCGTCGCGATGATCGCGCTCGCCTCGGGCCTGCCGGCGGCGGCCCAGACGCAGCCGCAGTCGCAGGACGAGGCGGCGATCAAAATCGGCGCGCACGACATCGGCGGCGTCGTGTCGAGCCCGCACGGGGGCGAGGGCGGCGTGTGGGTCATCGCCGAAACGACCGAATTGCCGACCAGATTTGCCCGCATCGTCGTCACCGACGAGCGCGGCCGCTATCTGATCCCGGATCTGCCGCGGGCGGATTATTCCGTCTGGGTGCGCGGATACGGGCTTGTCGATTCGCCGAAGATGCGCGCCAAGCCGGGACAGAGGCTCGATCTCGCAGCGGTGCCGGCGCCCGATGCGGCGGAGGCGGCGCATTACGACCCGGCGATCTACTGGTATGCGATGCTGCACATCCCGGACAAGAGCCGGTTCGACGGCAAGCACGGCATCCCGGCGAAGGAGACCCAGCAGGATTGGCTGCTGACCTTGCGCAACCGCGACTGCGTTGGCTGCCACCAGCTCGGCCAGGAGGCAACCCGCACGCTTCCGGCGGCGTTCAGCGGCATGTCCTCGCTCGACGCCTGGCGGCGCCGCGTCCAGTCGGGCCAGTCGGCGCCGTTCATGATCAACCCGCTCGCCGGGCGGCTCGGCGGCGCGCCGTTCGCCTATTTTGCCGATTGGACCGACCGCATCGCCAAGGGCGCGCTGCCCTCCGCGCACCCGCCGCGGCCGCAGGGGGTCGAGCGCACTGTCGTGATCACCGAATGGGCGTGGGGCAGCGACCATACCTATCTGCACGACTCGATCTCGACCGACAAGCGCAACCCGACCGTCAACGCCTACGGTCCGGTCTTCGGCGCGACCGAATACAGTACCGACGAATTGCCGATCCTCGATCCGAAAACCAACACGGTGACTTATTTCAAGGCGCCGGTGCGCGATCCCCAGATGCCGGAATCGCTGGGGCCGGGCAACGCCGCGACCTTGAAGCCGGTGATGCCTTCGGCCTATTGGGGCGATCGCCAGATCTGGCATGTGCGCGTCAACAACCACAACCAAATGTTCGACGACAAGGGCCGGCTGTGGCTGACGGCGTCGGTGCGCGCTCCCAATAACGAGCCGGCCTTTTGCAAGGAGGGTTCGCCGCTTGTCTCGGCAAAGCTGTTTCCGCTCGACAAGAGCTATCGCCAATTGGCGATGCTCGATCCGAAGACGATGACATACACGTTCATCGATACCTGCTTTGGCACCCATCACCTGCAGTTCGGCTTTGACAAGGACGATACGTTGTGGACGAGCGGCGGCGGTCCGGTGATCGGCTGGCTCGACACCAAAAAGTTCGACGCGGTGCTCGCCGCCACCCATGACGTCGAGAAGGCGGCCGAGGCGGCGCAGGGCTGGAGCGCCTTGATCCTCGACACCGACGGGAACGGCAAGCGCGACGTCGCGGCGGCGGCGAACCAGGCGGCCGATCCGCCGGGAGACCAGCGCCTCACCGGCTCGGGGCTCTATGCGATCATGCCGAGCCCGATCGACGGCTCGGTGTGGGGCACCGTCAATGTTTTTGGCGGCACCGGCGGCATTGTGCGCGTCGTGCCCGGCGCCAACCCGCCGGCGACCATGCTGACCGAGTTCTACAAGGTTCCGGCGCCGGGCTACGGGCCGCGCGGCGGCGACATCGACAGCAAAGGCGTAGTCTGGGTCTCGCTCGGCAGCGGCCATCTCGGCAGCTTCGACCGCAGAAAATGCAAGGGTCCGCTGAGCGGCCCCAAAGCCACCGGCGACCAGTGCCCGGAGGGCTGGACCTTCTATCAATACCCCGGACCGGGCTTTGCCGGCATCGGCAAGAACAGCGCCGAGGCGAGCTATTACACCTGGGTCGACCAGCACGATACGCTGGGTCTCGGCAAGGACGTACCGATCTCGACCGGGAACGAGAACGACGCCCTCTTGGCGCTTGTCGGCGGCAAATGGGTGGTCTTGCGCGTGCCCTACCCGCTGAGCTTTTATGCCAAGGGCATGGACGGCCGCATCGACGACCCGAAAGCCGGCTGGAAGGGCCGCGGCGTATGGACGACAAGCGGCGACCGCACGCCCTGGCTGAAGGAGGGCGGCAAGGGCACCACGCCGCTCGTCTTCCACTTTCAGGTGCGGCCAAACCCGCTTGCCGATTGAGGAATAGGGCGGAAAAGCGCAGCGAAGCGGCGCGCATTCCGCCATAGCCAGGGAGGAGAGAGATGAAATCGGCCTATGGACGGCAGACTCCGCCGCCCGATTATGAACTGACCTGCGTCGAGGCGGGCAGCCCGATGGGCGAATTGTTGCGGCGCTATTGGCAGCCGGTCTGCCCGTCGGACGAACTGCGCGACCTGCCGAAAAAGGTCAAATTGCTGTGCGAGGAGATCGTCCTCTTCCGCGACGGCAGGGGGCGGGTCGGCGCGCTCGACCCGCATTGCGCGCATCGCGGCACCTCGCTCGAATGGGGCCGGGTCGAGGAGCGGGGACTGCGCTGCTGCTATCACGGCTGGCTCTACGACACCGAGGGACGCTGCCTCGACATGCCGTGCGAAAGCGAGGAGTTCCGCCGGCGCATGGACGTCTGGCAGCCGGCCTACAAGACAATGGAAT
This sequence comes from Allostellaceae bacterium, assembly GCA_035252905.1. GTDB lineage: Bacteria > Pseudomonadota > Alphaproteobacteria > ATCC43930 > CGMCC-115725 > AP-15. The sequence goes on along the minus strand of DATFCQ010000056.1, from coordinate 6,879 downwards.
TCGGCGGCCTCGTCTTTGTCTATATGGGCCCGCCCGGCAGCGAGCCGCTGTTCCCGGTCTATGACGTCATCGACGCGGACGGGCGCGACGACGTCGCCCTGCGCGGCATGCGCCTGTGGGGCGAGTACGCGATCGGCTACGTCAAGGACTGCAACTGGCTGCAGCATTACGAGAACATCGTCGATCCCTGGCACCTCGTCATGCTGCACCAGGCGATCAGCGGCGACCAGTTCCAGGGCGCCTTGATGCAGGGCGTGCCGCAGATCGGCTGGGAGCGGACCGCGCTCGGCGTGCGCTACCGGGTGGTCAAGGATCTGCCCAACGGCAATCGCCTCGTGCGCTATGCCGAATGCGTCGTCCCCAATGCTTTCCTGATCCCCAGCATCCGCGAGCCCGGTACGACGCCGAAGCGCAAGGAACGGGCCACCGAGTTGTCGTGGGTGGTGCCGATCGACAACGAGCACGTCAGGGGCCTCAGTATCGTCGCCTGGCCGCTCGAAAGCGGCGAGCCGAAGCGGGGCTGGCGGCCCGGGACGGACACCAACGACGAGATCCGGCCGGGCTCGTTGTTGGGGCGCAGCTACGAGGAGCGCCAGCGCAAGCCCGACGACCTCGAAGCGCAGGAGGGCCAGCGCACGATCGCCGTGCACGCGCTCGAAAACCTCGGCACCTCGGATGGCGGGATCGTGCTGTTGCGGCGGCTGTTGCGCGAAGAGGCGCGGCGCGTCGGGGACGGGCTCGACCCGATCAACACCGTCCGCGACGCCTATGCCGCCCGCGGCATCCCGACCCATGCCTGGAACACGGTCCTGTCGCCGGCCGAGGCTGCTGCGCATCGCGGCGAGGAGGCATGACGACTCCCGATGCGGACGCCGGCCTGATCGAGGATCTCGTCGCCGCCAACCATATCCTCGCCGCGGAGGGCGTGCTCGACGGTTTCGGCCATGTCAGCGCCCGGCACGACAAGGACCCGGGCCGCTTTCTGCTGGCGCGCAGCATGGCGCCGGCCCTGGTCGCCGCCGCCGACATCATGGAATTCGATCTCGACGGCAACCCGGTCGACGCGCAGGGCCGCACCGCCTATCTCGAACGCTTCATCCACAGCGAGATCTACAAGGCCCACCCCGTGGTGCAGGCGATCGTGCACAGCCACTCGCCGGCGGTGATCCCGTTCGGCGTCGTCGGCGTCGCCTTGCGGCCGATCTTTCACCTCGGCGGCTTTCTCGGCCCCGGCGCGCCGGTGTTCGAGATCCGCGACGCCGGCGGGCCGGCGACCGACATGCTGGTGCGCAGCCCGGCGCTCGGCGCGGCTCTGGCCAAGACGCTCGGCGATGCGCCGGTGGCATTGATGCGCGGCCATGGCGACGTGGTCGTCGGCCGGTCGGTGCGGGAAGCCGTGTTCCACGCGATCTACACCGAGGTCAACGCCCGGCTCGCCAGCGAGGCGTTGCGGCTCGGCGGCGGCGAAGCCGTCTTTCTGACCGAGGAGGAAGCCCGAGCGGCGGCCGCAACCAACAGCGCGCAGATCGGCCGGCCCTGGGAATTGTGGAAGGCCAAGGCGCTTGCCGGGAGGGGCTGAGCGACGGCGGCTCAGATCGCCGTCGCTTTGGTCGCGGCCGGCTGCGCCGGACCGCTCAATTCGGCGTCGATCTCGTCGATCGTGCGGCCGCGCGTCTCCATCGCGATCAGCCAGAAGGCCAGTGCGCCGAGGACGTACCACGAGGCGAAATAGAGGAAGCCGGGGACCAGCGCGTTGAGCGTCGCCTCCGGCTTGACGTAATTCGAGGAGCCGGCAATCACTGCCAACCCGGCCGGGCCGATGAACTTGCCGAGATTGCCGACGCCGTAAACGAGACCCATGCCGCTGCCGCGCAGCCGCGCCGGCCACAGCTCGCCCATATAGGGCCCGACGATCGAATAATTGCCGCTGCCAAAGAAGCTCTGCAGCAGGTTCATCAGAAAGAACATCGATACGCCGCCGATGAAAACGCTGTGCAGATAGCCGGCAAGCGCCATGAACACCGCCGCGGTCAGGCAACTGAAGATGCCCGAGGCGCGGCGCCCCCAGGCGTCGGAAATCCACGAGCAATAGAACCGACCGGCGATCGCGGCGATGCTGATCCATATCACCAGCTTGGCGGCCTCCGGCGGTGTGATCCGCAAGACCATCACGAACAACGTCACCTGCCACAGCGCGAGCGCGACGCCGCCGGTCTGGGTCAGTCCGGTCAGGCAGCCGGCGATGATGCTGCGGGGATATTTGAAGAGTTCGATCCACCGTGTCCGCTCGACGGGAGGGGGGACGACCGGCAGCGGAATCTGCGCCGGATCCACCATCAGGGCCCAGGCAAGCGCCTGGCGCGCCTCCTCCAGCCGACCTCTGCGCGCCAGCCAATGCGGCGATTCCGGAACAAAGGCGCGGATATACAAGGTCAGCAGGGCCGGCAGCAGCCCGACGGCAAACAGCCCGCGCCAGCCGATATAGGGGGTGGCAAAGGCCCCCAGCAATGCGCCGAGCAGGAAACCCGCCGGCAGCATCGTCGTGGTCAGGCCGGTGATCCAGCCGCGGTTGTGGGATCCCGTGAACTCCTGCATCAGGGTGATGTCGACCGAATAGAGACCGGTCGTGCCGAACCCGACGAAAAGCCGGCAGACAATCAGATAAATCCAGGCGCCGTCCGGCGTCAGCGCCATGGCGCCGGTGGCGATCGAGACGTTCAGCACCGCCAGAATCAGCGCGGTGCGGCGGCCGATCTTGTCGGCTACCCAGCCATAAAACAGCGAGCCGAACGGCGCACTGATCCCCGAAGCGAGCAGGATCGCTCCCGAGGCGCCATAGGTCAGATGCCAATCCTTGACGATAAATGCCAGAACAAAGCCGATCAGCAGAAAGTCGAAGAAATCGAGCATGTCGCCGAGCGTCGCGGCGCCGGCGATCAGCCACTGGTTCTTGGTCAATTTCTTTTGTTGCTCGAGGAGCTCCAGCATGAAGTTCCCTCCCGTTCACGGCGCGTGGGGCGGTTGATCCCGCACCCTTTCTCGTTCACGGCCGATTCGCGGCCTTGCGTAAAGCATAGTCCGGCACGGCGGAACTGTCACCGGAAAAATCTCATTATTTGAGATCGGATCGGCGAGGCAGACGGAGCGCCCTGGCCGAGCGCCGGGCTCGATAACGCGCCGGGCTGTTCCGGAGTGTTATCCCGGCCGGGTTGCGAGCGCCGCGCGGATGTCGGACAGGTGCTCGCGTCCCCAATAGAGTTCGCCGTCGAGGATGAAGCTCGGCACGCCGAAGACGCCCTGCGCCTCGGCGTCGCGGCAGATAGCGGCCAGCTCCGCCGGACCCTCGCCGGCGAGAAAAGCGGAGAAATCCGCGGCATCGGCGCCCACTTCGGTCAATACCGCGGCGATCACGGCGGGGTCTTCGATGTCGAGCGCGCGCTTCCAGAAACGCTCGAAGACGATGTCGTGATAGCGGCGCAGCACCGGCTCGCCCTGGCGCTTCGCATAGAGCATGCCGCAGAAGGCGATCCGCGAATTCCAGATCTTCTGGGTGCCGCGGATGACGAGCCCGCGTTTTCGCGCCTGCCGGCGGCAATCCCTATAGCTGTAGCGGACGCGCCGCCACTGATGCGCGCTGCGGTTCTCTTCGAGCACCCGCCCGCTGTCGTCGACCCGGGCGGTGCCCATGAACTCCGCAAGGTTCAGATCATAGGGGCGCCAGTCGACCGGAACCTGCAGATCGCGCTCGATCTCGTAGACGAGATCCTTGGCGAGATAGGCGTAGGGGCTCTTGTAGTCGATATAGACGACGAGGGTGCGCGGCTCGGTCATGCCGATGATATCCTGCGAGGGCTCCGGCGGCGGGCCGCCCGCCGTCGGCGAAACTCATTCCGCGTGGGGCTAACGGCCGGCGCCATTTTCCGTGCAATGCTCTCCTATTCGGCCGCCTTTCCGAGCGGCGCGGCGCCGGCGGTTCCGGGCGGCAGATCGAACAATCCGTCCGGCAGCCCTGCGAAATAGGCGAGGATTTCGGCCGTCGGCACGACGTCGGCGTATTTGGCGTGCATGTCGCACAGACTGACCGCGTGGCTCGCCTCGCTGCGGTCAAAGCAGCCCTCCTCGGCCAAGGCGACGCGGTAATTGAGGCTGAAGGCGTCGACCACGGTGGCGCGTACGCAGCCCGAGGTCGTGGTGCCGACGACGATGACGCTGTCGCAGCCCAACAGGGTCAGATAGGCGGCAAGGTTGGTCGCGAAGAAACCCGACGGCTTCTGCTTCTTGATCACGATGTCCTGCGGGCCGGGTGCGATCATTGCGACGATCTCGTTGCCGTCGATGTCGGGATGGACCGAGCCCGCGGCTTCGTCGCCGCGCGCGCTCTTCCAGCGCCAGCTGCCGGCGTCCCAATTGTCGGCGCGCCGCTCGCCGGTCGTGTAGACGACCGGCAGGCCCTTCCGATGCGCCGCGTCGATCAATCTTTTGATGTATGCGAGCGCGACCCAGGCCTCCTCGCCGCAGGAGGTGCGCCAGCGCTTGATCGATTCGAGGATCGGCTCCGGCCGCTCGCCGCAGAACGCCCAATTGACGTCGATGACGAGCACGGCCGGCCGCTTCCCGAACCCGGCGCGGGCGCCAAACCCGCCGGCGGCAAACACCTCCTTGTCGCGTTCGGTCAGAAACCTGTTCCAGATCGGCTCGCTCATCGACGCTCTCCGTGCCGGAAACCGCCTCCCGATGCTCGCATATCAGCGCTTGCGCGCCAAGCTCAGCCCGTCGCCGATCGGCAATAGGCTGAGGCTGATCCGCTCGTCGTCGTGGAGCTTCCGGTTGAGCTGCCGGATCGCGCGGGTGCTGCGGTTGTTGAACGCCGGATCGGCGACCCGCCCCGACCACAGCACATTGTCGATCAGGATCAGCCCGTTGCGGCGAACGAGGCGCAGCGCGCTTTCGTAATACTGGTCCTGATCGGTCTTGTCGGCGTCGATATAGACGAGATCGAAGCTCCCCGGCGCGTATTCCCGTTCGAGCGCGGCGAGGATCTCGGCCGCCGGGGCGAGGCGCAATTCGATGCGCTCGGCGAACCCGGCCTCGCGCCAGGCGCGCTCGGCGATCGCCGCGGTGTCGGCGTTGATGTCGCAACAGATGAGCCGCCCCTCCGCCGGCAGAGCGGCGGCGATCCACAAGGCGGTGTAGCCGGTGAAGGTGCCGAGTTCGAGGCACAGCCGCGCCCCGATCAGTTCGGCAAGAAAGCCGATGAACTGCGCCTGCTCGGGCGCGCTCTGCATGTTGCCGAGCGGCATCGCCACGGTCTCGGCGCGCAATCGGGCAAAGGCCGGCGGCTCGCGCAGCGACACTTCCAACAGATAGTCGTAGAGCGGGTCGGAGAGGTTCGGCGATCGACGCGTCATGACAGGGCTCCCGTGGGGAAGAACGGGCCGGTCGGACTCACAGAAATTCGCGCAACAGGTCGAGAAAGGCGTCGAGCCGATCGTGGTGCACCCAATGCCCGGCGCCTTCGAACGTGACCACGCGGGCGTTGCGGAAGTACCGGTCCCGGCCGTCCGCGGCCGGGTTGGAGGCCCAGCTCTCCTTGCCGTAGACGAGCAGGGTCGGGCAGGCGATGCGCCCCCACAGCTCCTCGACTTCCGCGCCCGTCATATCGCCGGGCGGGGCGGCGCGCACGTAATTGTCGAATTTCCAGCTATAGGTCCCGTCCTCGTTCTGGTTGACGCCGTGCTGGGTCAGGTGCCGCGCCTGCTCGGGCGAGAGGTGCAGGTTGGCTTCCCGCATGCGCGCCAGCGCGGCGTCGAGCGTCGCATAGCGGCGCGGCAAGCGGCCCGCGAGGCCGCGCTGCTCGGCGATCCAGTTCTGCATGCGCTCCGCGATCGGCTGCCGCGCCCGTTCGCGCCGGCGCCGCGGCGAGGCTCCGAGCCCTTCGATCGCGACCAGCCGCCTCACCGCGTCCGGATAGATCCCGGCATAGCGCAAGGCGATCATGCCGCCGAGCGAATGCGCGACGATCGTCACCGGCGCCAATTCCTGCTGATGGATCAATTGGGCAAGGTCATAGATATAGCTGGAGAGCGTATAATTCCCCGAAAGCGACCACTGGCTGTCGCCGTGCCCGCGCAGATCGGGGGCGAGGATGTGCCAGTCGCGCCGCAGCGCCGCCGCCACCCAGTCCCAGTTGCGGCAATGGTCGCGCCCGCCATGGATCAGCAATAGCGGCCGCGCCCCGGGATTGCCCCAGTCGACGTAATGGAGGCGCAGCCTCTGCGAAAAATAGATGCGGGAGGTCGGGCCGGACGTGTCGGGGGTCATCGCGGGGTCCTGGAACGTGTCGTCAAACGACCCTATCCCGCCACCCCATCAAACGCCAAGACCCCCGCGCGCATCAGCGTCGAGCGGGGGTCGCTAGCGAAGGCTCGCTTCGAGCTCGGAGTGATTTACCGAGCCAAGTCTTGGGCTTCGCGTTCCGTTGCCGATGCCAAGAGGTCGGCAACCGCATACGTCCCAGGTGGCGTCATGTCGTGCGGACACCCTCCTTGCAGATTGTCGACGGAAGAAGCCTAGGACGCTTGCCCGGCCGCGTCAAGGGGTGATGAGAGCTTGAAACCGCCCGCATTTACGGCTATCTCGTTGGCACTCTCGGCATGAGAGTGCCAGTCGCGGTCGATTTTGTAGGGAGAATTCGCATGCAGTTCAGGCCGTTGCACGATCGCGTGCTGATCCGCCGCATCGAGCAGGAAGAGAAGACGGCCGGCGGGATCATCATCCCCGACACCGCCAAGGAAAAGCCGATGGAAGGCGAGGTCATCGCCGTCGGGCCGGGGGCGCGGGGCGAGGACGGCAAGCTTCAGCCGCTCGACGTCAAGGCCG
>DATFCQ010000055.1:0-3727 GCA_035252905.1 Allostellaceae bacterium | reverse complement strand
CGCCGCGCCTTCTTCGGGCTCGGCCGGGCCGGGCGCAGCCGCGGCGGCGGCGCGGCCGGAGGCCGCGACCGCTTCTCCACCGTCTCGATGACCGCGGACGGCATCAACGGCCGTGCGGCAGCAGTTCTTCGATAAAGTCCTTCGCCGTATCCTTGATCATCTGCAGCATTTCCGGATCACCCTGCCACATCGTCGAGGTGAACGCTTTCATCTGCTTCAGAGTGATGTGCGGCGGCAGCGGCGGCACGTTCGGGTCGGTCACCGCTTCGAGCAGGACCGGCCGGTCGGCGGCGAGCGCTTCTTCCCAGGCCGGGCCGACCCCCTCCGGATTGTCGACAAAGAGACCCTTGAACCCGATCAGTTCGGCGTAGCGCGCATAGGGGAAATCGGGGACCTGCTGCGACGCCTCGAATTTCGGGTCGCCGGTCTGGGCGCGCATCTCCCAGGTCACCTGGTTCAGGTCGTGATTGTTCAAGACCAGCACAATGAACCGCGGGTCGGCCCATTTTTTCCAGTATTTGTGCACGGTAATGAGGCCGTTGAGCCCGTTCATCTGCATCGCCCCGTCGCCGACGAGCGCGATGACCGGTCGGTCGGGATGGGCGAATTTGGCGGCGATCGCATAGGGCACGCCGGAGCCCATCGTCGCCAGCCCGCCCGACAATGAGGCCATCATGCCGCGGCGCAGTTTGAGGTCGCGGGCGAACCAGTTGGTGCCCGAACCGCTGTCGGCGGTCAGGATCACGCGTTCCGGCAATCGCGGCGACAATTCCCAGAACACCCGCTGCGGGTTCAGCGGGTTGGCGCTGTTCATCGCCCGCCCTTCCAAGACCTTCCACCAGCGGGCGATGTCGCCCTCGATCTTCTCGCGCCACGACCGGTCGCTCTTGCGTTCGATCAGCGGGATCAGCTTTTGCAGCGTCTTCTTGCTGTCGCCGACGAGATTGACCTCCATCGGATAGCGGATGTTCAGCATGCGCCCGTCGAGGTCAATCTGCACGCCGCGCGCCTGGCCCTCCTCGGGCAGGAACTCGGAATAAGGGAAGCGCGATCCGATCATGAAGAACGTGTCGCACTGGGTCATCATCTCGTAGCTCGGCCTGGTGCCGAGAAGGCCGATCGAGCCGGTGACGAAGGGCAGGTCGTCCGGCACGGCGGCCCGGCCGAGCAGGGCCTTGGCGACGCCGGCGCCGAGCCGCTCGGCGACTTCGATGACCTCGTCGGTCGCGTGCAAAGTGCCGGCGCCGACCAGCATCGCGACCTTCTTGCCGGCGTTGAGGACGCCGGCGGCGCGGCGCAGATCGGCCTCGCTCGGCACGATTTCGGGGGCCGAATAGCCGAGACCCGAATGCACGGTGCCGTGCATGTGCGGCGGCTGCTCGACCGCCTTCATCTCCTGCACGTCCTTGGGCAGGATGATGCAGGTCACCGTGCGCTCGGCCTTGGCGATGCGCATCGCGCGGTCGATCAGATGGCGCACCTGCTCCGGCGAGGACGCCATGTGGACATATTCGCCGGCCACGTCCTTGAACAGCGTGTGCAGATCGACTTCCTGCTGGTAATGCCCGCCGAGCGCCGAGCGCGCCTGCTGCCCGATGATCGCCAATACCGGCTGGTGGTCGAGCTGGGCGTCATAGAGGCCGTTTAAGAGATGGATCGCGCCCGGCCCCGAGGTCGCCATGCAGACGCCGACCTCGCCGGTGAATTTGGCGTGCGCGCAGGCCATGAAGGCCGCCATCTCCTCATGCCGGACCTGGACGAAGTCGAAGCGGTCCTTGGCTCGCGCCAAGGCGCCGACGAGCCCGTTTATGCCGTCCCCGGGAAAGCCGAAGATGCGCCGGACGCCCCAGGCGGAAAGCCTCTGCCAAAAGAAATCGCTGACGGTATTGCTCATGGGCCGACACCTGAAAGGGGTTGGGGGGCTCCGCTCCGTGCCCGGAGCCCCGCGCTTGTCCTCGCCAACGGGGTCGAAATGGCGCCGTTCCGCGTTTTCGCGATTGCGCGATTACTGCCTCCCCGCGCCGCGCTGCGATTGAGCGCAAAGGGTGGCGGAATGGGCCGCCAAGGCGACTTTTCCGCCCTACACCGGACGCAGGGCGGAAAAGCGCAGCGCATTCCGCCAACGCGCGGCGCGTGGAGAGGGCACTCATCCGGAACCGGCCGCCGTGCGACGTTGTTTGCCGCCGGTGCCCCTCGCGCCGGAGGCAAGCGCGCGATGATTGCGAGAGCCGCCGAATGGCTCGCCCTTGCCGGGCTGTATCTGCTCTTTGCCGGCCAGGCGTCGCTTCCGGAAGGGATGGCGGCGGTCGCGGCGGCGGGGCTCGTCATTCTCTGCCGTATCTGCCTGTTGCGCGTTGCCCGGCCTATCGCGGTCGAGGCCCGACCCTGCCTTGCGGCGCTCCCCTCGATGGCATGGTCGCTGCTGCGCGACCCGATCCTGGTCGGCCTTGCCCTGATCGGCGCGCTGTGGCGGGGGGATGTTCCCGCCAGCGGCTTCGCCGTGGCGCCGCTTGCGGATCGCACCGCCGACCCGGCCGCGCGCGGCCGGCGGGCGCTCGCCGTCTTTGCCGGTTCGGTGGCTCCCAACCGCTATGTCGCGGCGCTCTCCCGACCGGCTGCCCGCATGATTTCGCACCGCCTCGCCGGCGGCGGGCCGTCATGAACGTCTGGCTCGCCGCGGCGATCGCGCTGTTGCCGGCGCTCGGCGGCTGCGCCGTCGTCGCGGTCGGCAGCGGTCTCGCCGACCGCCTTGTCGCGCTCGAACTGGCGACGGTGATCGCGGTCTTTGCCCTGATGTTATTGATTGTCGCCTTCGATCAGCCGTCCTTTATCGATCTGGCATTGACCCTGGCGCTGTTGAGCCTTCCCGGCAGCCTCGTCTATGCCCATTTCATCGAGCGCTGGCTGTGATCGCGCTCGTCCGCGACGGGCTGTTGCTGCTGGGCGTTCTCGCAAGCTGGCTCGGATCCCTCGCCCTGTTCCGGCTCAGGACGCCGTATCAGCGGATCCACTGCGTCGCCTTCGTCACCGTGGTCGGCGGGTTCTGCTTCTGCCTCGCCGTGCTGCTGACCCATCCGGGGTCGCCCCTGGGGTGGAAGGCGGCCTTTATCCTCGTCGTCCTCGCCTGCGCCGGGGCGGTGGTCAGCCACGCCACCGGGCGCGCGCTCTTATTGCGCGAGAGCAGCGAGGAGAAGCGATGACGGCGCTCCTTGCGATCCTCTTCGTGTTCGCCGCCGCGACCGGCGCCGGGGTCGTATGGAGCCGCGAGCCGCGCCGCCAGGTGATCGCGCTCGGCATCAACGGGCTCGTTCTCGCCCTGTTGTTTCTGGCGTTGCAAGCGCCCGACGTGGCCTATTCCGAGCTTGTCGTCGGCGCCGCCGCTCTGCCGCTGTTGTTTCTGGTGGCGCTGTCGGTCCTGCGCCGCAGCCGGCGCCCGCGATGAGGATCCGGCGGCTCCTGTTCCTGGTCATGGCCGCCGCCGCGGCGGCGATGGCGGTCCGGGGGCTTTTGGGGCTGGCCCCGTTCGGGCATTACCCCGGTCCCTATGGCGACATCATCAACGCCGTGGCGACGCGGGAGCGCCACGTCACCAACATGGTCACCGCGGTGACCTTCGATTATCGCGGGTTCGACACGCTCGGCGAGGAATACATGCTGTTCGCCGCAGTGACCGGGGTGGCGTTGCTGCTGCGCGACGCCCGCGGCGCGGCGGCCAACGCCCGGCCGA
>DATFCQ010000054.1:0-2364 GCA_035252905.1 Allostellaceae bacterium | reverse complement strand
GTCGAGCGCGTCGCGGCGAGCGGCGCCGACGGCATCGAGATCTACACCGGGACCTACGCCGCCGCGTTCCGCGCCGGCGCCAGCGCCAGGGAGCTGAAAGCCTGCGCCGACACCGCGGCGCGCGCCCGCGAGCGCGGCCTCGTCGTCAATGCCGGGCACGATCTGAACCTGCACAACCTGCCCGGCCTCGTCGCAGCGATGCCATTCCTCGCCGAAGCCTCGATCGGCCACGAACTGACCGCCGACGCGCTGGTCACGGGGTTCGCCGCCGCGGTGGCCGCCTACAAACAGGCGCTCATCCCGCCCTGAGCGCGGAAAGCGGCGGAATGCGCTGCGAGGCCGCGAAAAATACCCCACAAAAACCTTGTCATTCCGGGACGGCGCAAAGCGCCGGGCCAGGAACCCATGAGCACAGGCCCTCACTGCCTTGCCAAAGCCTGTGTTCATGGTTTCCGGGCTCGCGGGCTGCGCCCGCGCCCCGGAATGACGATGACCCTGGGTTCTTCACAGCCTCTTCGCTTTTCTAGCGATAGCGCCGGGCGCGCCGCATCACTGGAACCGCGGCTTGACCTCCTCGCACAACAGGCGGATCGCGTTCTTGACCCGCTCGTGCGGGATGAGCCCGCCGCAATTGAGTTCGGCGAGGATGCCGTCGAGCCCCAATTCGGCGTCGATCTCGGCGAGCCGCTCGGCAAAGCGCTGGGGCGAGCCGATCACCACCTGGGTGGCGAGCGCCTCCTCATAGGTCAATTGCAACAGGCGGTCGGCGCGGCGGATGCGCTGCTCGGCCACCGGCCCGCCGGCGAGCCGCGCCGAATCCTTGGCCAGTTCGGCCTGGTAGCGGTAGAAGCCCATCAGGCTGTCGCGCGCCTCCGCGCGCGCCTTATCGTCGGTTTCCGCGACATAGGCCGGCACGCGCAGATAGACCTCGCCGCGCCCTTCGTGTCCGGCCTCGCGCCACGCCTCGCGATAGGCATGGATCGCCGGCACGAGTTCGGAGAAGGTGCCGTGACGCACCGCGACAAAGACCGGAAAGCCGAGCGCGCCGATCTGCGGAAAGGTGTCGAGGCTCGAAGCGGCGATGCGGATCGGCGGGTGCGGCTGCTGATAGGGAAGCGGCGCCAGCGCCACATCGGTAAAGCGGTGGTACTTGCCGGCGTAAGAGAAATTCGGGTGGGTCCAGGCGCCGCGAATGATGTCCAAGGTCTCGGCAAAGCGCTCGCGGCTCTCGGAATAGGGGATCCCGTAATCGACATAGGTGCGCACGACGCCGCTGCGCCCGACCCCGAAGATCAGCCTTCCATGGCTCAACTGGTCGATCGTCGCCGCCTCTTCGGCGAGGCGCAAGGGATGGCACAAGGGCAGGACCTGGACGGCGATGCCGATCTTGATGTTGCGGGTCCGTGCGGCGATCGCGGCGCCGACCGAAAGCGGCGCCGACAGGACCGAGCGCTGCGGTGCGCCGTGCAGTTCGGCGAGCCACATCGCGTCGAGACCATAGGTCTCGGCCGCGTCGACCTGTTCCAGAGCCTGCGCAAAGGCGGCGCCTTCGCTCCCTCCGGGCAGAGCCGGAAACTCGTGGAACATGCCGAATTCCATTCCCGGCTTCTCCGTGCTGCGGCGATTGGCTGGGGCGGGAGGATTCGAACCTCCGTATGGCGGAATCAAAATCCGCTGCCTTACCACTTGGCTACGCCCCAAGGCGGTGGGCCCGGCAAACCTATCGGGAAAGGCCGCTGCCGGCAACCGCGGCGCGCGCAACCCTCGCCCGACCCCCAATAGCGCTTTACTCCGGCAACGCTTTTGTCGCGGCGGCGGCGCGAACCGAGGGCAGGCTGCCGCGTTCTCGTGCGAGGACCGAAGAGGAGACCCGCAATGCTGCCCGCGACGAGATCCCGCGTTACCCGCAACAGCAGTTACGTGGTCAACCACCGGATCGAGCGCGAGACGCGCGAGCGCGTACGCCATCTCGCCGGCCACACGCAGGAGATCCAGAGCCGGCTCGCCGCGCTCGACCGGGAATGGGACATCGAGCGGGCGCTCGAACTGCTGGCGGCAGGGCTCGCGCTCAGCGGAACCGGGCTTGGCGCCTTTGTCGACCGCCGCTTTCTGATATTGCCGGCGCTCGTCACCGGCTTTCTGTTGCAGCACGCCTTGCAGGGCTGGTGCCCGCCGGTTCCGGTGTTGCGCCGGCTCGGCTTTCGCACCGCCGCCGAGATCGAGTACGAGCGCTATGCCTTGAAGCTCGTGCGCGGCGATTTCACCGGCCTTGAACAGTCGGGCTACGCCAGCTCACCGCCGGCCCGCATCGACAGCGTGCTCGAAGCGGTCGGCGCCTAGGGTTCCGGCGGCGCACCACCAGTG
>DATFCQ010000053.1:0-3321 GCA_035252905.1 Allostellaceae bacterium | reverse complement strand
CGGGCGCGGCCCGCGGATCGCGAGGGCGAGCCGGCGCGACAATTCGCGAAACCGCGCCGGGGCCATGCCGCCGGCGGCGAGCGGGTGGCCGAGCGCAGCGAGCAATGGCACCGGGGCGAGCCGGCTCTCGGCCAGTTCGAGCACGAGGCGCAAAAACGCGCCCGGCGGCGTGCGCGGCAGCGGCAGACCGGCCGAATCGTCGATCGCGATGTCCCAGCGCCGCAATTCGGCCGCGACGCGGCGGGCGAGGTCGCGATCGGGGGTGACCAATGCCGCGCTCGCCCCCGGCGTTTCGAGCTTGCGGCGCAACAACAAGGCGATCGTGACCGCCTCCTGCTGCGCGCTCGGGCAATCATAGCGGGACACCCCGGCGAGCGCCTCCGCCGGCGCCGGCGGCAGGCGGCGCCAGGCGTCGGTGGTCGCGGCCGGGCGCAGGGCCTCGGCGACGAGTTCGAGGCGGAGGCGCGGCCCCTCATCCTGCCCCCACCCTGACCCTCCCCCGCAAGCGGGGGAGGGAAGGGAGGGGGCGAGGCCAGTCGAGTGCTCGCAGGCCTCGCTGGGCGGCCAGTCGCGCACCTCGGCCGGAGCGCAGCCGAGCTGTTGCAACAGCAGCGCCAGCAGATGCTGCGGATGCGCCTCGTCTTCCTCGATGGCGGCCCATTCGGTCCTGTCGCGGCTGCGGTCGAGACCGGCGAGGACCACCGCGCCGGTCGGCAGCGCGGCGACGACCGCAATCAGTTCGGTCAGCGCCGGCATGCCGCCGGAGAGCCCGGCGGCGACGACCGGCGCCTCGGGGGGCGTCTCGGCCCAGGCTTGCGCCTGCTGGCGCAACAGGCGATTGCGCCGCTCCGCGGTGTCGAGCGCGCCCTCGCCGGCCAAGACCTGCGGCCAGGCCTGAGGCAGGATTTCGAGAAACCGGCGTACGACCTGCCAGTGCTCGGCGAGGTCCTCGGGGACGAGGTCGGCAAGGCGGGCAAAGCTCGCCCCCTCGCTTGCCACCGTATCGACGAGGCGGGCGAGACTCGCGGCCAGGGAGGCGGCCTGGCCCGGCAACAGGCCGTCGCCGCCGCGCTGCTCGCCCCATTTCAGAACCAGCCGGGTCAACAACAGGCGGCGCCGCAATGCGGACAGCGCCGGCGGCACCATGTCGGCGCCGTCGATCGGCAGGATCTCGTCGGCGTCGAGATCGCCGATCGGGCGCAGGCGCGGCAACAACAGCGGCTTTCCCGCCGCACCTCCGGGCGCGGCGCGCAGAAACGCTTCGTGCAAGGCGCGAGCGGAGCGGCGCGTCGGCAACAAGACGATCGTGCGCGCCAATAATAGCGGATCGCCGTCGCGCAGGCGCAGTAATCCGGCGGCGAGGGTCGCCAGAAACGGCCGGTCGGCCGCGATCGTGTAAAGATGGGGCCGCACGCGCTCTCGCTAGCAGAAAAACCCTAAGGATTGGTGCCGAAGCAGCCCTCACCCGCCTCCCCCGGCTTTCGCCGGGGTTCGGCACCCTCTCCCGCAATGCGGGAGAGGGGGGACCGGCCCAAAGGGCCGGTGGGTGAGGGTATTTGACCGGAATGACCCATCGGGCTGCTAGCCCTCGATGCGGCGGAAAGAGAACCGGGAGCGGGCCGCGGCGAGCCCTTCGGGCGTGCCGACGTGATACCACGCGCCGTCATGGACGATCGCCGCGAGCCGCCCCGCCGCCTCGGCGCGGTCATAGAGGGCGACCAGCGAAAACACCCGTTCGCCGACAGCGTCGAACAGCCGGCGATGCAACAATTGAACGCCGGCGAACAGATAGGGGGCGACCTCGCGCTCGCGCCGCCGCTGCGGCCGGCCGAGGCCGTCGACAAAGTAGTCTCCGACCCCGTCATAGCCGATCGCGCCGACCGTCGGCTGCAACAGCAGCAGCGCGTCCATCAGCCCGGGATCGAATGCGTGCGCGAGGCGCAGGAGGGCGGGGTCGCGGCCCTCGGTCCACAACACGTCGCTGTTGACGACAAAGAACGTCTCGCCCAACAGCGGCAGGGCCTGGAGAACGCCGCCCCCGGTATCGAGCAGTTCGGCCTCCTGCGAGATCGCGATCCGCAGACGATCGCGACCGGCGAGATGGGCGGCGATCATCGCCGCCCGGTAATGGGTGTTGACGACGACCTGCGCGACGCCGGCGAGCGCCAGCCGGTCGAGCGCATGGTCGATCAGGGTGCAGCCCCCGACCGCGACGAGCGGCTTTGGCAGGTGCTCGGTCACCGGCCGCAAGCGGGTGCCGAGCCCGGCGGCAAGCACCATTGCGCTCTGCGGCGGCGCGATCATGGCGTGCTTGGCGCCCGGGGCGCCGTGCGCGTCTCGGGCGGCAGATAGCGGTCGAGCCAGCGGGCAATCGGGGCGAGGGCGGGATGGCCGAGATCCTCGGCCAATAGCCGCCACACGCGCGGGATGTGGACGAGGTAATGGGGCTTGCCGTCGCGCCGCCACAGGCGGGTGAAGATGCCGAGGATCTTGCAGTTGCGCTGCGCCGCCAGGATCGCGGCCGAACGGGCGAAGAGGGCGCGGTCGAGGGCGGGGAAGGCGGCGAGGTAACGTTCGGTCATCTGTCGGCGCAGCTCCGCCGGCACGTCGCGGCGGGCATCTTCGAGCAGGGAGACCAGATCGTAGCTCGGCGGGCCGCAGACGGCATCCTGAAAGTCGAGCAGGCCGCAGCCGCGCACCCCCGGGCGGCCCGGCAAGCGCATCAGATTGTCGACGTGGTAGTCGCGCAACACCAGGGTCGGGCCGGACAGGTGGGCCAGAGGCAAGACCCGGCGCCACAGGTCCAGATATTCGTCGCGGGCCTCGGCCGGAAGCGGCGCGGCGAGCACGGCGGGGGCGTACCAGTCGACCAACAGCGCCGCCTCGGCAATGAGCCGCGCCTCGTCGTAAGGCGGCAGATCGGGGATCCCGCTCTCTGCCGCCGCACGCTGCAGGGCCGCGACCGTGTCGACGGCTAGGGCGTAGAGATCCCCCTCGTCGGCGCCCCGGGCGAGCAGCCGCGTATAGGTGTCGTCGCCGAAATCTTCGAGCAGCAGAAAGCCGTGCCGGCGGTCCTCGGCGAGGATCTCCGGGGCGCTAAAGCCGAGATCGCGCAGGAGGGCGGCAACGGCGACAAACGGCGCCACGTCCTCCTGCGGCGGCGGCGCGTCCATGACGACCGCGCGCCGGTCCCGGTCGCGCAGACGGTAATAGGTGCGGAACGAGGCGTCCCCGGCAAGCGGCTCGGGCCTCACTCCGTCCCATCCGCTTGCCGCAAGAAAGGCGGCCATCGCTTCGGACCGCGGGCGTCTCGCCCGCATT
>DATFCQ010000052.1:0-10850 GCA_035252905.1 Allostellaceae bacterium | reverse complement strand
GCACTTCGCGCACTTGGCGCATCGGCATCCTCTCTGCTGGCATCCGCTCCCTCCCGGTCGAAGCCGAAAGAGCGGACCTAAAGCGCCAGCAGAGGCGCCGTCCGGAGGCCGCCTATCCGGGCGACATCATCCCGGAATGGCGGGCGAAATCATCTCGGAACGCTGGGCGACATCAAATCGGATCGGGGGGCGATATCATTCCGGATTCGTGGGCGACTTCGCCCGGAATCAGCACCGAGGATCGCATCCAGAAGATCAATCCGCAAACCGGCCGCGTGCTCGCCACGATCCCAGCACCTGGTGGCGGCAACTCGGGGCTCGCCTGGGCCGAAGGGACGCTCTGGGTAGGGCACGGGACCGGAAGATCCACCAAATCGATCCCCGAACGGGGGCGGTTCTTCGCGCCATCGAGTCGAACCGCTTCGTCACCTGGGTCGACGGCGAGCTCTGGCACGGCGCCCGGGGCGGTGACGAGAGCGATTTGCGGCGAGTCGATCCGTAAACGGGAGAGGTCCTGGAGAGGATCGAGATGTCGCCCGGAGTAGGCGTGTCGGGGCTCGAGTCCGACGGCGGCGATCGGTTCTTCTGCGGCGGCGGGAGCAGCGGGACGGTGAGAGCCATCCGCCGCCCCTCCACGGCCGGCAGCGCCTCCGGGATCTCCGTCGCCCCCACGAGCACGTAGCGGCACGGCTTAGCGCGATCAGGCGCGATCGGCGAATTTGCTGCGAAGCTCCGGGACGGCGGCGTCGATGAAAAGCCGGACCGTCGGGGACAAATACCGCCCGGCCGGATGGACGATATGGATCGGGATCGGGGCCGGCTCATGATCGCGCAAGACCCGCGTCAGCCGGCCTGCTTCCTCCAATGGACCGGCCTGATAGGAGAGCACCCGGATCACGCCGCCGTCCGCAACTGCGGCGTCCAAGGCCGCCTGCACCGTGTTCACCATGAGCCGCGGCGTGACCGCCACCCCGATCGAACCGGCAAAGGGCCATCGCAGCGTCGGCGGCCGCGCGTCGGCGACCGCAATCACGTCGTGGTTGCGCAGGTCTTGCGGGGTCTGTGGGACGCCGCACGCGGACAGATAGCCTGGGCTTGCGCAGACGACGCGGCGCACGGCGCCGACCTGGATCGCGCGCAATGACGAGTCCGCCAGCTGCGCGATCCGCACTCCGAGATCGACCCCCTCGTCCACAAACGAGACAAGCCGGTTCAGCAACAGCAGCGAGACTTGCACCCCGGGGTGGGTGCACAGATATCGCTGCGCGATCGGCAGAATGTGAAGCCGCCCGAACATCTCCGGAGCGCTGATCGTCAACAGCCCGGCCGGCCCGCTGCGCTCCCGCGAGGCCGACTGCTCCAACACGCCGTAGGCGCCCAACACCTGGCGCGCCTGTTCGAGACAGCGTCCACCGGCCTCGGTCAATGCGACGGCGCGCGTGGTCCGGGTCAGAAGCCGTGTCCCGAAACGGGCTTCGAGATCCGACACTGCGCGCGTAACCGCGGCAGGCGAACGCTGCAGGCGGCGCGCCGCGCGGACAAAGCTTCCCTCCTCGGCAATCGCGACAAAGATGCGAAGGGCTTCGAGACGATCGAGCATTATTCCGATTTATGCAATAGAGTCTCACAAATCTCCCTTATTAGGTCGCCGGAAACAATGCCCCATTTGCAATGACAGTCCGATCCGGCAGCTCGGTGCGGCTCCATGAGCAGGAGGCTCGATATGGTCATCGACGAGGCAAAGCAGGACGGGTCGCCGTGGCACGAGGGCGAGCGCGCCGTGCAGCGGCTCGTCGGGGTGGCGGAGCAGATCGACCCGATCGGGCGCCGCAATATCCGCAGCTTCATGCCCGACCAGCACCGGGAGTTCTTCGCCGGGCTCCCGTTTCTCGTTGCTGGGTCCGTGGACAAGGAGGGCCGGCCCTGGGCCTCGATCCTGAGCGGTCCGCCCGGCTTTGCCGTGAGCCTCGATCCGAGGAGATTGCGTATCGCCGCGCAGCCCGCCGCGGGCGACCCGCTCCGCGAAGCGCTCGGCCTCGGTGCGATGCTCGGGTTGCTCGGCATCGAGCTGTCGACCCGCCGCCGCAACCGGGTCAATGGGCCTATCGTCGAATGGGATCGCGACGGGTTCACGGTCGCCGTCGCACAGAGCTTCGGGAATTGCCCCAGCTATATTCAGCGCCGCGATTGCATTGGGCGGGACGAGAAGGTCCGCGCCCATGCCGAGCCGCTGTCGGGGCTGGACGATGCCGCCCGGGAGCTGATCCTGCGGGCCGATACCTGCTTTGTCGCGTCGGCGGCGCCCGCCGGCCGATCCGTCGACGTCTCGCATCGGGGCGGCCGTCCGGGATTTGTCAGGATCGCCGGCGACGGGGCGATCGTCGTGCCGGATTACCGGGGCAATCGCTACTTCAACACGCTCGGCAATCTGCGGATCAACCCACGCGCCGGGCTGCTGTTCATCGACTTCGCTAATGGCGATCTCTTGCAGTTGACCGGGACGACGGAGATCGTCTGGAGCGGTCCTGAAGTCCGGGCGCTCATGGGAGCCGAGCGCCTTTGGCGGCTTGTCCCGACGCGCGGCAACCGGCTGCGCGGCGGTTTCCCGCTACGGATGCAGTTCAGAGACTTCTCGCCGATGTCTCTGGCCACTGGAACATGGGCCGAGGCCGGCACGGAGATCGGCGCCGGATAAGCGGCGCAATCCTCAAGCGACGGCCCGATTGGGAGTGACGATCCCCGGCCCGGTTGGACGTATCGATCGTCGACGTCGCGCTTGTCGCAAAGAGAGGCGAAGCATACGCTCGGGGCCTTCAGGAAAGGAAACCCGATGCTTGAGATCTATCAGGGCGGCTGCCATTGCGGTCGGGTGCGGTTCCGCATCCAGGCCGATCTCGGCACGATCGGCGAATGCAACTGCTCGATCTGCACAAAAAAGGGCATCCTGCACCTCCCCGTGCCGCCGGACCGGTTCGAACTGCTGAGCGGCGAGGCGGAGCTGACGACCTATCGGTTCAACACCGGGACCGCGAAGCACACCTTCTGCCGTCATTGCGGTATCCATGCCTTTTACGTACCGCGCTCCGACCCCGACAAGATTAGCGTCAATGCGCGCTGCCTCGACGACGTCGACGCCGCAGCGCTGAAGCCGAGCCGCTTCTTTGACGGGCGCAATTGGGAGGCGGCATTCGCGGCGCGGCAGGCTTCCGGGGGGACCGCCTCTCTGTAGACGCCGCGCGCCCCGGCAGATTGACGAAGGCTCGCGGCGCGATCAGGACGCTTCCGGGCCGACCTCGATCAAGGTCGACATCAATAGCTGGGGGCCGCCGGGCGGAAGCCGGATTGCATTGTCGGCGACATTGCCGGTTTCGACGCACAGCATCGATTTCCAGTCGGCCTCGCCGAGATCCGCCATCGCCCGCCATGGGTTCCAGACGATCGTCGAGGCCGCCCCGCGCTTGGTGATCTCGATGCGCCGACCCCACAAGGGATCGCGGATCGTACAGCGGTCCGGGGTCGACAGGTAGACGCTGTCGATCGGGCCGGCGAAACGCATCGGGCCGGTGTCCTGGCGCTTGCGCCGGCCGCCGTCGACCTTGTCGATCAAGGATTGCCCGCCGAGCCCGGCCAGCGACACCGCGCCGATGTCCGACACCGCGAAATAGCTGTGCAGCGCGCATTCAAACGTGATCGCGTGATCGGAGCGGTTGTCGACTATCAGGTCGAGCCACAACCGGCGCCCGACGGTGACGGCATACAGGATGCGGAAGCCTTCGGGCCAGGCGGCCGGGCGGCCGACATCGTCGGAATCGAGGCACAGCATCATCTGCACCTCGCCGGGTCCGCTCCGGCGGACCCAGTGCACATGCCAGGGCGCCACGCGCGCGAAACCATGCTGCGGCGCCGCTGTGTCGGTCGGGTGCGGACCGAACCACGGAAACACGATCGGGACGCCCCCGCGGATCGCCCGACCGGGCGCGAAGGCGCTCCGGCTGCTGGTGAACAAGACCGGCTTCTCGCCGGCAATTCCCCAATGGGTCAATTGCGCGCCCTGGAGGTACAGGTCGGCCTCCGCGCCTGGCGGGGTCAGGATCGCCTTGACGAGCCCTTCCGGCGTGTCCTCGAACCGCAACAGACCCGGAATGCCAAACTCGTCGGCAAGCTCGCCGGCGCCCATGGATCGGCCCCCTTTGTTGGTCGGCATCGAATGTTAGGTTAGTTCGAGGCCGGCCGTGAAGCTAGCGGGAGCAATTCTTTCTGCGAGGCAATCAGGCTTACATGGTCAACCGGCTCTCCTCATCCCCCTACCGAGACCGCGGTTGCCCGGCTCGGGCCGGCGCGGTACGCTCGCCGTAAGCACCGATAATGATACCCGCCGCACCGGGCGCATGCCCCTCGGCCGCGGGACGAACGGGAGAGCGCCGTGATTGAGCTGCTCGATCAACAACAGTCGCTCACGATCAATCAGTGGAAGATTTTCACGGCGGTGATCCTATCGATCATGCTCGACTTTTTCGACTTCCTGCTGATCGGCTTTGTCCTCGCCTTCTTTGTGCAGGACTGGCATCTGACCTACGGACAGTCGGCACTGATCCTGTTTTCGTCGGGCGTGGCGGCGGTCCCGGGAGCCATCTTCTTCGGCTGGCTTGGCGACAAGATCGGCCGCCGCAAGGTATTCCTAATCACAATCCTGACGTTTTCGTTCGCCACCGGCGCGATGGCGCTGACGCCGGATCACGGATGGGTTTATCTGGCCGTGATGCGGTTCATCGTCGGCTTCGGGGTTGTCGGCGTCGCCGCGGTCGACATGCCGCTCCTGCAGGAGTTCGTGCCGGCCGCAAAGCGCGGCTGGCTCAGCGGGCTGTCGATCGCCCTGGTGCCGGGCGGCGGGTTATTGGCGGCGACCTTTGCCGCCTATCTCGGCGGGGTCGTCGGCTGGCGGGGGCTGTTCACGCTCGGCCTGTTGCCGGCGCTCCTGGCCTTTCTGATTCGCGTGTGGGTCCCGGAATCGCCGCGCTGGCTGATCGGCCGCGGCCGGATCGAGGAGGCGCGGCGCTCGCTCGCCTGGGCTTTGCAAATCCGGCCCGAGGCGATTCTGCTGCCGACCGCGCTATCGCCGCCGCAGAAAGCGGCGTGGCTGGAATTGTTCAAATACCCGCGCAGCATCATTGCCGGAGCCCTGGTCGGGTTGAGCCAGACCGGCGCGGTGGGACTGGGGCTGTGGATGGTCACATTGCTCGTCATGGTATTGCGGGTGACACCGGCCGAGGCCTCGTTTCTGGTGATCTGGATCAGCCTGACCCAGATCGTCGGCCGCGGTTTCGGCTCGTGGATCACCGACCAAATCGGGCGACGATCCGCGGGCGCTCTCTGCTGCGTATTGGCGGCGACGGCGACCTCGCTCGCCGGCTATCTGCATGCATACTATATCGGTGCGGTGCCGATGTTCTTCGCCTTGTTGCTGTTGCAGGGGTTCTTCGGCAACGGCAATTCGGCGATCAGCTATCCCTACATGGCCGAGATGTGGCCCGCTTCGCTGCGCGCCAGCGGTTTCGGCCTCGTCTACGGCATATCCAATCTGGGAAAATTCATCGGCCCGGCCGGGCTGGCGGTGATCATCGGCGCCTCGAACTACGTCAGCCCAAAGGCGACGCTCGTCGGCATCGTCCCCGGCTTCAACTATTTTGCGGTCTGGTACGTGCTCGCGGTCGTCGCCTATCTGCTGATCGGGTTCGAGACCCGCGGCCGCACGATCGAGGAACTCGACGCCGCGCTCGCACGGCCCAAGCCGATCGCGGCCCGGCCGGGGTAGGGCGATACCCGCGCCAAGCGCTCCCGCCATCGCACCGGGGCCGCAGCGCGCCGGAAAGCCGGCGCGATCCAGCCGATGCACGTCCGGCCCGGGCAACGGATGTCACGCAATTCGCGGCCGCGTTTCAGGGTTTCGGTCTTGCGGGCTTTCCTGCTTTCCGGATTTCAAGATTCCCGATTCCGGGAGAATCGGCCTGTCCGCGGTCCCGGCAGTTTCACCTTGCCCCAGCTTCCGAGCCGCGCAAAGCCTCTGCTTGTTCCGGCGTCTTGCCCGAAAACAGGATCCCCCGGTAGCGTGATTGCAGCGTGTCGGGAAACCGAGATTTCGGGATTGTGCACAAGGCGGGGGACTCCTGCACGGCCATAATCACCTTCGCACAGGTGAAGGGCGGTTCGGGCAAAACCACTGCCGCGATGTGCACGGTCGCCGAGCTCGTCGCGCGGGGAAGCAGTGTCGCGGCGCTCGATCTCGATTCGAACAGGCCTCTCGGAGAATTCTTTCGGCGTGTACCGGAATTGCAGCACGTCGAGGTCGCTGTTCCCACGGGCGAGCGTCGGGTAAGCGCCCTCGTGCGGGAGCTTGCCGCCCGGCACGACAATGTCGTCATTGACCTGATGGGAGCCGCTACGAACGATACGCAAGTCGCCATGGCTCTCGCCGACCTCGTGATCGTCCCGTCACAGATGAGCGGCATCGACCTTACTAATCCGAGCGTCAACTACGTAACGCGCCGACGCAATGGGACACAGGGAAATCCGGCGTCAACGAGAAAGCGATGCCACCTATTTGGGGTTCGGGGTAGTAAATGCGGCGTCGAGACGTGGCGACAGGCCGCTGATGCGGCTGAGATCAGTAATCGCACCATTGCCAGGGGCGTCTTATTGGCGCGGACGAGCGCCGGTGCCGTGCGGCCTCGGGTCGAGAACTTTCTCCGCGAGCAGTACAGGAGGATAGGAGCCCACGTCCTGGCCACCGCATTCGGCGATCGGGCAGCTTGGAAAGAGATGACCTATAGCGCCCATATCCCCCATCTGCACGGTCGAGAGTCCAATGCGGCCAAGAATTTCATTTCCATTTTTGAAGAGATGATGACGTTGATCCAGTCAGCGACCGCCACAGTCGCCGCCGCCTGAGGGCCATCATGTCGGCACGACCCAATCGCCCGCAGCTTCAGGCGCCCGACCTGTCGCCTCCGGCCAAACAACCGAGCCGTACGCCCCCACGGGTGGCCGCCGATGATCCTCGTTTCACCGCCGCCGCCCAATTCGAAACCCACGACGCCTATGTCCGCGGCGTTCAGGAGGGGCGGGTGCGCGTCGTAAATCCCGAGACGCTGCCGCACCGGCCGGATGAACGGGAGCAAGCCCCGCCAAGGCGCCGCTCCCCGGAGATGTCGCTCTCGACCAAGGTCCCTGACTATGTGATGCAGCAGCTGCGCCTCCGTTACGCGGAAACCGGCGTCACCATCAGAAACCAGATCCTTATCGCCCTTCGCAACCAAGGTTTTAACATCCATGAGAAGGACGTTCAGGACGAACGCAAGCGGCCTCGGCGGTAATATGTTCAGGATTTCGGGGTTTCAAGAAAACGGGATATCGTGCAATCGGGATTTCAGGAAAATGGCGCCTTCGATGAGCCGCGGTCGGCACAGATGCATCTGACATCCCCACAGCGGACGCGCGGCGCGGCGTCATAGTCCCAAGGCGCTCATGGCGCCAAAGCCGGCGAGATAGCCGAGGGGGATGTACCACCCCTCGCGGAGCCAGCGGATAGCGGAGCGGCCCTCCGGGAACAGGTTGGTCAACGCCACCCCGGCAGACGATCCGAACCACGTCATCGATCCGCCAAAGCCGACGGCGAACGCAAGCAGCGCCCAGTCGTAGCCCCCCTGCTCAAGCGCGAGCGCCGTCAGCGGAATGTTGTCGAACACCGCGGAGAGGAAGCCGAGGCCCAGGGTGCCGGCCGCCGAAGGCGGCGGCAGTGCAGTGACCGGCATCAGCGAAGCCGACGCGACGAGGGCGACCAGAAACAGAGCGCCCTTGACGCCGGGTCTGATCGCCGACCAGTCCGGCTTGGCAAATGGGGCGGTTGCGATCAGAGCGACCCAAATGGCAAGACCGAGCCAAGGTCCGGTCTCTTCGCCGCTGCCGAGCAGGTTTGCCGTCAGATTGGCGACCACAGCGCTCAGCAGCACAAAGCCGACGATCGCCGCCCTGCGCCAGGCGATCGGGCGCCCGAATTCGCCGTGGCGCAGGATCGCGTGATGCCGCTGCTGCGCCGCCGCCGCGAGCGGGGCGATCACCAGGAAAGATGCCAGGGCCGCCATGTAGGCCGGCAGTACAGCCAGCGGCGAGATCCCTTTCAGCCACATGAGCGTGGTCGTGGTGTCGCCGATCACGCTGCCCGCGCCCCCGGCATTCGCCGCCGCGACGATTGCCGCCAGATAGCCGATGCGAACCTGTCCCGCATACACGTGCCGCGCCATCGCCCCACCGATAACGGCCGCAGCGATATTGTCGAGAAAACCGGAGAGCACAAACACGATCGCCAGCAAAACCAGGCCGCCGCTCCAATTGTCGGGCAGCAGAGCCGGTATTCTGCTCGGCATGTTGCTCAGCTCGAACTGACTGGACAGGACCGCGAAACCGACGAGCAGCAGCAAAAGATTGACCAGGGTCATCCATTCGCGGCCGAAATGCGCACCCAGCGCCGCCAGGCCGAAGCCGGTCGGGAAGCCGCTCACCCAGCCCTCGTAAGCGAGAATTGCAGTCAACCCGACACTTGCGACGGCAAGCGCATGCCGATGAAGGAACGCGATGCCGAGGAGCATCGCCCCGAAGAGATAAAACTCGACGGGCATGCCCAACAGATCAGGTGCCGATGCGCCCGGCATGGCCGCCATAGAGGCCGCCGGAATTGTGGAAATTACAAAGATTGCAGCGGAAACGAGACTTGCCTTCTGGAACAGTATTGCCACGCCTGTTCAGCTCTAATGCTGTTTGGTCAGGCGCGCATGCTACAATATATTGTGATCTCGCTCCCGAAATAAGCGGAATACTGCAATCGTGTGGTTTATCCGAGAGGCAGTCCTGCGGGTCCGGCGGAGCGCGCCGGCGTGCCTGCGTGCATCGTCGGATGCGCGGCCTCCGGTATCGCCGGGATCAGATCGCCGCGGCCGGCGCAATCTCCCGCTCGCGTCCGCTGCGGCCGGGGTCGATGAACAGCATCATGACGGCCACTGCGATCAGCAAGATCCCGGCCAGGAAGAAGGCCTCGAAATAGGTGCCGAAATCGATCCGCAGCAGACCGGCAAAATAAGCCGCCGAGGCGCTGCCGATCTGGTGGACCACGGTGATCCACGCAACCATGATGCCGATCCTCTCGGCGCCGACACGCCGCTCAGAAGGCGCACCGTCGGCGGCGCGCTGGCGATCCAATCCAGCCCGTAGAGGACGCTGAAGATCGACAGGCCGTAAAACGGCATATTGAAGGCAAAGGGCAGGTAGAGCAGCGACAGGCTCCGCAATCCGTAATAGCTGCACAAGAGCAGCCGGTTGTCCCGGCGGTCGCTGAGCCAGCCTGCGATCGTCCCGCCCAGCAGGGCGAAGACCCCGGTAGCGGCGAGCAGACCTGTGCCGGCGACCTCGGAGAGGCCATGATCAACGCAGGCCGGGATCAGATGCGTGCCGATCAGGCCGTTGGTGGTTGCGCCGCAGACAAAATAGCCGCCGGCGATCAGCCGAAATCGCGCGAGCGCACGCCGGTCGCGAGCGCGCGGAACGCCACCGCGGCCGGATTGCCCGCAGGCGGGGCAACCGGCCTCGCTCCGATCCTGTCGCCGTAACGCGCCAGGCCGAGATCCTCCGGCCGGTCGCGCATCAACAGAGCGAGGACCGGCGGGATGGCGACGACGGTTGCCGCCAGGACGAGGGACATGATCCGCCAGCCGGCATGGGTGGCGAGATGCGCCATCGTCGGCAGAAAGACGAGCTGACCGGCCGCGTTGGCCGCGGTCAGGATGCCGACGACGAGCCCCTCGCGCTCGCGGAACCAGCGCGCGGCGATAAGGCCGCGAGGTAGGCGCCGACAAACCCGGTGGCGAGGCCGACGACGCCTCACAACAGGACGAGCGGCCAAAGCTCGCGCATCGCCGGGGTCAGCGCGACCCCGCGGCGGTCGCCGCCAATGCCAGGACCATTGTGCGGCGCGCGCCGAAGCGGTCCATCACCGCTGCGGCAAACGGACCGACCGCCCCGTAGAGCAGCAGATTGATGCCGACGGCAAAGGAGATCGTCGCCCGCGACCAGTGGAACTCCCTTTCGAGCGGCACGATCAGGACGCTCGGCGTCGCCCGCACGCCTGCGGTCGCGACCACCGCCACAAAGGTGACGGCGACGATGATCCAGGCGTAATGCAGTTTTCTCGCAGCCGGCCGGATCTGCGACACTATCATTCCGACATTCCGATCGCTGCGGTCGTCGCGCTTGGTCGCGCATGATAGCGGCAGCGACACCGTCCGATGCAGCGGTAAGCGCAGCGACCGCCGGAAGCGCGCGAAAATACCCGCAACAGCCCCGATATCTCAGAGCCCGTTTCGAAAGGAAGGTGAGTGGCCAAGGTGATATGGTTCCAAGCGGTTACCAGCCAGCTTGGAGCGTCATATGTGGACCCCGGCCACCCGCCAATACTATAGCCGCCCCGCGGTACGCTACCAAACCGATCTGACCGCAGCGGAATGGTGTGTGATCAAGCCCTACCTGCCGCCGCCCAAGACAACCGGACGGCCACGCGCCTGGCCGATGCGCGAGATCGTCAACGCGATCTTCTATGTGCTGCGCGGCGGCATCGCTTGGCGCCTGCTGCCGTCCGATTGGCCGCCCTGGGGCACGGCCTATCGGTGGTTTGCCACTTGGCGCGGCAACGGCATGTTCGAGAGGATCAATCATGCCCTGGTCATGGCCGACCGCGAGCGGGTCGGCCGCGCGGCCAGCCCGACGGCCGCGATCCTCGACAGCCAGAGCGTCAAGACCACCGAAGC
>DATFCQ010000051.1:0-67556 GCA_035252905.1 Allostellaceae bacterium | reverse complement strand
TGTCCAAGGACTACCAGACGCTGCCCGAGGTCTCCGAGGCAATGGTCACCTTGGCCGCGATCCGCCTCATGCTCCACCGCCTCGCTCATCCCAATCGCAGACGACTGCCCGCCTCATGACTTTCAAAACGGGCTGTCAGCCAAACGCGCTTTGAGGGCTTGGCGTTCGGCTTGCAAGGCCTGGTGGTCCGCCAGTTGCCGGCGCGGGGCTTCGGCCTCGCCAGCCAGCCGATCGGCCAATTGCACGGCTTCGGTCATCTGATTGCCGGTGAGCCTCGTCCGAATCTCAAGTCTCTATCATGTAATATCTTAGAGCCTGTTTGAGTCGCCGTCGTGCCGTAAAGCCGGCGGAATACGCTGCGCTCTTCCGCCCTGCGCTTCATGCGCGTCGAGAACGGTTGTAGGGCGGAAAAGCGTAGCGAAGCGGAGCGCATTCCGCCACTTGCCTCACTCAAACAGGCTCTTATAGATATCACGCAGTCAGAACACTGGTGTTCAAGTTAGGCAAGACGCTGAGGCGGAAGTAGATCATAAAACAAAGCCTATCCGCGCCAGCAGCTTAAAGCCGCACTGCGATGAGATAGATATCCGGCGAGGCGCGGGAACCTTCCTTAAAGTGACAGCGTCTACCTCGAGGCCGAGCTGTGTTGGGAGGATCCGGTGCGCTCGCGCATTATCCATCTCATTAATCCCAAAACCGATTCGCTGACGACCCGTCCGGTGTACCTGAACCGGGCGCTCTATTCTCCGCTGGCCGGATTGCTCGCGGTCGCCGCATCCATCCCGCGCGAGCGATACGAAGTGGTGCTCACCGACGAGAACATCGAGCCCATTGATTTTGATGTGAAGGCAGACCTCGTCGGGATTTCCGCGATGACGAGTTACGTCAACCGCGGTTATGAAATTGCCGACCAATTTCGCGCCAAGGGCGTGCCTGTCGCCATGGGCGGCGTGCATCCGAGCTTCATGCCCCAAGAAGCGCTGCGGCATTGCGATGCCGTCGTCGTCGGTGAGGCCGAACTGGTGATCGACAAATTGCTCGATGATCTCGAACACGGGGCCATGCGCGGAACCTACAAGTCGGACAGGCTGCATCCGATGGTCGGGCTGCCGATGCCGCGCTACGATCTGTTGAAGAAGAACCGCTACGTCAATTGCACCTTCGTCCAGACCTCGCGCGGCTGCCATCAAGGCTGCACCTTCTGCGCCGAGCCGCTGATGAACGGCCTCAAATTCCGCTATCGGCCGGTCGATGAGGTGATCCGCGAAATGGAGAACTGCGGGTCGCGCACCATCTCGATCAATGACGCCGATTTTTTCGGCACGCCCGAGCGCCCGAAGGAGGTGATGCGGGCCCTGAAGGGACGCAACATCCATTGGCAGGCCGGCGTCACCTCCAAGCTCGCGCAGGACGACCGCATGCTCGAACTGGCCGCCGCAAGCGGCTGTACGATGCTGAGCATCGGCTTTGAATCGATCTCGCGCGATACGCTCAGGAGTGTACACAAGCACGTCAACCGGCCGGAAAATTTCGCTGCTCTGGTCGAGAAGGTGCATTCCTACGGGATCATGGTATTCGGCCTGTTCATCTTCGGCTTCGACGGCGATGATGCGTCAGTCTTTAAAGAGACCGCCGATTTCAACATCGCTGCCGGATACGACGCCTGCGCCTATTCGACATTGACGCCCTATCCCGGCACGCTGACCTGGTACGAGATGAAGCGGGCGGACCGCATCATCTCCTTCGACTGGACGATGTACGATCAGGGCCAGGTCGTCTATCGCCCGGCGCGGATGTCGGCGGACGCGCTGCGTGTCGGTGGCGGCGAGGCATACCGGCGCTTCTATTCGGCCTCCTCGATCGCCGGCCGCTTCCCGCTACGCGGTCCACGGCATCGTTCCCAATGGCTGCTCTACAACCTGTTCATGCGCAAGGCCTCGCGATCCGAGAAGAACATTGTTGCGGAGCCGACGGCAGAGCCTGAGGCCGCGCCGATGCCGCCGATCCTGCCCGTGAAGCGCGAATGGCGCGCAGCCGTGCTCGAAGCAGCTGGAGAATCGGAATCTCATATAGGCTGACTCCTAGCAGAGTCATTGAGAACGTTTCTTGCAAAATGGCGTGGTGGATTTACGATCATCTGCCCTATAGAGAGCTTCAGTTCTTTCCCACGTTAGATGACTTTATAGAGACGGTTTGGGTGTAGTTGAGCCGTCTCTATAGGAGAGACGAGATGGCAGCCCGTAGCAGCGACGGCGGCACGCTCGAGCAGCGACTCCGCCTGATCGAGGACCGACTGGAAATCTACAACTTGATCGCCACCCATCCGCCAAGCGCTGACACCGGCGCCGGCGAGTACACTGCTTCTGTGTGGACTGAGGACGGCGTCTTCGACCGCGGCGCCGATTTCTCGCGGCCGACCGGGCCAGCAGCGATCGCCGGAACGTCGACGAGCGCCGAGCACCACCGCGCGATCGAGCAGGGGATCGCGCATTTTGTCGGCTTGCCCTATGTGCGGGTCACGGGTGACACCGCATTCGCGATCTCTTACATACAGATCCTCGTGCCGGACCGCGTCGGACCGGTCTTCGAGGTTTCCAATCACGGATCGTCGCAGGGCTTTCATGTGCACCGCGTCGCGGCCAACCGCTGGGAGTTCGTGCGCACCGCGGCGGGCTGGAAGATCAGGCGCCGGACTGTGCGGTCGCTTGACGGCAGCCCGCCGGCGCGTGAGATCCTGCGCGGCGCATTGGAGGCATGACAGGCCCTGCCGATGCTAATAACCGGCGCATCTCCTTTGCCGCCGTTTCAGGGTAGATTTGCCAACCCGCCCGTCGATCGGAGAATGGCGGCGCGCCTGCCATACCGCGGGCTTTACAGATCATGGTCATTTGCCCTTGAAATAGCTTAAGTCACGGGCCTCGCTGCGACCGCACACGTCCCGGTAACAGACCACTCAAACTGTGGAGTCGTCAATGCCGTTCGATTTCCAGAAGATTGCGAAATTCCGTCTGGCCAGAGGGATGCATAAGCAGCCGAACAAGGACGGGAATATTTGCGTGAACGAAGCCGCAGTTATTGCCGCCGGTTTCGAATACCGGGCGGTCAAGGATGTTTCGTGTCTGCCGGACTGCTTCTCCCGCCCGATTTCTGACTACGCGATTTACCTGAACGATTTGATGCTGCATAGGGTACGAAACGAGTTTCTGATACTGTTTGTCACCCGGCTTCCCGGGACGTCGGATTCCCCCTGGATTGAGGCGGAGCGTGCCGAATTCATCGTCATCGAAACCACTCGCCGCATTGTTGCGGCCGAGTATGAGGAGGTCTGGCACAAGCCGGCAGTCGCAGCGAAATGCCGTACGGTGCGATCTCTGCGCCAGGTTTCATCGGTGATGGCGAAGGCAAGGGCCGTGCTGCCCCTGGAGTGTGCGAGAGAGGTTCTGCATGCTAGCCGCCGTTGCTTGTATCGAGACTTTCGGATTGGCTCTCCCTGCGCCGCTGCGGCTAAAGCTGCCGCCCGTTCGTTCCGGAACAAGCTCGGCCCGGACATGGACCGAAAAATCTGGGAAATGGCCGTCGCCATTCTCGACGAAGCTATCTTGCTCGGGCGACATGACGGGATCGACGATCACACGGCGGCCGCGGAGTGGCTGGAAAGAGCGAAGATGACACCGATACCCGCCGAGGGGTGAAGTTCAGCGGATCATCGGCCGCCGCATACTGCGGTCTTCTGGACCGATCATGTCAAAGCGCTGGGTCGGGGTTTGCCGTCTAATACCAGATCCCGATGAGTAGAACCCTTAAATCAATTAGAGACGTCATGGCTGGGCTTGACCCGGCCATCCACGTGCCTGAAATAGACGCCGGAGGCTATAGCAAAGGCGTGGATGCCCGGCACAAGGCCGGGCATGACGATTTCCAGTTATAAGGGTTGTCTTCATCAAGATTTGGTATAACGCGGTCGATTCGCGGATGATGGGCGTCACAACCGCAATCTCGATGGCAAGCAGAGCCGCATTATCGCTCGCGAGCGGTGGGTGAAGATAGGGGGCGAGAGGGATTGAGCCGGACTCATTATTTGCGCTCAACCCGCAATCATCGGGGCGAACCCGCATCGATGAGACGGAGCGGCGTGCCAAAGCGACTGACTAGCGGCTCGATGTCGCTGAGGCAGTGGTCTCGATCCGGGAAGCGGAAGCCTCCTCAAAGGTTCTGTTGATGGCGCCCAGTTATTTTCGCTCCCACGACCTTTGTGGAGGCTTGACATGGATCGTACAATATCCAACGCGAGGGATATCGCGGTCCGATTAGAGGTGCTCAGCGAAATACCGGGCGGTGCCGATCTCTTGGGTTGGTTCGGCGGACATCCGCCGTCGTTCCACGATGTTGCACTTGAGCCCGGCGCACTGACAGGCAGCCGGACGAGATGAGAGGGCCGCCCGTCTTCTCACCGCAGAGAAGCCTGCGCGTGTGGCCAAAGCTCGGGAAACGCGACCGGAATGAACGCCAAAAGAGAGAATATGAGCATTGTCTGAGCGCCCTTGAGATTGGCGGAATTGAGCGAAAGGAGTGAGGATGGCAATCTCTGCTGCAAGGCAGCAGCAAGGAAACGTTATGCAGGACTTTGGTTTCTGCACAGGGACATCGGTACTCACTCAACGAATTCGGACCAAATTCTGAAGGTCTGTTCGTGACTCTCCCTTGCCGTTCTTCCTTCGCATCTTGAACGGCTTTTCCTGCCCCGAAGCGGCCGTTGCTGCCGTGCGCCCAGGCGGTGAAGGTCCTCCTGATGCGCTCGTGCAGATGGGCCCGAGATAGCTTCGGTGCATGGCTCAATGCGGCATCGGAGCGATTGCACAGGACTCTTCTTTCGGCCGAGCATTGCGCCAATATATGGACCCGGTGATCCGCACAATCGAAGCGCGCCATCGGTGAGAGGACTGTACAGGCCCATGAGCTTGAAAATCCGGGAAATACGTCCTGACGAGGGGCTTCGGTTACGAGCGCTGCGACTTCACGCCCTCGCGGACGCCCCTACAGCTTTCGGATCCACACTCGCCCGCGAGGAGGCGTTCCCTGAGCACGTCTGGCATGAGAGAGCCGCCGGTGGGGCGGCGGGTGGTGATCGTGTGACATTCATTGCCGAAAGGGACGAGCGATGGGTGGGCATGGCGACCGGGCTCGCCGAAGCCCCGGACCACTCGTGGACATCAAGGCCAACACTGGTCGGCATGTTTGTTGACGGCACGGCGCGCCGGTTCGGCATTGGCTTCGCGCTGGTCGAGAGCGTCGTCGCCTGGGCTCGGGCGCGTCGAGCGGCTTGTCTCGCTCTCTGGGTCACATCCAATAATGATGCTGCCATCGCGCTCTATCGCCGATGCGGTTTTCAGCCGACCGGCGCTACAAGAAGCGTCGCGCACGATCCCACCCTCACCGAGTTCGAGATGGTACGCGAGTTGACTGACTGAGAAGAGAAGATGCGGGATCAGGCTCCTGCCTGTGCGCGGCGGAGCCATTCGTCGAGACCGATGCGGCCGAGGCGCGCCTCGCCCAACGGCACGAGCGAGTGCTCCTCGACCCGGCCGCCCCAATATCGGGCGTCGGGGTCGCGCACGACCTGACGCGGGTCGCCGACCGCCCTCAGGTAGCGGGCGACGATTTCGTTGAACGGCGCTCGTTCCGGGCCGGCGATCTCGACGATGCCGTTTCGCGGCGCCGCGAGCGCCACCTCGGCGATGATCGAAGCAACGTCGTCCGCCGCGATGGGCTGGAACAGGACGGGCGGAAGCCTGACGATGTTTCCATCCGCGCTTGAAGCGGCGATGCCGCCGAGGAATTCCAGGAACTGGGTCGCGCGGATAATGGTGTAGGGGATGCCGGAGGCCTCGATCAGTTTCTCCTGGGCGACCTTGGCGCGAAAATAGCCATTGTCGGTCCGGTCGATGGCAACGATGGACAGCGCGACGTGGTGCCGGACGCCCGCTGCGGCCTCCGCCGGGAGAAGGTTGCGCCCGGAAGTCTCGAAGAATTCCAGCACCGCCCTGTCTTCAAATGAGGGCGAGTTGGTGAGGTCGATCACCACCTGCGCGCCGGACATGGCCTCTTTAAGCCCCTCGCCGGTGATGCTGTCGATGCCGGTTTTGGGCGAGCCGGCGACGACCTCGTGGCCGTCCTGGCGCAGAATGGCGACGGTTTTCGAGCCGATCAGGCCGGTGCCGCCGATGACGACGATCTTCATGGTTTAACCTCCCTTGTCGATGACGGGCGACCCTCAAACGGGTTCGTTCCGTGGCGGCCGAGGTGGCGCGCTGCTTCGCCGCCCGGTGGAGCGGCCCGCCAACACGGCGTCCCTGAAGTCAAGCGCCTCGACGCCATCGAAGGGGGGAATCCGAACGGCTTTCATCGGATCTCCTTCAATGGCGGCGGTCATTGCCCGCTCACGGCGACGCGCGGCGGGGTCAGGGGGTTGGGCGGCGGGCGGCGCAGCAACAGCACGAGCAGGATGCCGGCGACCGCCACCCAGGCGATCAGCCAGAAGGCGTCGATGTCGGCCAGCACGTAGGCCTCGCGCCGCACCAGTCCGGCGAGCACGCCGACACCCTGGAGCGGCGCATTGCCGGCGCCCACCGCGCGGTTGACATAGGGGCCGGACAGAAGCGCCGTCGCGTGCTCCGCCGCCGGCGAGCCGGCAACCAGGTGCAGACCGATCAGGTTCGAATAAACCTGCTCGCGCACCCGCACAAAGGTCTGCATCAGCGCGTTGCCGAGTTCGCTCCCGAGGAGCCGCGCGATCTGGATCGTCGCAGCGATCGCCGCGGCTTGCGGCGGCGTGATATTGGCGATCGCATAGGTGATAAGGGCGGTGATTGCGAGCGCGAGGCCGACCGCCTCGACCGCCGCGGAGGGCACGAAATTGCCGCTCGCCCAGTCATGTGTGAGGCCGGTGTCGAGCCAGCTGCCGACCGCGATCACGGCAAATCCGAGCGTCAAGAGCAGGCGGGCATCGATCCGCTGCACCAACAGGGCGACGAGCGGCACCAGCACGATTTGCGGCAGGGCGACCCAGTAGAGTGCGTCGCTGATCTGCAAGGCGCGCAAGCCCTGCACCGCCGTCAGGTAGCTTGGCAGCACGAACGATGTCGCCATGACGCCGAAGCCGAAGATCCCCACCAGCACCGAGACGCTCGATTGGGCCAGGACGCGCAGGTGGATGAGCGGGTATGCGGCGCGGCTTTCATGGATGGCGAAAGCGGCGACCAGCAATGCGCCGGCGAGGAGCAGGCCGGAGACGGCGCCGGAATTGAGCCAGTCGAGGCGGTTGCCCTGGTCGAGCCCGGCATAGAGGAGGGCGAAGCCGACGCCGGAATAGACAATGCCCATCCAGTCGGTGCGATGCCACAGCTCGCGGTCGATCGGCCGGCGCGGCATCGCGATCGCGGCAAGGATCGTCATCACCGGCGTCAGCGCCGTGTTCTGCCAAAAGATCCATTGCCAATGCCCGGTGTCGGCATAGAACCCTTCGATCGCGCCGCCGATGTTCTGCGAGAAGACAAAGCGGAAGGCATAGGCCGCGATGCCCCAGATCCACCATTGCGGCGCGAGGCTCCTGAGGATGAAACCGAGGGCGGCGGGAATGAAGGCGCCCACCGCGAGCCCGCGGACGAATTGCACGGCAATGAGGGTATCATAGTCGTGGAGGAAGGGGGGCAGGATCGACAGCGCGGCAAAGACCGTGCCGGTCCACAGCAGCACCCGCCGTGTGCTGAGGACGGTGCTCATCCACGCAGCGGCCGGGGTCACCGCCATCTGCGCGGCGAAGAACACGGTGGCGATCCACGACCCCTCGTCGACGCCGAGGCCGAGCCCGCCGCGGATGTCGGCAAGGCCGAAGGTGGTGATCCGGGCGTTGAGAGTCGAGACGACCGCGCCGACCAGCACCGCCGCACAGCCCATGACCGGGCGCTCGCAGCGCCCGCGCAGCGCGAAAGGCAGTGCCGTGGCGGCGGCGATGCCGGCGGCGATCGTCATCGCGCGGCCGGCTTGCTGTCCGTCAGGATCGTCGCCTCGACCGACATGCCGGGGCGCAATCTGCCCCTGAGCGGGTTGTCGGGGTCGAGCCGCAACTTGACCGGAATGCGCTGCACGACCTTGGTGAAGTTGCCGGTCGCATTGTCGGGCGGCAGCAGGCTGAACTGCGCGCCGCTTGCCGGCGCGATGCTGTCGACGCGGGCCTTGATGACGACGCCCGGAAAGCTGTCGACG
This sequence comes from Allostellaceae bacterium, assembly GCA_035252905.1. GTDB lineage: Bacteria > Pseudomonadota > Alphaproteobacteria > ATCC43930 > CGMCC-115725 > AP-15. The sequence continues at coordinate 59,294 of DATFCQ010000051.1, read as the reverse complement.
CGGACTTCCGCCTTCTGGCCGATCGCGACGTGGGTGAGCTGGGTTTCCAGGTAGTTGGCGATGACCCAGACGTTGTTGAGCGGCACGATCGCGATCACCTGGGCCCCGGCATGGACATATTGTCCGGCCTGCACGCCGCGCTCGCTGACCTCGCCGCTGACCGGCGCGGTGATGCGGGTGTAGCCGAGAGCGATCCTGGCGAGGTCGAGCGCCGCCTTCTTGGCCTTCACGTCGGCGCGCAATCCCGACTCTTGCGTGTCGAGCACCGCCAGGTCGCGCTGCTGGGCGGCAAGCGCGGCCTGGTCGCGCGCCAAGGTCGCCGCAAAGCGCCGGGCCGCGGCGTCCGCCTGCTCGACCTTTTGCCGAGTGCCGAAGGTAGCGGCGAGCAGGGCGCGCTGGCGCACCGCCTCTTCATGGGTCTGCTGGACATCGGCTGCGGTGGCGCGGATCGCGTCCTCCGCCTCGGCCACCTGGGCCTTTTGCGTCGCTTTTCGGGCCTTGATGTTGGCGATCGCGGCCTGAGCGCCGAGGAGGGCCGCTTCGGCCTGCGCGACGCGCGCCGTGTAGTCGGCATCGTCGATCTGCACCAGCAGGTCGCCCTTCTTGACCTCTTGGAAGTCGTCGACCGCGACGCGCTGCACGTCCCCGTCAACCTGGGCGCTGAGCGGAGTGAGGTCGCCGCGGATATAGGCGTCGTCGGTCTGCTGCCGGACGCTGTCGCCGATCCAGCGGTTCCACTGAGTCGTGAACAGAACGACGATCGCGCCCGCCACTGCCAATATAGCAAGCCGCAGGACCAGCCCCCGCGGCGCGCGGAGCCGCCGCAGCGGCGCCCGTCCAACCCGCAGCTCCTGTCGCGCCGCCGGTGCCGGGGAGGCGCTCTCGGGTGCGCGGGGCGATGCTGTCTCTTCCATGACGCTCCCCGCCTGGGGCTGTCCGCGGCCGCCTCGGTCGCTCGAAGGCCAGGCCGGACTTAACGCGCTTTAGCGGTGCGATCCGCCGCACCCTGCGCGGTGCGCCGGCAAAAGGTGCAGAAGGCGTCCAGAATGGGCGTCCGACGAACGACCTTAGCATGATACGACGCGCTACGTCTCGGCGGTACGGATGACCACCACTATTGTCGATCAAGACCCGTTTTCACGCTCGGGCGGTAACGCAAGGCGAGGCAGCGCATCCCGCCCGCGCGCCGGACATCGACCCGCCGCTAAGCAGCCATGCATAGATTGGTCAGCGGATGGCCATTCCGTTCGGTATTGAGGGTTCTGACGGCCCCGCGAGCTGCGCCGCGTCCGCTACGATAGGAGACGCGCCAGCCACGGGGTCCTCTCGCATCACGAATCATCCTGCCGCTGAGATTCAACGCTGCGATCTGTTGATCGGCCCCTATAGGCCCGCTTAGCATCGGTCTTCACGTGCGGTCTGGGAGGGCCCCATGGAATTCGGCGTCTCGATCTTTTTCACCGATTACTCGATCACCCCGGCCGAGCTGGCGGTCGCCCTGGAGGAGCGCGGCTTCGATTCGCTATGGGCCGCCGAGCATTCGCACATCCCGGTGCCGCGCCGCACGCGGGCCGACAGCGAGCTGGGCAAGCGCTATTACGACGTGATGGACCCGTTCGTCACCCTGACCGCCGCCGCTTGCGCGACCAAATGGCTCAAAATCGCGACCGGCATCTGCCTCGTGATCCAGCGCGACACGATCCAGACCGCCAAGCTTGTCGCCTCGCTCGATCAGCTCTCGGGTGGGCGTTTCCTGTTTGGCATCGGCGGCGGATGGAACCAGGAAGAAATCGAGAACCACGGCACCGTCTTTGCCACCCGTATGAAAAAGATGCGCGAGCAGATCGCGGCCATGAAGGCGATCTGGACCGAGACGAAACCGGAATACCACGGCGAGCTTGTCAATTTCGATACGATCATGACCTGGCCGAAACCGGTGCAGAAACCGCATCCGCCGGTCATTCTCGGCGGCGCCTTTCCGTGGGCGGCGCGGCGCGCGATTCGCTACGGCGACGGCTGGTACCCGAACGCCGCAAGCGGAAATCCCGAGGACTATCTGCCGGCGTTCCGCAGGATGGCGCAGGAGGCCGGGCGCGATCCTGCCTCTCTGCCGGTCACGATTGGCGGCGCCCCCGACGATCTCGACGCGCTGAAACGGTTCCGTGACCTCGGCGCGGCCCGGGTCAACGTCAGCCTGATGTCGGAAGCCCGCGACGACATCCTGCCGATATTGGACAAGTGGGCCGGCCACATCCGCCAACTGCGCGGTTGAGGCGGCATCAGGCTTCCCTGCCTCTGAATTTACGCTCTTCGCGATCGTCCGCCATGAGAGGAGAGGGCACATGCGCGTCAGCACGATGATCCGGATCAGCCCCGGGGCGAACCCCGACAGCGGCTTGATGGATCGCATCATCGATTTTGCCCGCGAGGTCGAGGCCAGAGGGTTTCCCGGGATCTGGATCGGGGATTCGCTGGGCCGCGGCCGGCCCACGCTGGATTCGCTCCAGGTCCTGACGGCGCTCGCCGCGGTGACGCGGCGGGTCGAACTCGGGATCGCCGTATTGCAACTCCCGTTGCGCAACCCGATCGAGCTTGCCCATCGGGTGCAATCGCTTCAGGCGATGTCGAACAACCGCCTGATCCTCGGCGCCGGCAGCGGCTCGACGCGCGACGATTTCACGCTGCTCGGCTACGATTACGATCACCGTTTTCGCACCTTCAAAAACGATCTCGAAATCCTGCGTCGCGTGTGGAACGGCGAGCCGGTCAATGGCGGCACATTGTCGACCTGGCCCGGATGCAAGGGCGGGCCGCCGATCCTGATCGGCGCCTGGCGCAGCCCGCGCTGGATCACCTACGCCGCCAAAGAGGCCCAGGGCTGGACCCCGTCCGGTCGGTTCAGCAGCTGGGACGATCTCGAACACGGCATGAAGATCTATCGCGAGGCCGGCGGGACCAATGCCGTCCTCGCCAACTGCTCGATCGACCTCGCCGAGCGTCCCCAATCCGCAGAATTGGCGAAGGCGGCGTCGGTCAATTTCATCTGTTCGCCGGAGGAGGCGCGCCGGCGCATCAAACGTGTCGAGCAATTGGGTTTCGAGGAGATCCTGATCGGCTCGCAATTCGGCGCGATCGGGGAGATCGAGCGCGTGCGCGATTTCCTGAAGCCGTAACGCTCCGCAACGGCGCCGGGAGGGAAAATGTGGAGCGCAGGGAGCAAACTGCGGACTGGACCAGGCGGCATTTTCAGGGCTTGATGCACCTCCCTCATTCCCCAATCGCTGACAAGGCGAAGACACGATGAGCGATCTCCCGAAGCATGTGGACATCCATGAGGAAGGCCCGCGCGAGGGTTTCCAAATCGAACCCGGCCCGATCGGCACCGCGGACAAGATCAAATTGATCGAGGCTCTGGCCGAAACCGGCCTGCATCACATCCAGGCCGCCTCGTTCGTCAGCCCGCGCATCGTTCCGGGCTGGGCGGATGCGGAAGACGTGGTGTCGGGCTTCACGCCGAAGGACGGCGTGCACTACACCGCGCTGTGGTTCAATGCGAGCGGCCTCAACCGCGCCTTGGTGTTTCGCAACAAATTGACGATCACCGGCTCGATCGCGCTGACCGCGTCCGAGGCGTTCACGCAGAAGAACCTGCATCGCAGCCACAAAGAAAACGTCGAGGCGATGAAGAAGCAGACCGCCTTGCATCTCGAAAACGGGGTCGCGGTGCCGCGCATCGGCGTGATGGCGGCGTTCGGCTGCAATTACCAGGGCGACATCGCGCCGGCGCAGGTCGTCTCGACTCTGGAGGACGGGCTCGCGATCGCCGAGGAGGCCGGCGCCGAGATCAAATACTTCTCGCTCGCCGACACGATGGGGTGGGCGACGCCGATGCGCATCGAGCGCGTGCTCGGCGAGGTGCGCAGCCGCTGGCCGGAGGTGCCGATTGCATTGCATCTGCACGACACGCGCGGATTGGCGGTCGCCAACGCGCATGCCGGGCTGAAGATGGGGGTGACGCAGTTCGACTCGACCGTCGGCGGCCTCGGCGGATGCCCCTTCGCCGGTCAGCCGAAAGCGGCCGGCAACATCTGCACCGAGGAACTGGTGCTGCTGTGCGAAGAGATGGGCATCGACACCGGCGTCGATCTTGACGCGCTGATCGAGGTCGGACGCATGGCCGAAGAGATCGTCGGGCACCAATTGCCGGGCGAATTGATTCACGCCGGCAGCCTCGACGCGTTCCGCCGCCGGGCGGCGGCCTGATGCCGGCAACGCCGCTGGCCGGCATCAGGGTCCTGGAGTTCAGCCATACGGTCATGGGACCGACGGCCGGGCTGGTATTCGCCGAGCTTGGCGCCGACGTGGTCAAGGTCGAGTTGGCGCCGGGCGGCGACCATACCCGCCGACTGGGCGGTTTCGGCGCCGGCTTCTTTGCGGCCTTCAACCGCAACAAGCGCAGCCTCGCGGTCGATCTGAAACGCCGGGAAGGCCAGGCGGTGATCCACCGCCTGGTCCCGACCGTCGATGTCGTGCTGGAGAATTTCGGGCCCGGCACGATGGAGCGGAACGGCTGCGGCTACGAGCAATTGGCGCCGCTCAATCCGCGCCTCGTTTATCTCGCGCTGAAAGGCTATCTCGCTGGTCCCTACGAGCACCGCCCGGCGCTCGACGAAGTCGTGCAGTTCCACACCGGTCTCGCCTTCATGACCGGGCCGCCCGGGCAGCCGCTCCGCGCCGGCGCTTCGGTCATCGACATCATGGGCGCCCTGTTCGGCGTCATCGCGGTGGAGGCCGCCTTGCGCGAGCGCGAGATCACCGGCACGGGTCAGCGCGTATCGAGCGCGCTGTTCGAGAGCGCCGCCTTCCTGATGAGCACCCATATGGCCGGCATGGCCGCCACCGGTCTCGACGCGCGGCCGATGCCGACGCGGCGCGGCGCCTGGGCGGTTTATGAGGTGTTCCGGACCGCGGGCGGCGGCCAGTTGTTCATCGGCGTCACCAGCGATCAGCAATGGGCCCGCTTTGTCGAGGAGTTCGGCCTGCAGGACCTGGCGGCCGATCCGCGGCTCGCCACCAATGTCATGCGACTGGCTGAGCGGGCGTGGCTGATCCCGGCCCTGCAGGAGGCGTTGGCGACACTGCCGCAGGACGAGGTCGCGCGCCGCTGCGAGCGGGCGAACGTGTCCTGGGCGCCGGTCGGGCAGCCGGGCGATCTGTTCGACGACCCGCATCTGTTGGCGACCGGCGGACTGGTCGACGTGTTCATCTCCCGCTTTGGCGGCGAGGACGGCAGGATCGCGGGATTGCCGGCCTTGCCGGTCGAGTTCGGCGGCGACCGGCAGAGGCCGGGCCTTCGCCGGCAGCCGCCGCGCATCGGCGAACACACTGCCGAAGTGCTGAGCGAGGCCGGGTTCGCCGCAGAGGAGATCGCCCGCCTCGCAGAAGCCGGGGTGACGGCCGCATCGCCGGGGGAGCGGCGGTGACAGAGGCCCGATCCCGGTCGGAGGACGATGCGATGTCTCGACCGCGAGCCCTCGAAAACATTCGCGTGGTGGATTTCAGCTGGGTGCGGGCCGGGCCGTGGGCGACGCGCTGGCTCGGCGCCCTCGGAGCCGAGATCATCAAGATCGAGTGGCCGGAGAACGAGCGCGGCAGATTGCCCAGCACCACCACCCCGCAGCATCTCGAGGTCAATCTGAACACTTCGGGAAACTTCAATGACACCAACGTCAACAAGAAGAGCCTCACCCTGAACGTGCGCAGCGCCAAGGGCCTGGAGATCGCCAGGCGGCTGATCGCCGTCTCCGACCTCGTGATCGAGAATTTCAGCTCGCGGGTGCTGCGGAACTGGGGCCTCGGCTACGAGGAGCTGCGCCGGATCAAACCCGATATCGTCTATGTGTCGATGTCGGGCTACGGTCATACCGGCCGGCATCACCCTTACACGACCTTCGGTCCCGTCGCCCAGGCGGTCTCGGGACTGACCTCCATCTCCGGCCTGCCGGACAAACCGCCGGCCGGTTGGGGCTGGTCGTATATGGACGATACCGGCGGCATGTACGGGGCGATGTGCGCCCTCACCGGCCTTTACCATCGCAACAGGACGGGGCAGGGCCAGCACATCGACCTGTCCCAGATGGTGGCGAGCGTTCCGCTCAACGGCCCGGCGCTGCTGGACTTCACGGTCAACGGGCGGGGAACGCGCCGCGCCGGCTATCCTCCCGGCAACCGCGCGCATTGGCCCGGTACGCCGCTGGTCAACAATTACCGCGGGCCGACGGTCGCACCCCACAATGCCTATCGCACCTATCCCGGCGGGTACAACGATTGGTGCGTGATCGTCTGCTGTTGCGACGAGGAATGGCGACGGCTGGTGCAGGTGATGGGCGCCCCGACCTGGGCCGCCTCGCCGAAATTCGCCACGATCGCAGCCCGCCTGCAGCACCAGGAGGAGTTGGACGAGTCGATCGAAATGTGGAGCACGACATTGGGGAAGTACGAATTGACCGAGCGCTGCCAGGCTGCCGGCGTTCGCGCCCTTCCGGTGCAAAGCGCCGAAGACCGGGTCGAGCACGACCCGCAATTGCGCCACCGCGAGATGTATCGGGCGATGGAGCACCCGGCGCTCGGAGAGCACAAGGTACAGAATGCCCCGTTCAAACTGTCCGAAACCCCGGCGTTCAATCATTTGCCGAGCCCGCTGATCGGGCAGCACACAAGGGAGATCGTCGAGGGCTTGTTGGGCTGCAGCCATGAAGACCTGTGCGCCGGGTTCGCCGACGGCACATTCTGGCCGCGGGAGCGGGCGCGCTTTCCTTACCTGGACGAGATGCTCCGGTGACCGACCCCGAAACCCGGCCCGGCCCGCTCGCCGGCCTCCGCGTCCTGGAACTTGCCGACGAAACCGGCCAGTTCTGCGGCAAGCTTCTCGGCGATCTCGGAGCCGAAATCGTCAAGATCGAACCCCCCGGCGGCGAGCCCAGCCGCCGTATCGGGCCCTTTCTCGACGATATCCCGCACCCGGAGCGCAGCCTGTCGTTCTGGTACTACAATACCTCCAAACGGGGCATCACCCTCAATCTGGAAACTGCGGACGGAATAGGGCTTTTCCAGCGTCTGGCGGCGACGGCGGACATCATTCTGGAAACCTTCCGACCGGGCTTCCTGGCCTCGCTGGGGCTCGATTACGACTCTCTCCGCAAGCAAAACCCGCGGCTGATCCTGTGCTCTCTGACCCCGTTCGGCCAGACCGGCCCCTGGCGGGACTACCTCTCCAGCGACCTGCTCCACATGGCGGCAGGCGGGCAGATGGCGTCCTGCGGCTATGACGAGGCGGACGCGCCGAATGCGCCGCCGATTGCTCCGGGCGGCGGCAACGCCTGGCACATGGGCTGTCACTTCGCCTATATCGCGATCATGGCCGCTTTGGTCCATCGGACGGTTTCCGGGCAAGGGCAATCCATCGACGCCTCGATCCACGAGGCTTGCGCCCTGACGACCGAGGCGGCGATCGCCAATTACCTGTACCGCGGAGAGGTATTGCGACGGCAGACCGGTCGCCATCATGCCGCCGGTCCGACGCCTCGCACCCAGTTCCGCGCCAGTGACGGCACCTACGTCACGGCGCTGGTGGCCGGCCGGCTGACCCCGAACTATGTCGGCGAACTGGCGGATCTGCTCGACAATTACGGCATGGCCGGCGATCTCAAGGACCCCAAATACCGGGACCCGGCGGTCATTGCGGCGAGCGCGTCCCATATCATCGACGATCTCGTCGCCAATTTCATTGCCAGTCTGCCGGCCGAGGAGGTTTATCACGCGGCCCAGAAACGCGGCTTCACCTGGGGGGCGGTGCGCGCCCCGGAAGCCCTCCTCGACGACCCCCATCTGCATGACCGCGGCTTCTGGAAAGAGGTGGAACATCCGGAACTCGGCCGCAGCTTCCTCTATCCGGGCGAGGCCGCCCTCTATAACGGCTCTCCCTGGCGGATCTCCAGACGGGCCCCGCTGATCGGCGAGCACAACGCGGAAATCTTCTGCGACGAAATGGGGTTGTCTCGCGGCGCGCTTTCGGTTCTGGCAGAAAATCGCGTGATCTGAGAAATTGTTATACACTGAGAACACAATCACTCGCTCAGAACCTTGTCGGCCCATTCGACCAGAGCGACCAGATCCGGAGGAGTCACAAATCGGGCATTTTTGCCTTCGAGATCGCTGTCGCGGACCGCACGGGCCCGTGAGCACGCGGTTCAGACGTTGATCGGAATCCCATGTCCTATCGTTTTTGACATGATCTCGGACAGAGGCGGCCACCCGACCGGCGTTACGGCGTTCATCAACTCCGTTTTGATCAGGTTTACGGCCTCGCCGAGCAGGAAAATCTGGACCTCGTGCCCGGCCTCGGCGAAGGCGTTGGCGTGAAGAAAGGCAAAGGCAGCCTTTGTCGATTCGTCGGAGCCCCACGCGCTCTTGATCAAGACCCTCATATCGGCCTCCTCCGTATAGCGAGGTCTCGGCAAGCCTATCGTGCCCTCCCTCCGAACCGCCAGCCGATTCCGGGAGGCTTTGGAGCCGGGTGTCGCCGGCAGCCCGGGCGCTGGGCCGAATTGCCCTCGGCAGGAAGACCTCCTGCAAACCGATGCGCAATTTGCGCTAGGTTCCGGCTGCCATGGCCGGCTCGCCGAGCGACAGCATCAGCCGGTTGGCCCAGTTGAAGAAGGCCGCGGCATGGATCACGTCGGCGATCGCCAGATCGTCCAGCCCGGCGCGACGCAGCCGCTCCACATGCTGCGGTCCGAACGCGATCGGCGTCGTGCTGAGCGCCGCCGCGGCAGCGACGATGGCATTCCAGCGCTCGCCGAGACGGCGCCGATGCCGTCGTCCAACAGCCGCTGCACGTCGTCCTCGCGCTTCGAATAGGTCGCCGAGAACCGCGCATGCACCGATGCGCAGTAGATGCAGCCGTTGAACCGCGATGTCGCGGCGGCGGCCAGTTCGCGTTCGGCCCGCGGCAGGCCGGCATCGGTATTGTAGAAGATGTCCTTGTCGGTCAGCGTGCGCGCCCGCAATGCGTCGGGGTCGCGCGCCAGCAGCCGGAAATACGGCGATTTGACCCGCGCGGCGTCCACCAGGCCGGCCCTATGCCGTTCGGTCAGGGCCTCGACCGCCAGCGGTTCGAGCCAAGGCAGCCAATCGAGCAGCGCCCGGGTGAAGACGGCGGGAACCGTGTGCGGCGGCGGTTCAAGGATCGTGTCGGGCATGGTTGACCTCGTGTGTCAGGCGGCGCCCGCCAGGGCGCGCAGGCCGGCGACCACCCGGATCTGAAACGACAGAAAGGCGGCGATCTGCGACAACATCACGATGTCGGTCGTCGACCAGCCGGCATCCAATAAGGCCTGCAGCGCCTCCGGCGCGGCGTCGCGCGGATGGAACACCAGCAGATGCATGTGCGCGAACGCGGCGGCGAGACGCGATCCCAGCGCCCGGCGGGTTTCCGCCGCGACACGATAGGTCGGTCCGGCGGCGTCCTCGCGGTTCAGCGGGCCGGCGGGATAGCCGCCATAGGGGCCGTGCCCCTTGGCGGCCGCGATCGCCGCGTCGATCGCGCCGCGCAATTCCGCCGATGCCCCGCCGGCGGTGAGGCCGGCGGCGTAGAACGAAGCGGTCTCCGCGTCGCCATGCAGACCGCTGACGAAGGCGGCCACCGCGAAACGCTCGGTTGCGGTGACCCCGCCGGCAACGTCCGGCGCAAACAGCGCGCGATAGCTGGCCTGCGCCTGCGCGCGTGCATCCGGCCGTCGGTTGCGGAGTGCGTCCAATGCGGAGCCGGGCTTGATCCCGGCCAGCGCGTCAATGACGTCCGTGTCCATCCCTGTGATTATCCTCCCCTCGCTCGCCGTCAGGCAATGTGCCGCGCGGCCGCTCCGCCGCTCGGAATCCAGCCCAATGCCGGCGCCACCACGCCGGCGACCAGTTCGATCGACCGCAGGATCAAGGGATGCGGCGGATCGATCGAATGCGCCTGAACGGTCAGGTCGGTGGCGCGGGCCAGTATGCTGTCGGCCCGCAACGAGGCGATCACGTCGTCCGGATTGCCGATATGAATATCCATCGCGGCGATCTGGTCGTGCACCGATAGGCCCTCGACAAAGACCGTGCGGCCGATCGCGGTGTACCGCGTCCGCTGCCGCTTCAGGCCGATTTCCGCCAGAAGCAGCGCCTCCTTGCGGTCGTCGGCGACGAAGACCGTGCGCGAGGCGAGGATGCGCGGCGCGCGGCCCTGCGGCAATGCCTCCAGATAGGCGTCGATCATCGGATGCTGGATGTCGGGCAGCGACAGGTGGGGCGCTCCCGCCGGCCGGGGCTGCGTGCGCGACAGCATCAGACCGTCGCCCGCCGCACCGGCCCGCCGGGCGCCTTCGACGGTAAAGGTGGCCTGCCAGACGCGGTCCAGGAGGCCGGGATTGGCCGGATACAGGCGGGCGCCGCCGGGCAACGGCCGCCCCGCCCAGGCATCGCACAAGACGCGATGATGCCGGATCAACAGCGCCGTGCGCTCGGCGCTGTCGAGGCCGAACGCCGTGTACGCCGAGAGATTGCCGCCGGGCCCGATCCCGACCTCCAGGCGGCCGCCGCACATCAGGTCGAGCACCGCGGCGTCCTCCGCCACCCGGATCGGCAATTCCAGCGGCAGGGTGACGATCCCGGTCCCCAGGCGGAGCCGCGTGGTCTGCGCGGCGACCCGGGACAGGAACACGAACGGCGCCGGCAGGCCGCCTTCGTCCTCGTGAAAATGGTGCTGCGCGACCCAGGCGGAATCGAAGCCGCAGCGCTCGGCGTGCACGATCTGCGCGACGGCGAGGCGGTAGCGCTCGGCCGCATCCGCCAGATCGAGCAGGCGGGTGAAGAAGCCGAGGCGTATCGGCGGCTTCGCTGTCGTCACCCGCTCACCCTCATGCTGTGCCGGCGGCAATCATACACACTGAAGCGAGCGTCGGACCAAAGTCGAGCAGAGATTTTTCTCTTTTGCCGAGCATCGCCCTGTCATACTGACCGCAGCCTGCAAGCCGTGTTCTGCTCGCAGGGCGGAGGCGGCGGGCGCGTGCGACTCTGACGAGGAGAGAGCGGGAATGTTCAGCCATATCATGGTCGGGAGCAACGACATCGCCCGGTCGAAAAAATTCTACGATGCCCTGTTTGCCGCGATGGGCGGTCAGCCCGGTGTCGAGGACGCCAGGGGTCGGCTGGCTTACACGCACAATGGCGGGCGTTTCATGGTGTCGAGACCGATCGACGGCAAGCCGGCCAGCCATGCCAATGGCGGCACGATCGGCTTCTCGATGAGCGATCCCAAACAGGTCGACGCCTGGCACAAAGCCGGGGTCGCGAATGGCGGCACGACGATCGAAGACCCGCCCGGCGTGCGCCAGGGGGCCGCCGGCGCGCTGTATCTCGCTTACCTTCGCGATCCCGACGGCAACAAACTATGCGCGCTTTACCGCATGCCGGCGGCCTGAACAGCCGCAGATCTCGGCCGCGCACCTCACCAGGATATCAGTGATCGCAGCCCGGACTCAGAGCGCGTGAAAGGATCCCAACGCCGTCTCTCTTCTCGTCACCCCGGCGAAGGCCGGGGTCCAGGCTTCCGAGGCACGAGCCATCGATGGGTGGTCCCGCATTGCCATTGCCTGAAAATTCCGAGCGGCGGAGAAGTGGGTCCCGGCCGGAGTTTATCCTCGGGCCGCGCCCCCGGGTCCGCGCTTCGCGTGGCCCGAAGACAGGCTCCGCGCAGACCCGTGGGCCGGGACGACGATGGAGGAATTTGCCGATTTCCGCCCCGACTTGGTTCTTTCACAACCTCTCACGACTCGAGCGAGGCTCGACATGACGCAAACGATGGCGCTCGCTGCAACCGATCTGCCGCCGGCGCCGCTGATTGCCGGCGCGCTCCCGCTGATTGACGTCGCCGGCCATCTCGCCGGCGACGCCGAGGCCAGTCGCAAGGCCGCCGCGCAATTGCGCTGGGCCTTCGAGAAGGTCGGCTTCTACTACCTCGCGGGCCACGGCGTGCCGCAAGCGCTGATCGACCGGACCTACGCGGCGGCAGCCGGGTTTCATGCCCAGCCGATAGCGAAGAAGCTCGCGCTGAGGGTCGACGAGCACAATATCGGCTATCTGCCGATCTCCGAGACGCCGGCGCCGCAGGCCGCCGCAGCGGGCCGGAAGCCGAGCCGGAACGAGGCCTATTTCCTGCGCCGCGAGCGGACCCCCGACGATCCGGCCGTCATCGCCAACCGGCGCTTTCACGGCCTCAACCAATGGCCCGACGATCTGCCCGGCTTCCGCGAGACGGCGCTCGCATACATGCGGACCCTGGAGGCGCTATGCCGCCGGCTGGTGCCGCTCTACGCCTCGGCGCTCGGCCTATCGGCCGATTTCTTCGACGCCTGTTTTGCCGAGCCGCACATGATCCTGCGCATGTCGCGCTATCCGGTCATCGACGGGTCGGACGAAACGCTGGCGAGCCTCGTGCCGCACACCGATTCCGGGTTCATGACACTGCTGCCGCCGAACCCCGTGCCGGGATTGTCGATCCTGTTGCCGAGCGGGCAATGGGTCGACGCGCCCGGCGTCGAGGGCGCCTTTGTCGTCAACGGCGGCGACATCCTGCATCGCTGGACGAACGAGCGGTTTCTGTCGACGCCGCATCGCGTGCGCAACGTCTCCGGCCGCGTGCGCTATGCGATCCCGTTCTTCTGCGACCCCGATCACGACACGATCATCGACTGCCTGCCGACCTGCCGCACGGCCGACACCCCGCCGAAATACCCGCCGATCCGCTTCGGCGATTATGCGCTGTGGTTTGCCCGCAAGAGCTACCAGCACATGGCGAACGAGTCGGTTCTGCCGGACGCGGTCATCGCGCCCGGCGCCCGCGCGACGGCGCGCTGGTGAATGCAGCGTAAAGCCTAGCGGTAGCGCGAACTCTTCGTGTCCAACCTGTTCCTGGTCCGGGTCGCATGCGCCGCTATTCAGGAGCCAGCCTTACCGCGCTGTTTTAATCCGCCCATTCCTCCCGCACAAACGCTTCGATTTCGGCGGCGCGAGCCAGTACAGAAGCCTCGTTCCAGGTTCTGGCCTCGATCATGTTCGCAACGGCTACCGTGCCCCGCAAACCACATTGTCTGTATGTTGCCGCCTTTTCTGCTGGTGGTTTGTCTTTGAGCGATGAATTTACACCGGGCGGTAACATTGTCAGATTCCCGAGGTGGTGCACGTAGTCCTCTTCCGAATTTTGCGGCGTAATGTGTTCAATCGATTTGGACGGATCGACCTCCCATATCTTATTCCATTGTCCGATATTGATCTTTTCTCCGGCCTTCTTTGCATGATATTCATCGTATCGAAACATGAGGTACCGAAGTTCTTCTGTCCAACCTTCGTAACACTGCGTCCAATCGATATCTTCCCATATTTCCTCAATCGAATAGCCATTACCCAACTTCTTCAGAGCAGCGGAGATCGGTTCGGGCCCTAACTTTCGGGCGATTACATCATATCCTAGCCGGATATAGTCACCAACTTTAAAGCGAGTGTCAGCACCGTAGAGCCCGAAGATGCGGAACGTGACTCGTTCCCATTGACCGAGAAGGCGCGCTTCGATATCCGGGGGGAATTCCCGCAATAGGATCGCGGTCGCAACAAAACGAGCGTGGACAATCCGGGTGACTGCGCTCAAACGGACGTTTCGATTTAGCTTGTTCACTGCCTCGACGACGGCTTTCAGCCAGCGACCCGCATCGTTGATTGTGCTCAGCGCTGTTCCGGCTGCACCAAGTATGGCTTCTGACGCTGCCTCCTGACTCAGTGCGCGATTTGGGCGTTGAGGTGCCTTCCACGTCCCGGCAAAGCGCAGCGCTTCGTCCCCTAGATCACCGCGAAGTCCAAGCGTCCAGTAGATGTCCTTCCAGATCACATGCATCTCATTAATCGCATCTGCGCGAGCACCATTATCTGCGTGAATGAAAATTAGAGCCATTAGCTGGCTCTTGACTTTATCTATCCATTTAACATCAAGGCCACGGCTGTTAAGTACTTCAAATACCCTATATACAACGGATTCATCGAGTAGTTCGTGATATATTAATGATAATCTATTTCTTAGTATCGCCACTAGAGCGATTAGACCCGACTCTTCTTGCCACCGACTCACGAACAACTCGCACTCAATTGCTGCCATAACCAAATTATAGTCAGCTGCTGTTTTGATATTTTTTGCATTATGAATGCGACCTCGGCGAAGATAATCAATGAATACGCTACTGCTATCGTGGTTGGTCTGAAGAAGGAGCAGGGAGTGCTCGTCGCCTTTGACAAGTAGCTCGCCAATTTCGCGCTTGATTTTCCCTTCATCGGATTGCTTTGCGTCCAGAGCCTTCTCAACTGCTTTGAGCAAGATTACCAGAGTTGTCAGACGTTGCTGACCGTCGACGACATCGACTGCTTGGTACTCGTCCGCGACGATCTGGCGTTTATCCCGCGCCAAACACACCACCGTAGCCATAAAGTGATCCTGTCCCGACCGCTGCACCTCATCAATGTCGTTGAAGAGGTCTCCTCGCTGTTTGGTCTCCCATGCGTAGGCTCGTTGATAGTCGGGAATTCGGAACAGGCGACCAAGCAGCAGGCTGTGCAAAGTGACTTGCCGGGGATTGAGTTGCATCGCTGTGTCCCCCTTTAGGTTGAGGCGTTGTGAGCACATCCCCGACACGGGGCTACCCGTTGTCCGAGCACCCTCTCTTTTCGATGATCCGCTCGGGAGGAGCCTCACCATTGCGTAAGGGTAATCGTGCTCCCGATTGATCAGGTCAAAACGGCAAGTTACGTCGTGATCTCGCGGCGCCATCGGCATCAAGCGAGGGTCCGGCGCGAAGCGGACGATCGCGAATTTCCGCTTCCGATCTTAAAAAATAGTGGACGAGCCGTCGGCGCCCGCCGCGCCGGCTCAGATGACGCCGTCTTGTTCGAGCGCGGCGATCTCAGCGGCCGACACTCCGAGCCAGTCGCCGTAGATCTCGCGGTTGTGCTGGCCGAGCTTCGGGCTCGGCACGGTCTCGACCGGGTCGGCGCCGTGGATGCGCAGCGGCGTCGTCGGCACGACGAGGCGGCCGATCTCGTCGTGCTCGATCCATTCGAGCATGCCGCGCTCGTGCATGTGGCGGTCGCGCATGACCTCGTCGACCTCGCGCACCGGCGCCAGCGGGATGCGGTGCCGCTTGGCGATCGCGAACGCCTCCCCCTTGCCGAGCGTCTGCGTCCACGCCGCGACCAATGCGTCGGTCGCCTCCCGGTTGGCAACGCGCGCCGCGTTGTCGACAAAGCGCGGGTCGTCGCGCAGATCCTCGCGTCCCATCGCCCGCAACAGATTGTGCCAATGCTCCTCGACCGCGATGTTGATCGCGACGTAGCCGTCCTGGGTCGGATAGACGTTGAGCGGCACGCGGCCGTGGCTGGCGTTGCCGGTCCGCGGCGGCGCCTTGCCGGTGTCGAAACAGGCGTGCAGCTGCGAGGTCAGGGTCGCATAGGCGGCCTCCTGCATCGCCACCTCGACGAGGCGGCCGCGGCCGGTGCGCTCGCGCTCGAACAGCGCGGTCAGAGTGGCGGCATAGAGATGGATCCCGGAGAGGAAATCGACGACCGCCGGGCCGGCCTTGACCGGCGGCCCGTCCGCAAAGCCGGTCGCCGCGATCAGCCCCGACACCGCCTGGATCGTCAGATCCATCGCCAGATTGTCGCGGTCGGGCCCCGAGAGGCCGTAACCCGAGCCCGAGGCGTAGACGAGGCGCGGGTTGACCCTATGCAAGACCTCCCAGCCGACGCCGAGCCGGTCCATGACCCCGGGCGCGAAATTCTCCAACAGCACGTCGCCGCGCTCGACCATCCGGAACAACAGCGCGCGGCCGCGCTCGTGCTTCAGGTTCAATGTGATCGCGCGCTTGTTCGAGTTCAGCATCGCGATCGGGAAGGTCGTGCTCTTGCCCGGCGGCGCCCGCCGACGCAGCGGCTCGCCCTGCGGCGGCTCGATCTTGATCACGTCAGCCCCGGCCTTGGCCATCAAGAGGGTCGCGTACGGCCCCTGATAGACCTGGCCGAAATCGAGCACGACGATGCCGGCGAGCGGTCTGTTGGCGCCGGCCGACATCAGCGGGACTGCTGCGCCTGTATCATGGCGGGCAGCTTGCCGGTGCCGAGGCGCGGGTGTCAACGCCGCTCGATTTTGACGCTGCCGGCGGCGCGGCATTGCCCGTCGGAAGGCGCCCCGTCCTCTGACCACGTCTGCGGCGGGTCGAGCGCATTCCTTGAGAAAGTAAGGAGGGCGCATTACATTGGTGTCTCTCGGAGGCGGCCAGGAAGCGTGTCATGTCATCTGCCGTGGTCGAAGAAGTCTGCACGATCACCGCTCGTGGCCAGACCACCGTGCCCAAGGCCGTGCGTCAGGCGCTCGGCGTCAGCTACGGCGGGCGCATTGCGTTCCGGGTTGAGGGCGGGCGCGTCACCGTTCACGCCCTGCCGCCGGAGGACGAAGCCACGGACCCGGCGCTGGCGCCCTTTCTGGCGCTGTTGGCGGCCGATCTGGCCTCCCGGCCGGCCGAGGCCGTGCACCCGCTCCCGGAAACCCTGGCGGACCGCCTGGAGACGCTCGCGGCCGAGGTGGGAGAGGTGGACCCGGACGCGCCGATCACGGACGAGGTCAGCCTGTAGCGGACGCGTGGCGCGGTGCTGGAACGGCACGGTTGGCGCCTCTACGCCCATCCCCTGTTCCTGGACCAGCTCGAACGGCTGCTCGGCGCCGTGGAGCGGGCCAAGCGATCCGATCCGCAGGGCTGGCGGGGAAAGGCCGACGCCCGCCTGCTGGCGGCGCTGCGCGGCCTGGTGCTGGACCGCATCCCGCGCGACCCTCTGGCCCCGGAGTTTCGCCAGGGCAATACGCTGGGGCCGGCGCACCGGTACTGGTTTCGGGCCAAGTTCGGCGGCAATCGCTTCCGGCTGTTCTTCCGGGCCCATTCGCGGGCCAAGGTGATCGTCTACGCCTGGGTCAATGACCGCGACACGCTGCGCAAGGCTGGTGCCGATACGGACCCCTATGCCGTGTTTGCCCGGATGCTGGCGCGCGGAAATCCGCCTGCCGACTGGCCGGCGCTGCTGGCCGCGGCACAGGCCCCCGAGGCGGTGCAGAGGTTCGAGGCCGCAGACGACAAGCCGGGGTAATTGCCGCCGCCCACCGGCGCATGCTGCCGGTGGCTCGTCATGCTCGGGCGTCGTAACCGTGACCGAGCCTGCGTTTGACAATCCGCTGTTTCTCCTTCGCCGCCTCGCTGCAGCTCTCGAAGGTGGCGGCGATCATTCGGCCCGTGTGCCTCGCCCTCTCCATTCGCGCGCCGCTGACCAGCCGAAAGCGGCCAGAGCCGGTCGGCTTGCGAGGGCGCGTTGTGGTATCGTGGGCGGGCCGCGTTGCCGGCGGCTCCTTTCCGAGAGGACCGGTCATGAGCACTCTCGATACCTTGGTCCAGGACCTCGTGATCGCCAACCGGATCCTCGCCAGGGAGGAGGTCGTCGACGCCTACGGTCATGTCAGCGTCCGTCACCCCGACAACCTCGACCGCTTTCTGATCGCCCGCTCGCTTGCCCCGGAGCTGGTCGGCCCCGAAGACATTGTCGAGCTCGACCTCGACGGTCGGCCGGTGCGCGACGAGGGGCGCAGCCTTTATCTCGAGCGCTTCATCCATGCGGCGATCTTCGCAGCGCGGCCGGAGGTCATGGCCGTCGTTCATGCCCATGCCGAGGACACCCTGCCCTTCGGCATCGCCGAGGGGGCAAAGCTGCGCCCGGTGATCCATTCGGGCAGCTTTATCGGCCCCGAGGTGCCGGTCTGGGACATCGCCGACGGGTTCGGCGACACCAACCTGCTCGTCACCAACATGGCGCAGGCGGAGGATCTGGCAAAATGCCTCGGCGCGAACAACGTCGCATTGATGCGCGGCCACGGCTTTGCCGCCGCCGCGCGCTCGTTGATCGAGGTCGTGCGGCTGTCGGTCTACCTGCCGCGCAATGCGCGCGCACTGATGCGCGCCAGGCAGCTGGGCGGCGAGATCAAATATCTGTCGCAAGGCGAGATCGCGGCCCGCAACCGCGGCTACAGCCCCTATTCGGTCGAGACCTGGCGCAGTTGGGAATACTGGGCGACCAGGGCCGGCTGCGGCCACCTCTTGACCCGGCCCGACAGCGGGTCCCCAACCCCGCCGAACGGCTGACAGCAGCCCTGTGCGGCGGCGCTTGATGACCGGACCCCTCTTGAGCCTGCTGAACGCGCCGGCGCTGGCCGCCTACACGGCGGCCGGGTTTTGGGGCGACGAAACGCTCTACGCGCTCGCCCTGCGCCATGCGCAGGCAACGCCCGGCGCCTTCGCCGTGCGCGACCGTCATCGCCGCCTGACCTATCGGGCATTGGTCGCGGCCGCCGACCGTCTGGCCGCTCATCTCGCCGGGCACGGGCTGCGCGCGGGGGAGCGGGTTGCCGTGTGGCTGCCGAGCCGGGTCGAGACCGCGATCGCGCTCCTCGCCTGCTCGCGCAACGGCTATGTCTGCTGCCCGTCATTGCATCGCGACCATACTGTCGCCGAGGTCGTCGCCCTGGTCGACCGGATGCGCGCCGCAGCGGTGATCGCCGCGCCGGGCTGGGGCGCCGACGCCGACCGGCGCGACATTTTCGAGGAACTGGCCGGCCGCGACTTTCTGCGCTGGACCTGTCGAGTCGGCCCGGCCGAGGCCGCGCCGTTCGCCGATCTGCCCGGCGCCGGGGTTTTGCTTTCCGCAAGCCGCGACGCCAATCAGATCATCTATCTGCCCTTCACCTCCGGCACGACCGGAGAGCCGAAAGGCGTCCTGCACAGCGACAACACCCTCCTTGCCACGGCGCGGATGATGGCGCGCGACTGGCGGCTGGAGGGTGCGGTGCTCTACACGTTGAGCCCGCTGTCGCACAATCTCGGTCTCGGCGCCTTGATCACCGCCCTCTCGGGCGGCGAACTCGTCGTGCACGACCTGCCGCGCGGCGGCAGCCTCATCGACCGGCTGACGGAGACCGGAGCCGCCTTTCTGTTCGGCGTGCCGACCCATGCCGTCGACCTGTTGGCGGAACTGCGCGCCCGGAGTATCCGGCGTCTCGGGGCGGTGCGCGGCTTTCGCATCTCCGGCGCCGCGGCGCCGGCACCGCTCATCGAAGAGTTGCTGCGTCACGGCGTGGTGCCGCAGAGCGGCTACGGCATGACCGAGACCTGCTCGCACCAGTACACCCTGCCCGACGATCCCCCGGAGCGGATCGCGCTGACCTGCGGCCGCGCCTGCGCAGGCTACGAGATCCGCATCTGGCGTCGGGACAACCCCGACGTCGAGGCCGCCCCGGGCGAGATCGGCGAGATCGGCGGCAGGGGCGCCAGTCTGATGCTCGGCTATTTCGACGACCAGAGGGCAACCGAGGCCGCCTTCAACAGCGCCGGCTGGTTCATGACCGGCGATCTCGGGCAGATCGACGAGGCCGGCTGTTTGCGCATCACCGGCCGCAAGAAGGACGTCATCATCCGCGGCGGGCGCAATATCCATCCGGCTCCGATCGAAGCCCTGGCATTGCGCCACGCGGCGGTCGAGCGGGCGGCCGCCTTTGCAATCCCCGACCCGCGGCTCGGCGAGCGCGTCTGTCTCGCATTGGTGATGCGCCCGGACAGTCCGCTCGACCCGCAGGCCTTGTTGGCGCATCTCGATTGGGCCGGATTGTCGCGCTACGACATGCCCGAATTCCTGCTGACGCTCGCCGAACTGCCGCTGACCGCCAGCGGCAAGGTGGTGAAGCGCGAATTGGCGCGCCGGGTCGCGGAGGGTCTGGCGCAGCCGATCCCGGTGCGGTTCCGGCCCGCGGCGGCGGAGGGCTGAGGGCGTGCGGGCGATCGTCGTCGAGGAATTCGGTCCGCCCGAGGGGCTGCGCGTCGGCGAGGCGCCGACGCCGTCCCCGGAGCCCGGCCAGGTCCTGGTCGAGACCCATGCCGCGCCGGTCAATTACGTCGACCTGCTGGTGGTCGGCGGCACCTATCAGTTCCTGCCTGCGCGCCCGTTCGTCCCGGGAAAGGGTCCGGCCGGGGTTGTCGCGGCGCTGGGACCGGGGGCGACAAGCCTCGGCATCGGCGACCGGGTCCTGGCGATGGCCGAAACCGGCGGCTATGCCGAGGCGGTCGCGGTCGCGGCCGAGCAATGCTACCGCCTGCCGCGGTCCATGTCCTTTGTCGAGGCCGCCGCGCTTTCCCTTGTCTACGATACGTCGTGGATGGCGCTGCGCCGGCGCGCCCGGCTCGTGCCCGGCGAGACCGTTCTGGTGCTCGGCGCCGCGGGCGGCGTCGGCCGCGCATCGGTGCAGCTCGCCCATGCGATGGGTGCGCGCGTCCTGGCCGGGATCTCCCGGCCGGAGCGGGAGAAAGCGGCGCGCGAGGCGGGGGCCGATGCGGTCGTCGACCTGTCGCGGCCGAACCTGCGCGACAGCTTGCGCGAGCAGGTCCATGCCGAGACCGGCGGGCGCGGCGCCGATGTCGTCATCGACCCGCTCGGCGGCGAGGTGTTCGCGGCGGCGATCCGCGCGCTCGCCTGGTGCGGCCGACTTGTTGTGATCGGCTTTGCCGCCGGCGGCATTCCGACGCTCAAGACCAATTACCTGCTGGTGAAGAACATCGAAATCAGCGGATTGCAGATCAGCGATTACCGTCGCCGCCGGCCGGACGAGCTGGCAACCTGCTATGCCGAAGTGTTCGGCTATTACGCGCTTGGCCTCATCAAGCCGGCGCCGGCAGCGCTGTTCCCGCTGGAACAGGCCGGCACGGCCTTGGCCGCCGTGCGCGATCGCCATATCGACGGCCGCGCGGTGTTGCGCCTGCGCGACGCGTGAATTGGAGAGGCGAACCCATGGCGAAATTGACGGTCAGCGTCGCGGGGGTCGATTACGACCGCACCCGCGCCTTGTTCGACGGCACCGTGCCGATCGCCGGCTGCGAGACGATCTGCTGCGCGATGTCGCCCGAGGAGGCGTTTCACCGCGCCTTTCGCTATCAGGAATTCGACATCACCGAATTGTCCCTGTCCAACACGATGGCGCTGCTCGCCCGGGGAACCTGCCCCTACGTCGCCATCCCGGTATTCCCGTCGCGTCTGTTCCGTCACTCCTCGATCTATATTCGCAGCGATCGCGGCATCGAGCGGCCGCAGGATCTGCGCGGCAAGGTGATCGGCGTGCCGGAATACCCGATGACCGCGGCGGTGTGGATCCGCGGCATCCTGCAGGACCAGTTCGGCGTTCGCGCCGCCGAGGTCAGATGGCGCAGCGGCGGGCTCGAACAGCCGGGACGCGAGAACCGGGTGCGGCTCGACCTGCCGGCGGACATCGACGTGCAGCCGATCCCAAATACCGAGACCTTGTCGGACCACCTCGACGGCGGCCGCATCGACGCGCTGATTTCCGCGCTGGCCCCGTCCTGTTTTGGCCGCAACCCGTCGGTGCGGCGATTGTTTCCGGACTACCGCGCGGTCGAGGAGGCCTATTTCAAAGAGACCCGGATGTTTCCGATCATGCATATCGTCGGCATCCGCCGCTCACTGGTCGAACGGCACCCCTGGCTGCCGGTCAATACCTATGTCGCCTATCTGAAGGCCAAGGAACTCTGCTACCGCCAATTGGAAACGATCGGCCATCTGTTCACCACGCTGCCCTGGCCGGTCGAGGAATTCCAGCGCGCCCGGGCGCTGATGGGCGAGGATTTCTGGTCCTACGGCGTCGACGCCAACCGGCGCGAACTGGCGGCGATCACCCGCTATGCCTTCGAGCAGGGCATTACCCCGCGGCAACTGGCCGTCGAGGACTTGTTCGCACCGTCGACGTTGTCATTGTCGAAGGTGTGAGCGGCCGCGCCCGTTCAAGAAAGGTCAGGACCCATGCCGACGATCGATCGCGAGACTTCGGCCCTGTTGGTCGTGGATTTCCAGTCGAAACTGATGCCCGCGATCCATGACCGGGAAACGGTCGTCGCCAATGCGCGCATCCTGATCGACGCCGCGGAAATGCTCGATGTGCCGATCCTGTTCACCGAGCAGAATGCGAAGGGCCTCGGCCCCACATTGCCCGAACTGCGCGGCGCTTCCGGCCGGCTCGCCCACAAGATGACGTTCGACGCCTGCCGTATGCCCGGCTTTCTCGCAGCATTGCCGGACCGGCGCGACCTCGTCGTTGCGGGATGCGAGGCGCATGTCTGCGTATTGCAGACCGTGCTGGGCCTCCTGCAAGCGGGCCGGCAGGTCCATATCGTGCGCGATGCGCTGGGCTCGCGCCGCCCGGAGAGCAAGGAGACGGCGATCCGGCGCATGGAGCGGAACGGGGCGGAGGTCGTGACCACCGAGATGGTCGCCTTCGAATGGCTGGGGACGGCCGAGGATCCCCGGCTGCGGCGGGTGCTCGATCTGGTCAAGTGACCGGCCCGCCCGCATTTCCGAACGAGAGAGGACACTCGATGGCTCCCCCTCTGCCGCCGTTCACCCTGGAGGCCGCCGTGCAGAAGGTGCGCATGGCGGAGGACGCCTGGAACACGCGCGAGCCGGAACGCGTGGCCCTCGCCTATAGCGAGGACAGCCGGTGGCGCAACCGCGCCGAATTCTTTGAGGGGCGGGCGGCGATCATCGAATTTCTGCGCCGCAAATGGGCGCGCGAACTGGATTATCGGCTGATCAAGGAAGTGTGGGCCTTTACCGGGGACCGCATTGCCGTGCGCTTCCAATATGAATGGCACGATGATTCAGGCCATTGGTACCGCGCCCACGGCAACGAGCAATGGGAGTTCGACGCCGCGGGCCTGATGCGGCGGCGCGAGGCCAGCATCAACGACATCCCGATCGCCGCCGCCGACCGGCTGTTCCACTGGCCTCTCGGCCCGCGGCCTCAGGATCATCCGGGTCTCAGCGAACTCGGCCTTTAGGAAAGCGGCGGAATGCGCTGCGCTTTTCCGCCCTACACGAACCGTAGGGCGGAAAACCCCGGCGAAAGCCGGGGGCATTCCGCCGCTTAGCGCGCCGCTGCCGGCGGCTGCGCCGGGACGGAGGCGCCGCCGCCGTAGATGTCGTCGGCGAGCACGTCGCGCACGGTGTCGAGATCGAGCCGGTGGGCGGCGATCAGGTCGGCGCTGTCGGCGATGATCTGATCGACGTCGCCGATCAGGCTGAGGCGCTTGTAGAGATCGGGAATGCAGATGCCCATTGCCTCCCCGATCAGTTCCATGAAGTTCAACAGTTCGAACGACACCTGCGGCTGGAACTTGACCAGTTCGCGGTGACAGCCGTGAAAGATCGAGGCAAAGGTCGTCACCCCGGCCGCCGCGGCGGCGCGGAACTCGCGCTTGCGCAATTCGGCCTTGAATTTGGGCAGCACCGAGAGGTGGCTGGCCTGGGTGCTGACGATCGGCACATCGAGTTCGATGACTTCGAGACCGGGAATGGCGCGCAATACCTTTTTGACCGCCTCCATGACGCCGGGAAGGGCGGAGCGCTCCTGCAAAGCGACGCGCTTTTCGACCCGGTGGACAAACAGGCGCCGCAGATCGTCGAGCCGCTCGGCAAAGAACTCGGCGATCGGGTTCAGGTCGAACGGCATTGTGCCGAACGAGTCCCGGTAGGCCGGCAGGGCCACCTCGCCGATCTGGATCTGGCAGCTCGGGCACCAGGAAATGACGCGCGCGGCGCCCGGCCGGGACAGCCGCTCGATCGTGTTGTAGGCAATGCGGCCGGCGGTCTTGGCGTCGCCCTGCTTGAAATGCTGGATGCCGCAGCAGGTCGCGGTGCCGCCCATGACCTCATAGGAGATTCCGAGCGCATCCAGGACTTCGAGAACGAGCAGCGCGATGTGCGGCGTCTTGATCACGTTGCAACCGGTATAGAAGACGATGTCGGGCGGGCCGTCATATTCGCCGGCGGCGCGCAGGGGCGGGTTGATGCGCGCCGTCACCTCGGGCGCGAGCTGCAAGCGCGAGATCACGCGCGTGCTGCGGCTCATCGTCGTGAAGTACTGGTGCGCCGCGCGCCGGGTCTCGGCGTCGCCGCGCTTTGCCTTTGACGCGATCCGCGCCATGTTGACCATGAAGCGCGGGTTGATCCCATAGTCGCAGGCCGGGATGCATTTGCCGCTGTTGGTGCAGACCCGCGCCCAGGTCTTGGCCTCGGCGGTCCCTTCGCCGCCCGCCAGCAGATCGAGGATGCCGCCGACGACAGCCGGCGCCTGCTCCGCGCCGCTGCCGAGATCGATCCCCGCCGGTTCGACCATCGGGCAGGCGGCGACGCATTTGCCGCAGCGCGTGCAGGCGTCGAGGATGTCGGCGACCCGTCCGTGCAGGGCGTCGACAAAGGACAGGGCAGCGGGTTCCGTCGCCATTGAATCTCCTCCTGGGGGCTTCTCCTGGCCGGTTCAAAGCTGCGGCCGCCGGGCGCGCCACGGGGTCGCCTGCTCGTAGGCGTGCGCGAGGCGCAATACGGTCGCGTCGTCAAAACGCTTGCCGACGATCTGGAACGACAACGGCAGGCCGGCCTCGGTAAAGCCGCAGCACATCGCCATCGCCGGGCTGCCGGTGACGTTGAACGGCATCGTCAACAAGGGCCGCTCGAAGGTCGAGAACTTGCCCACCGCGTCGATCCGCGGCGCCTCGCTCGGCGCGGCGGCGGTCATCACCAGGTCGAGATCGGCCATCGCCCGGTCGAGTTCGTCGACCAGTTCGCGCCGGCGCCGCACCGCTTGCACGTAGTCGGCGCCGGTGATCAGTCCAGCCAAGGCCATGCGGTCGCGGAACGCCTCGCCGTAATCGGTGAAGCGGCGGCGCAGATTGGCTTCGTGGATCGCATAGGCCTCGACGAGCATGATCGCGACCCCGCAGGCCGCCCAATCGGCGAGCGGCGACAGGGTCACTTCGCGCACGGTGCAGCCGAGCCCCTGCAGGGTCTCCGCCGCCGCCGCGATCGCCTGTCGTGTTGCGGTGTTGGCCTCGTTATCGCGCTCGTAGAAATGGCGGACGAGCCCGATGCGCAGACCCCTGGCCCCGCGGTCGAGCGCCGCCCGGTAGTCGGGGATCGGGCGGTTCGCGCTCGCCGGGTCGGCCGGGTCGTGGCCGGCCATCGCCTGCAACAGGAGCGCGCAATCCTCGGCGGTCCAGGCCATCGGACCGGCATGGTCGAGTGCAAAGGACAAGGGCAGGATGCCCCGGCGGCTGATCAGGCCGTAGGTCGGCTTGATCCCGGCGATCCCGCAATAGGCGGCGGGCCCGCGGATCGAGCCGCCGGTGTCGCTGCCGGTGCCGCCGAGCACCAATCCCGCCGCCACCGCGGCGCCGGTGCCGCTCGACGAGCCGCCGGTGAAGCGGTCCGTGTCCCACGGGTTGCGCGCCGGCGGCCAGGGCAGATCGAAGCTCGGGCCGCCGAACGCGAATTCGTGCGTCGCCAGTTTGCCGAGCACGATCGCGCCGGCCGCCCGGAGCCGGGCGACCGAAAAGGCGTCGGCCTGCGGCACATGGTCCTGCATGACCTTGGAGTGGCCGGTCGTGGCGACGCCCTTGGTTTCGTAGATGTCCTTGAGACCGATCGGAATGCCGTGCAGGGGCCCGCGCCGGCGCCCGGCGGCGATCTCGGCCTCGGCCGCGCGCGCCTCGGCGCGGGCCTCCTCGGCCAACACGTGGATGAAGCTGTGGAGCCGGTTGTCGAGCCGCTCGATGCGGGCAAGTCGGCTGTCGACCAGTTCGACCGGCGACACTTCGCGCCGCTCGATCAGCCGCGCCGCCTCGGCGATGGTCAGGAAATCCGCGACCATGGTTCAGCCCTCCGGAAAGCGGACGACATGCGCCGGCTCGGCGGCGACGTCGCGCCCGCCGGGCGGGCGCAGCCGCGCATTCATCTCGTCGATCAGATGCGCGGCGGCGGCGATCTCGTCCCGCTCGCGTTCCGGCACGGCCAGTCCGAGCCGCGTCAATATCAGGTCGAGTTCCTGTCGGGTCATCGGCGATCTCCCCAGCCCTGCAGCCTTCTAAAGCAAATTGTGCATCGGTTTGAAGGCGGTCGTCCGGCCGACCCCGCACCCCTGGGACCGCGGCCGTCTCGGCCGCATGCGGGCGGGACGCCCGCGGTCCGAAGTGCCCGCCCGATGCCGCGCGAGGCCCCGGTCACGATCGCCGCCTGGCCGGTCCCATTCATCTCTTGCTCTCCGCAATCCGCTCTTGCTCTCCGCAATCCGCGCCGCGCCGGCCCGGTCTGTCTGGCACGGCCGGTCGGCAGCCGGTATTCTCGGATCATCGCCGGTCGCAACACAAGCGCCGGCGATGTCCGCCTACAGCAAAACGGGGGTCCTTATGCGGCTCAAGGACAAGGTGGCGATCGTGACCGGCGCGGCGCACGGCATGGGGGAGGCCGAGGCGCGCCTGTTCGCGGCGGAGGGCGCGAGGCTCTTCGTCGCCGATATCCTGGCGAAAGAAGCCGAGGCGATCGCCGCCGACATCCGCGCCGGCGGCGGCGAGGCCCAGGCCGCGACGATCGACGTGACGCGCGAGGCCGAGTGGCGCGACCTGATCGCGGCGACGGTGGCGCGCTACGGCCGGCTCGACATCCTCGTCAACAATGCCGGGATCTCCGGCAGCTCGGTCGGCGACCGCGACGCCCTTGAAGGGTGGGACCGCATCATCGCGGTCAACCAGACCAGCGTCTTTCTCGGCACCAAGCTCGCCGCCGAGCAGATGGCCAAGACCGGAGGCGGTTCGATCGTCAACATCAGCTCGATCATGGGCTTTGTCGGCGGCGGCAGCGGCCACCCGGCCTATCACGCGTCGAAGGGTGCAGTGCGGATCTATTCGAAGGCGGCGGCGGTGCGCTACGGCCCCATGGGCGTGCGGGTCAACACCGTCCATCCCGGCTACATGCCGCCGATGCTGAACGCGACCAATGCCGGCGAGCGCGACGAGAAGATCGCAATGACCCCGCTGCGCCGGATCGGCCAGCCGATCGAGGTCGCCTACGGCGTGTTGTTCCTCGCCTCCGACGAGGCCTCGTTCGTTACCGGCGCCGAACTGGTCATCGACGGCGGGTATATCGCGCAATAGGGCTGGGTGCGGCGCGCGTCAGGCATGACGAGAAAGCGACAGAGCAACCGGCCGGACCGCCGCGTCCTTCCCGCAGAGTCGGTCGGGGCCGAGGAGTTGCAGGCTCTGGCGGTCCGTTTGCGCTATGGCGGCAGCAGCCTTCACAAACTCTACCCCGGTGACTACGGCTTCGTGCCGCCGATCAATCCGCGGCCTTCGAAATCGCTCTGCGACGAGCTTCGCCCGCTGCTCCGTGCGGACGCAGTAATGCTGTTCCGCAAAGGCCTCGCAGCGGGAATGGTCAGCCGGTTCGAGTCCGGCGGGGTGCCCAAATACGTATGGGCCGTTGATGCCGAGGGGGAAGTCTACGAAGCCAAAGCCAAACCCCCGGATACATCGTATCACGGCTATCGGATTGGGGAAGACGAGCCGGAAATGCGTCGGTACATACTCCGGGAATGGAGGGCACGATGGCCGCAGGGCTAGAGATCGCGCTGGCGCCAGAGCGGCTGGATGAGGGGACGCCCGAGGAATGCGCCTGTTTCGGCCTGTTCACGATCCGCGCCGGCGAGGTCGAGTTGACCAGTGGCATGGATTTCTTCATCTCGGCTTATCGGCCAGGACCTCTGGTTTCAGGCTATCACGCCGCCGAGTGGCTTGCCTGGAATTGGTGGAGGCTGCGCTTCGAACCCCAATCCAGTGCCCCGGAATGGTGGCGCGCCCACAAGATGACGGCAATCGGCGAGGGCTATGTCTGGCCGAACCTGACGATCTTTTCCGATGGGGTGAGGACAGCCTTGCTGGCCGAACGCTCTGTCCGGCCGAATGCAAAGCCTTTCCGGTATCTTGGAGCGTCCCCGTGCGTCCTGCCCTCTACACAGTTTGAGGCAGCCTTGGACGCTTTTATCCCGCGCATTTTGGGTCGGCTGCGGGATCAGGGCATCAGTGAGACCAATCTCGACTGCATCTGGCGCGATGTTCTGATCGAGCGCGCGGACCGTGACCTGTTCAAGCGCCGGAAACTGGAAGCCCTCTCTGGCAAGGACCCTGATGAGGCCGAGCCTACAGTGCTCGAGCGTCTGGTGGCGGACACTGCTTTGCTTGGCGAACAAGCGGTCGAAGAACTCGCGGCCGATCACGCTCGCGGCGGCTCGCTGCTGACCGCCGAAAGCTTGGCTCGGGTCGCCGCCGAGAGCGGCTTCGACGCATCGCCGCGCGATGTTGTCGCGTTCAAGCCAAACCCCGAGCTGCCGCGAGCCGCGGAGGTTCCGGCTTGGCGGCTCGGTGCGTTGGCGGCCCGGGCGCTTCGCGATCAGGAACGGCTCGGCTCTAAGAAAATCGATAACCATACCTTGGCCAAGCTCGCCGGCGTGCAGGCGCGGGCCTTGACGGGCCGGACCATCGGACCGCAGATCTCATTCGCTCTCGACCGAGGGCCGACAGAGGGGCGCGTCGTGTTCCGCTCGAAATGGGAAACTGGACGACGCTTCGAATTGGCGCGGCTGCTCGGCAATCGGATCATCCTGCCGATCCCGGGATGCCTGCACCCGGCGACGCGCGCTCATACCTATCATCAAAAAATGCAGCGGTCCTTTGCGGCGGAATTGCTCGCCCCCTTCGAAGCCGTCGATGAAATGCTGGCGGGCGACTATTCGATGGAAGCGCAGCAGGAGGCCGCCGCTCACTTCGCAGTCTCCGAGCTGACAATCCGTACACTCCTTGTCAACCATCACAAGGTAGAGCGCGAGGAGCTGGAGGGAGAGTTGGAGCCGGTGGCTGCATGAGTTTGGAAAAAGAGGGATCAGTTTAAATCTGTTTTGATTTGGATCCTGTTTGAAAAGCGGCGGAATAGCGCAGCGTATTCCGCCATCTTGTTCATCCTATCTTGCGCGCCGCGCCCGGTGTGGTGCGGCACGGCACGTCCTCCTTGAGGCGGACGAGGTCGTCATAGAGCTGGCGGATGAAATCGACAAAGACCGGCTCCTCGATGTCGTTGTGGCCCTCGATCATCGATTGGTCGGTGGTGATGATCCAGAAGGGGTCGTTGGGGTCGAAATTCGCGTTCGCAGTCAGTACGGCGCCGGTCCGGTAGCGCCGCCGCCAGCCGGGTTTCAGATAGCCGTCGGCCCGCTCCTGCGTAGTGAAGCGGGCGAAGTCGCGGCATTCCTGTTCGACGTCGATCGGCGGCGGCGTCGGGTTCTGGTCCGCTCGGGCCGCAGGGCCCGCGAGGCGATGGGTCCAGAACAGGGGATAATGGCCGAGCGCGGCCATCGCTTCCTGCCGCTCGCCCTGGCCGGTAAAGCTCTCGACCGTCGTGTTGACGAGGCGCCCGGCGGGGAAGGCGATGCCGGTCGCCCAATCGGCGTCCGAGGTGACCTCGACAAAGACCGGGTTCTGGTTCGGGGCAAAACCGCCCGGGCTGCGGCGGTTCTGCATCAATTCGCGGATCGGCTCGAAGCGCGTCGCTTCGATCGCCGGATTGACGACGACCACGAGGTCGCCGTACCCGGCGATCTCCTTGCCCTTGTCCGGTCCGCCTTGCGCCGGCGCGGGCAGCAGGGATCGGGCGAATGGTGCCGCCTCGCTCTGTACCGCTTGGTCGATGAAGTATTGCGACAGGGCCGTGTAGACGATCAATCCGCCAAAGCTGTGCCCGATCGTGATCAATCGGGTGCTGCGGTGATCCTGATGGCCGGGCCAGGATGAGGCGTCGACGGCGTCGCGCAGCGCCTTGGCGCGCGCCAACACCTCGCGCACCGCTCCCTCGGCGACGCGATGGGCGGCAGCCATGCGCGTCCAGAACGTCAGGTCCTGCCCGATCTCGCCGGCGCCGAACGAAAGCCCGCGCCACCCGATATAGATCCCGACCACCTTGCGCTTCGGCCAGTAGGTCGGCGCCCGCTGCAATTCAATTTCGGCCACCTGCCGCAACAGGCGGCGAAACGCGACGACATTGTCGTCGGTCGGCGCGTCGTTGTGCTTCCAGCCGTGGACGAAGACGACGATCGACAGGTCCCGGTACCGGGCCTCCTGCTCGATCCGGTTGAACAATAGGGGGATCTGGTTGCGGATATACGGCCTGCCCTGATCGTCGACCTCGACAAAGCCGAGCAGGAAGGATTGGCCGGGGTGGTTCTGCAGCCGATGCTCCTCCAAGGAGGAGACGCCGCACGCGTCGCCGGTGGCGCCGGCCGGCGCCAGACACGCATCCGTCCGATAACGGAGCGGAGCATTCGGCTGGCATCCCGCGGCACTGAAGGCAAGCAGGGCCAAGAGGTAGCAGGCTGCCGGCAGCCGCATGTTGTCCCCCCATTCCGATCCCGGCGTCCGCCTAGTGCCGACCGCCGGTGTCCAACAGCTCCCGCGTCCTTTCATCGACTTGGCCGTCGCACCAGCGGTCGAGAGCCTGCCGGAACGGGCTTCCCTGATCCCCTGCCGCGAGCGCGAACAGGGTCATCGAGGAGCGGAATTTGAGGTCGTCCGGCGATCCGAATATCCGATGCAACGAGCTGTTCTCGATGGCGAGAACCAGGCGGGTGCACCGATCGAGCCGGGGTCCCAGCACCGGATGGGCGAGGTAGGCGCGCGCCTCGTCAAGCGAGCCGATGCCGTAGAGCTCGGCCGTCGGGGAACGGCCCAGCCCGCGCAATTGCGGAAAGATGAACCACATCCAATGGCTGCGCTTGCGGCCCGCCTTGAGCTCCTCCACTACCGAGGAAAAGACGGGTGCCTGGGCCGTGACAAAGCGTTCGAGAGCGAACCGGTCGGGGTTGGTCATGATCGGCCCTCCGCCCGCTTACTGCACAGGCGGGTGCTTTTCGTCGGTGCCGGAAGCGCGTTCCCAGGCGCGCGCGATCTGGAACAGTGTGGCTTCCTCGAAGGTGCGGCCGACAAACTGCACCGACAATGGCAGCCCGCCGCGTGACAGACCGGCCATCATCGCCAGTGCCGGATGGCCGGTCACGTTGAACGGCGTGCGCGCCTGCCGCGGATAGGTGCGCTCGGTCTCGGCCGCATCCTCGATCCGGCTCGGCGGATCCATCGCGCTGGCACACATCAGGACGTCGACCTCGCGCAGGGTGTCTTCGACCGCGGCGATCATTTCGAGCCGCCGGCGTGCGGCCTGCACGTAGTCGCCGGCGCCGA
Organism: Allostellaceae bacterium; assembly: GCA_035252905.1. Taxonomy (GTDB): domain Bacteria; phylum Pseudomonadota; class Alphaproteobacteria; order ATCC43930; family CGMCC-115725; genus AP-15. Next base: position 27,963 of record DATFCQ010000051.1, on the reverse strand, counting down.
GGAAAGCCCCGGGCATCAGGCGACGGCGGGCGAGCCGGCCGTAATCGCCGGGCCGCTCGCGCAGCCAGGGGCCGTGGATCGCCCAGGCCTCGCTCTGCAGGATCACCCGGTTGACGGCGCCGAACTCGCCGAGCGTCGGCAGGCGGACCTCGCGGATCTGAGCGCCGAGCCCCTCCAGGGTCTGGGCGACGTTCTCCAGTGCGGCCGCGACCTCGGCATCGGCCGGCAGGTCGGTCTGGTGGAAATGCCGGATGAAGCCGATGCGCAGCCCGCGCGCGCCGTGCTCCAATCGGCGCGCATAATGCCCGGCCGGCGCGGCGGCGCTGCCGGGGTCGAGCGGATCATGACCGGCGATGACCTCCAATATCAGCGCGTTGTCGGCCACGGTGCGGGTCAGTGGGCCGACATGGTCGAGCGTGAAGGACAGCGGAAAGACGCCGCGGCGCGACACCAGGCCGTAGGTCGGCTTGAGCCCGACGATGCCGCAGGCGCTGGCCGGGTTGCGCACGCTGCCGCCGGTGTCGCTGCCCAGGGCCAAGGGGAACAGGCCGGCGGCGACCCCCGCGCCCGATCCCGAAGACGAGCCGCCGGGGTGATGATCGGGGTTCCACGGGTTGCGTGCGGGCGGCCAGGGCAGGTCGAAGCTGGGGCCGCCGATCGCGAATTCGTGCGTCGACAATTTTCCGAGGATGATCGCGCCGGCGCCGCGCAGTCGCGCCACGCACACCGCATCGGAGGCGGCGATGTTGTCGATCAGGATCTTGGAATGGCAGGTCGTCGGCAGGCCCGCGACATCGATGATGTCCTTGATGCCGACCGGCACGCCGTGCAATGGCCCGCGTGGGCGGCCCGCGGCGATCTCGGCTTCGGCCGCTCGCGCCGCGTCCATCGCCGCTTCGGCGTCGAGGCGGATGAACGCATGGAGCTTCGGGTCGAGCCGGCCGATCCGCTCCAGGAGCGCCGTCGTCAGTTCGACCGGCGAGAGCTTGCGGGCGGCGATCGCCTGCGCCGCCTCCCTCGCCGTGAGCCAGTAGAGGTCGCTCACAGGCTCCTCCCGGCGCGCATCGGCGGCCACGGCTCGGCGCGCGGATCGCTCGGCGCCTTGATCCGCGCGACGGCGCCGCTCGCCTGTTCGGCGGCGGCGGCAACATCGTCGGGAAATTCTCTCAGCGCCTTGTCCAATCCGGCGCGCCGCGCCAGCAGTTCCAGGGTCGCTTTGTCCATGATGATCTGATCCTCCCGTCGGGCCGCCGAGCCCATTCTCGACCGCCGGATCGAAAGTGCAACAGCCTTGCATTGCCGCGCCGGGTGACGGGCGGCGGCCCATTGCTCTACTGTCTTGCGGCGAACGCGCCGAGGGAGCGATCCGATGGCTTATACGATCCTGCGCGGCGGCCGCGTGCTCGACATCGCCGCCGGCACCGCCGATCCGGCCGACATCCTGATCGAGGATGACGCGATCCGCGAGATCGGCCCGCCGGGCTCTCCGGCGCCGGAAGGCGCGGCCGTGATTGCGGCCGAGCGCAAACTGGTCCATCCCGGCCTCGTCAACGCGCACACCCATGCCCACGGCAATCTCGCCAAGGGCATGGGCGACCGCTGGACCCTCGAATTATTGTTGACCGCGGCGCCTTGGCTGACCGGCCATCGCGGCCCCGAGGATCTCCACCTGACCGCCCAGCTCGGCGCGGTCGAGATGGTCCTGAAGGGCTGCACCGCCTGCTACGATCTGTTTGTCGAATGGCCGTTGCCGAGCCGCGACGGCCTTTCGTTGGTTGCCTCGGCCTATGCGGAAATCGGCATGTGCGCGGTGATCGCCCCGATGATCGCCGACCGCAGTTTTTTCGAGGCGATCCCCGGGCTTTCCGAGGCACTGCCCGAGACCTTGCGTGCGCGGGTTGCGGGGCTGCGCCTGCCGCCGGGCGAAGCGACCCTGCAAGCGGTGCGCGCGGCGCTCCAACACGGGTCGTTCGATCGCGACCGGGTGCGCCCGGCGGTGGCGCCGACGATCCCGCACCATTGCTCGGACGCGTTCATCCGCGGCTGCGCCGCCTTGGCGCGCGAGTTCGGCCTCGGCCTGCACAGTCATGTCGCCGAATCCAAGGTGCAGGCGATCGCCGGGATGCGGCTCTACGGCAAGAGCCTGACCGCGCATCTCGACGACCTCGGCGTGCTCGGGCCCGATTTCACGGTCGCCCACGGCGTCTGGCTCGATGACGACGACATGGCCCGGCTCGGCGATCGCGGCGCCTCGATCGCGCACAACCCCGGCAGCAACATGCGGCTCGGCGCCGGTCTCGCCGATGCGCGCGCAATGCTCGACCATCATGTCAATCTCGGCATCGGCACCGACGGAGCGAACTGTTCCGACAATCAGAACATGTACGAGGCGATGCGGCTCGCTTCCTTTGTCTCGAAGGTGCAGGGGCCGGAATGGCGGCGCTGGCTGACGACGCGCGAGGCGGCCCTGGCGGCGACCGAGGGCAGCGCCCGGGCGCTCGGCTTTGGCGACCGCATCGGCCGCATCGCGCCCGGCTACAAGGCCGATCTCGTCCTCCTCGATCTCGACCACCCGAACTGGCTGCCGCTCAACGACCCGGTCAACCAGTTCGTGCACAGCGAGGACGGAAACGCGGTGCACAGCGTGATGATCGGGGGGCGCCTCGTGGTTGAAAACCGCCGCGTCCTGACCGTCGATCTCGACCGCCTGCGCGACCGGGTCGCGGCGGCGCGCGAGCGGCTCGCCGCCGCCAATGCCGACAACCGCCGGCTCTACGAGGCCCTCGAACCGGTGGTCGGTAGCTATTGTCCGGGTCTCGCCCGCACGCCCTATCATGTCCACCGCTACGGCGCGCGGCCGGAGTAGCCGGCCGGGCAGATCAGACATGAAGCGCTGCCTATAGACCGCCTCCGCGCCGGGCCAGAATCGCCCCTCACCCCGGCCCTCTCCCCGCGCGCGGGGAGAGGGAGGGACCCGCGAAGCGGGAGGGTGAGGGGCTGCGGTGCCCGTCATCGGCCAATACAATGACCGCAATCTGCAATAGATGTCCGGCAGCCCGGTCTTCGAGCGCGCCAGCGCCACCGGCCTCAAGATGGCGAACTGGCAGGGTGTGATCCTCGTCAACATGATGGTCGTCGTGCGCGATACCCGCGCCGGATTGCGCATCAACGCCCGATGCCAAGTCGTCGACATGAACGGTGAAGTCATTCGCCGCGGTGGCGCTTGGGGGCGGTGTCTGATTGCGGCTATTTCTTCCCCGGCGTCGCGACGGGCGGCACGGATTTGAGGAAGACGGCGATCGCGCGGCGATCCTCGGCGGTCAATCGCGAGGTGCTCTTTATGACCTCGGCCATGGCGCCGCCGACGAAGTCGAAATCGGGGGTCTGGCCGGTCGAGAGCAGTGTGACGATGTCGTCGAGACTCCATTTCCCGATGCCGGTCTTGCGGTCTGGTGTGATGTTCGGAACCGCCTTGCCGTCCGGCCCCGACGAGGTGCCGGCGAGAAACCGGCTCTGTTCCATCGCTCCCAAAAAATTGCGCGGGGTATGGCACTCGCCGCAATGGGCGAGCGCGGTGACGAGGTAGGCGCCGCGGTTCCACTGGGCGCTGCGCCCCGGCGCCGGGCGGAAGCGTCCCGGCGTGAAGAACAGCCACTTCCAGGGGGTCACCAGCCAGCGCCAGGAGAGCGGAAAGGGGAGAGCGGGCGGCCGGTTCTTGTGCCGTACCGCCGGCAGCGAGAAGAGATAGGCCTTGATCGCCAGCGCGTCGGCGTCGGTGATCTTCGTGAAGCTCGTATACGGGAATGCCGGGTACAGATTGCTGCCGTCGGGGCGGACTCCGTCGTGCAAGGCGCGCAGGAATTGCGCGTCGCTCCAGCGGCCGATGCCGGTCTCCCGGTCGGGGGTGAGGTTCGGGCTGTAGAAGGTGCCGAACGGGGTCGGGATCGCGCGGCCGCCGGCGTAAGGCCGGCCGTGGTGCTCCTCATCGGTGTGACAGGTGACGCAATCGGCGGCATTGGCCAGATAGGCGCCGCGCGCGATCGCTTCGTCCTCGGCGGCAACAGCCGCCCCAATGGCCATATGGGCGACGGCCAGCAGCAGGCAGGCGGCGACGGCCGTGCTTACTTTTCGAGTTTTTCGCGGAATTTGCCGTGACAAGCGCCGCAGCCATTCTTCCCGAGATCGGCAAAGGCGGTCTTTATCCTTGTCTTGTCATCGCTCTTGAGCGCCGCGGCCAATGTGTCGACCTTCGCCGCGGCAGTGTTGCGATGCGCAAGGAAACCCTTCCAATCCGCCCAGATCGCCGGCTTTGCGGCGTACTTGCCGTCGGGGCTGGGCCCCGCTGTATCCGGCGGGAACACCTCGGGGATCTCGCCCATCGTCCGGGTCAGATCGGCCGCCGCAGCGGTGGCCTTGGCATGATCGAGCTTGCCGTCGAGATAGTCCTTGACGGCGCGAAGGTCGTCCGCCTGCTTCTTCATCAGCGCCTGGCGTTCTTTCAGAACCTGCTGCTTGTCTGCCGGCGCAGCGCTCGCGCCGGCCATGGCGAGCGCGAGCAGGGCGGCAAGCGTGCACAGAAGCGTCGATGCCCTCATTGTTGCCCCCCCGAGAGTCCCGATCTGCGCAAAATAGCGGCCCCGCCGTCCGATGCAACTAACATCCATGTCGGCCGGCGCCGCCCGGCGAAGAGGCTCTCGGCCAGGATAGGTAAAATCCCTGCCGTTGCGCCCGGTGAATGTCAAGGATGCCGATAAAGCGGATGTCGTGCGCCGGCTGGCGGTGCAAGCTGGCATAACCCTATAGTCGATAGGGTCATCATTTGTCTGTTGCCGCTGCGCCGCGGCGCAGAATTTCCACCATTGCGGAGGAACCCATGAGCGGCCACGCCCACCATCGCCCGTCGGACATTCGCGCGAAACTCAAGCATCCGGTCATCGACGGCGACGGGCACTGGGTCGAGTATGATCCGGTGTTCAGCGAGCAGATGCGCAAGGCCGGCGGCGATAAGGCGGCCGACGGGTTCCTCGCCGCGATGGCGACGACGCGCGACGCCTTGCAATTGAGCGTCGCCGAGCGGCGGCGGCGCCGCGTCGCCATGCCGGGCTTCTGGACCCGGCAGACTGCAAACACCCTCGACCGCGCCACGGCGATGCTGCCGCATCTGCTCTATGAGCGGCTCGACGAAATCGGCTCCGATTTCGCGATCATCTACCCGACCGCCGGGTTGCGCCTGCCGCGCATCGCCGACGACGAAACGCGGCGCGCCGTGATCCGCGCCTACAACATCGTCTCCGCCGGGTATTTCAAGGATCTCAGCGACCGGATGACGCCGGCCGCGATCATCCCGATGCACACGCCGGAGGAGGCGATCGCGGAACTCGAATTCGTCACCCGGGAGCTTGGCTCCAAAGTCGGCATGTTCGGCAGCGCGATGCCGCGGCGGGTCCCCTCGGTGGCGGCCAACGACTCGGATACGGCGCGCCTTGCCGTGTGGTACGAGGTGTTCGGCATCGACAGCCTCTACGATTACGACCCGGTGTGGGAGACGTGCCGCGAGCTCGGCATCGCGCCGACCTTCCACAGCACCGGCAGCAACCAGGCCTTGCGTAATTCGCCGACCAACTTCACCTACAATCATATCGGCCATTTCGCCGATGCCGGCCATGCCGCGGCCAAGGGGATCTTCCTCGGCGGGGTCACAAGGCGCTTCCCGGAACTGCGCTTCGCCTTCCTCGAAGGCGGCGTCGGCTGGGGGTCGCAATTGTTCGGCGACCTGATCGAGCATTGGGAGCGGCGCAACGCCAAGGCGCTCGAAAACATGCGCCCCGACAAGCTCGACCGCAGCCTGTTGATGAACCTTGTCGAGAAATACGGATATCAGGAGCACGCCGCAGCCCTGCGCGCGCGCGACGGCTGGCCCGATCCCGAACTGCACATGACCGGCGGGGTCGACGATCTCGACGACTTTGCCGCGTGCAAGATCACGCGCAAACAGGACTGGATCGACCTCTATGCCACGCCGTACTATTTCGGCTGCGAGGCGGACGACCGGATGAATGCGGTCGCCTTTGGCAAGGGCAACCCGTTCGGCTGCCAGTTGAACGCGATCTACAGCTCCGACATCGGCCATTTCGACGTGATCGACATGCGCGATCCGCTGCCCGAGGCCTATGAACTGGTCGAAGACGGCCACATCACCGAGGACAATTTCCGCGACTTCGTCTTCGCCAACGCGGTGCGGTTGTGGGGCACCCAGAACCCGCGCTTCTTCGAGGGCACGGTCGTAGAGAAGGAAGCCGCCGCGGTGCTCAAGGCCGCGCAGCCGCCGGTCCACGCGGCGGCGGCCGAATAGCGGAAGGAAGGCCGCGGATGCGGCGCCCAGGCGGCGCCGCATCACCCCCGCCTCTCCCCCATCAAGGGGAAGAGAGAGCAAACAGAAAACCCTCCCCCTTGATGGGGGAGGGTTCGGGAGGGGGTGAACCACGCAAATTCCGATTAAGGATCGAGTGTTACCCCCGCAATCGCCCGCTTTCCGCAATCTCGGCCGCGGCGATCGCCTTGGCGAGTGCGCCGCTCAATTCCTTGGCCGCTTCCAAGGTCAACTCGACCGCGACCCGCGCGCCGGGGCCCAGCGCGGGGTTCACGAAGTCGATCGTGATGGCCTCTTCCAACAGAGCGTGGTGCGGGTGGTCGTAGGACACCACCGAGTGGGTCAGCGTGAACCACCCGCCCTCGCCCTTGCCGGCGCCGTCTGCGCCGACGACCTCGACAATCGAGGTGCACATGCCGGCGTTATGCCTTCAGGTGCTTGCCGAAGAACGCGAACACCTTCTGCCAGCCGTCCAGGGCCTGCTCGATACGGTACATCGGCCGGTCGTAATAGAAGAAGCCGTGCCCGGCGCCGTCGTAGCGGTGGAACTCGTAGTCCTTGCCGTGTTTCTTAAGCTCGGCCTCGTGCTGGTCGACCTGCTCCGGCGTTGGGGCGCGATCCTCGTTGCCGAACAGACCCAAGAGCGGGCAGGACAGGTTTCGGGTGAACTCGATCGGCGGGGTCGGCTGCTTCGGGTTCAATTCCTCCCGGCTCATCACGACGCGGCCACCCCACAGATCGGCCGCGGCGTCTATGCTCTTGGTATGACAAGCGAACAGAAAGGTTTGCCGCCCGCCCGAGCAGGTGCCGATGACCCCGACCTTGCCGTTGAGCCAGGGCTGGGCGCGCAGCCATTGGACCGCGCCTTCGGTGTCGCCGATGACCTGCGCATCGGGGACGCCGCCCTCGGCGCGCACCTTGGCGGCGACGTCGTCGGCTTTGCCTTCGCCGGCGCGGTGATAGAGGTTGTGGCTGATAGCCGCGTAGCCGTGATGCGCGAATTTACGGGTGGCCTCGCGGTACCACTCGTCCCAGCCGGGCGCATGATGCAAGAGCACCATGCCGGGGAAGGGGCCCGGGCCCAACGGCCGCGCCACATAGGCCGAGATCGGCTCGTTCTTGTCGCCGATGATCGAAATGGTTTCCGCAATCATGCCTTCATAGGCCATCGTCGCTCCCCCTTGTCGGTGCAAAGCTGCCGTTCTCGAACCATCATCTCGCCTTCGAGCCGCCGGCGCAACCGGCTTCGCGCGGGCCGACCCTCGGCGCGTTGACAACCGCGCCGGGTCCAGCACAATCGAGCCGGAGAGGACCGGGACAGGCCCCGGCACAGCTCTGAGGGAAAGGAACGCCATGTCGGGAGCCGGCGCGCCCGCGCAGGGACCGGGCGAGATGATGGGCGATGCGGGTCCCGGCATATTGGCCGGTCTGCGCGTGATCGAGATCGCCGACGAGCGCGCGGAATATACCGGGCTGCTGCTCGCCGGCCTCGGCGCCGAGGTGGTCAAGATCGAGCCGCCGGAAGGCAATGCAACGCGGCGGATCGGCCCGTTCCTGGAGGACCGGCCGGGGCCGGAGCGCTCGCTGTTCTTCTGGACCTACAACCGCAACAAGAAATCCGTCGTGCTCGATTTGCGCGAGCCCCCCGGGCGCGCGCATCTGCTGAACCTGTTGGCGGGCGCCGACATCCTCCTGGATGCGAGTTGCGGGGCGCTCTACACCGCCCTGGAGCTCGACCGCGCCGCGCTCGGCGCGCGCTTTCCGCAACTGGTGATCGCGCGCATGACGCCGTTCGGCGATGACGGGCCGTGGCAGGATTTCAAGGGCTGCGATCTCGTCCATCTCGCGCTCGGCGGGGTGATGATGAATTGCGGCTATGATCCGGACCCGAACCTCGCCTACGACACGCCGCCGATCGCGCCGCAAATCTGGCACGCCTACCACATTGCCGGCGAGCAGTTGGCGACCGGGATCGTCGCCGCATTGATCCACCGGCACAGGAGCGGCCGCGGCCAGGACGTGTCGGTCGCAATCCACGAGGCGGTGGCGAAGAACCCCGAACTCGACATCATGCATTGGGTGATGCGGCGCGTGCCCTTATGGCGGCTGACCAACCGCCATGCCGCAGAAACGCCCAACCATTCGCCCAGCATCAGCCATACCAAGGACGGGCGCTGGTTCATCTCGCACGGCATGGGGGCGCGCGACCTGAAAAACCTGGTGCCGCTGCTCTCGCAATACGGCATGCAGGCCGATCTGCAGCCGCCTGCCCCGGAGGTCGATCTGCGGGCGCGCCAGGTGCCCGGATCGGCCGCCGGCGACGAGACGCGGGCGCACATGCTGGATGTGGTGCAGCGCTTCATCCGCGCCTGGACCTATGCCGACATGCCGTGGCGCGAGGCGCAGAATGCCGGGCTCCTGTGGGCGCCATTGCGCAAGCCGCACGAGAATGCGCAGGACGAGCACTGGCTGACGCGCAAGACCTTTGCCGACGTGCCCCATCCCGAACACGGCCGCAATTTTCGCTACCCGACCAGCAAATGGCTGAGCAATAAAACTAGCTGGCAGGTCGGGCGGCGCGCGCCGCTGTTGGGCGAAGACACGGAGGCCGTGCTGGGCGAAGCGGCGCGGCGCCCCTCTGTCCCGGCCGCGCCGCGCGCCGTCGCGAACCCGAGGCTCTCGGCGCTCCATAACAAGCCGTTCCCGCTGCAAGGGATCAAAATCCTCGATTTTGCGTGGTTTCTCGCCTCCGCCGGCGGCACCCGCTTTCTTGCCGCGATGGGGGCGGAAAGCTTCAAGGTGGAATGGAAGGACAATCCCGACACGCGGCTGGCGGCGATGGCGCCGGTCGGCGGCCGCGCGGCGCGCGACAGGGCGACCGGCCCCTTGCCTCCCGTCCGCGACTCCGATATGGGCGGGCAGTTCAACAACAAGAATGCCGGCAAGCGCGGCCTCTCGCTGAACATCCGCCACCCCAAGGGATTGGAGATTGCCAAGGACCTCGTGCGCGTCTGCGACGTCGTCGCCGAGGGGTTCTCGCCGGGGGTATTGCAGCGCCTCGGGCTCGGCTACGACGTAATGAAGCGCATCCGGCCGGACATCATCTACATCCAGCAATCCGGGATGGGGGCGCACGGCACCTACGGGCGGATGCGCACCGTCGGCCCGGTCGCCGCGGCCTTTGCCGGGCAGGGCGACATGTCGGGCCTGCCCGAGCCGGCGATGCCGGTCGGGTGGGGCTATTCCTATCTCGACTGGATGGGCGCCTACGGTTACGCGCTGGCCTTGCTCGGTGCGATCTATCACCGCGAGCGCACCGGCGAGGGCCAGTGGATCGACGCCTCGCAATGCGAGGCGGGCATCTTCCTGACCGGCGCGACGATCCTCGACTGGTCGGCCAACGGGCGCGCATGGCGCCGCTACGGCAACCGCTCGCCCTACAAGCCGGCAGCGCCGCACGGCGCCTATCGCTGCAAGGGCCTGGACCGCTGGATCGCCATCGCCTGCTTCACCGACGCCGAGTGGCGCGCCCTGGCGCAGGTGTCGGAGCAGGGCGCCTGGCTCGACGACCGGCGCTTCGACACATTGGAGCGCCGGCTGTTGCATCAGGACGCGCTCGACACTGCGGTGGAAGCCTGGACCCGCACGCAGGACCGCTATGACTGCATGATCAAACTGCAGCGCGCCGGCGTGCCGGCCGGGGTGTGCCAGAACGCCGAGGACCGCTGCGACACCGATCCGCAATTGCGCCATCTGAAGTGGCTGACCGAAGTTACCGGCACCAAGATCGGCACCTGGCCGATCTATGAACTGCCGATCAAGTTCAGCGCCACGCCCGCCTATATCGGCGGCCCGACCAATCGCGGCGCCCCCTGCTACGGCGAGGACAATCTGTGGGTGCTCACCGAATTGCTCGGCCGCTCGCCGCGCGAAGTGGAGCAGCTAGCCGAGGAGGGCGTGATCTGATGTGCGGGGCAAAATCATGAGCAACCCGGCGTTCAAATTCGACCATGTCCACATCATCAGCGAAAATCCCAGAGCCTCGGCCGAATGGTATGTCGAGATGTTCGGCGCCACGATCGCCGCCGACGCGATCGCTCGCGGCGCTCCGCAGATCTTTGTCGATCTCGGCGGCATGACGATCCTGATCCGCGGCCGGCGGCCGGGCGAAGACCCGGTCGCCGCGCGACCGATCCGGCACTATGCGGATTTTTCCAGCCACAATGCGTGGGGAACCGACCATTTCGGCTTTCTGTACCAGGGCGATCTCGCCGCCTTCTGCGCCGCGCTGCAGGCCAAAGGCGTGCGTTTCCCGGTCGAGCTGAAGAAAGGCGTCGGCGGCAATCTATTGTGCTACGTCGCCGCCCCCGACGGCGTCAGCATCGAATTGATGCAATGCTGAGCGCCTGTTTGGTTCAGCTTGGCGGAATGCGCTGCGCTATTCCGCCCTACACCGTCCTCGTAGGGCGGAATAGCGCAGCGGCTGGGCAAGAATCCGGAATTATTGTCATTCCGGGGCGCGGGCATCGCCCGCGAACCCGGAATCTATGAACACAGGCTCTCGAATGCCTTGGAGCGCCACAGGATCGGGTTCCAAGTCGCATCTCGACAGTGCCAAGAAAGCAATCTCTTATTGACAAATCAGCATTGATGATGTAGGTTCCCGCAAGCTGCGATGCGCAGGATCGGATTTCGTCGGGGCTGCCCGTACAATTATCGGTCGATGGGTAGCGCCGCCTGTTTTTCACCTGAAAAAACAGGCGGAACAGGCGGCCCGCGGATGCCGCGAAAGGCGTCACGCAAGGCCCGCTCAAACGGGTTCCTGGCACCGCTGGACAAGGTCGCGCGGCCTGAGTCACTCTCGACCGATGGACAAGAGAGAATTCAGCGCGCGCGCGATCCTGGCCGGCGAGGCGCCGCAGGACGCGCCGGTTACGATCAAGGGCTGGGTGCGCACCCGGCGGGATTCGAAGGCGGGCATCTCGTTCGTCCACCTGTCGGACGGATCCTCGCTCCATCCGGTCCAGGTGGTCGCCCCGAACACGCTGCCCAATTACGGCGACGAGGTTCTGAAGCTCACGGCCGGCTGCGCGGTCGAGGCGACCGGCAGGATCGTGCCGTCGCCGGCAAAGGGGCAGCCGTTCGAGATGCGGGCGAGCGCGATCAAGGTGGTCGGCTGGGTCGAGGACCCGGACACCTATCCGATCCAGCCGAAGCCGCACACGCTCGAATTCCTGCGCGACGTGGCGCATCTGCGGCCGCGCACCAACGTGATCGCGGCGGCGACGCGGGTGCGCCACACATTGGCCCAGGCGATCCACCGCTTTTTTGACGAGAACGGCTTTTTCTGGGTCAATACGCCGATCATCACCGCCTCCGACGCGGAGGGGGCGGGGGCATTGTTCCGGGTGTCGACCCTGGACCTCGCCAATCTGCCGAGAACGCCGCAGGGCACGGTGGATTTCGCGCAGGATTTCTTTGGCCGCGAGGCGTTCCTGACGGTCTCGGGGCAGCTCAACATCGAGGCGTACTGCCTCGCCTTGACCAAGGTCTACACGTTCGGGCCGACCTTTCGCGCCGAGAACTCGAACACCAGCCGCCACCTCGCCGAGTTCTGGATGATCGAGCCGGAGATCGCCTTCGCCGACCTGTCGGACAATGCGAGCCTGGCGGAAGGGCTGCTGAAATACACCTTGGCGGCGCTATTGCAGGAAAGGCAGGAGGATCTCGCCTTCTTCGACGAGCGGATCGAGAAGGGGCTATTGGCGAAAGTGCAGGGGATCGTCGGCTCGGAATTCGTGCGTATGGATTACGGCGAGGCGATCACGGTGCTCGAACGCGCGAAGCAGAAATTCGAGTTCCCGGTCAAATGGGGCATTGACCTGCAATCGGAGCACGAGCGCTATCTGACTGAAAGATACGCGAAGAAGCCGGTCGTCGTGATGAACTATCCGAAGGACATCAAGGCGTTCTATATGCGGCTGAACGACGACGATCGGACGGTCGCGGCGATGGACGTATTGGCGCCGGGGATCGGCGAGATCATCGGCGGCAGCCAGCGCGAGGAGCGGCTCGACGTATTGGATGCGCGCATGACGGAGCACGGCATCGACAAGGAGAGCTATGCCTGGTACCGGGATCTGCGCCGCTACGGCACGGTGCCGCATGCAGGCTTCGGCCTCGGCTTCGAGCGCACGCTCGCTTATGTCACGGGCCTCGCCAATGTGCGCGACGCAATCCCGTTCCCGCGAACCCCCGGAAACGCGCGGTATTGAGGCATAGCTGACGGATGATGCTCCGACATGAGGAAAGCGGTGGATATCAAGCTCTTCGCGATGACCTGCGGCCATGTTATCGGCGATCTGGGCCGTCTGATGGAGGGCGGCGAGGGCCGGATCAGGGTTCCCATCCCTGCCTATCTGATCGAGCATCCGAGGGGCGTGGCGCTGTTCGACAGCGGCATGCACCCGGACTGTCAAAGCGATCCGACCGCGCGGGTCGGGACCCGCATCGGCGGATTGTTCGACTTCGACTATTGCCCGGGAGAGGAGGTCAGCGCGCGCCTGATGGCGATCGGCCGCGACCCGGAGCGGGTCGGCATCCTGATCAATTCGCATCTCCATTTCGATCATGTCGGCGGCAACGCCCTCATTCCCAACGCGACGATGCTGGTGCAGCGGCGCGAATGGGATGCCGGCATGGACCCCGATATCGCCGTGCCGCACGGCTTCAACCGGCGCGACTTTGACCTTGGCCACAAGCGCTTGCTCCTCGACGGCGAGCACGACGTTTTCGGCGACGGATCGGTCGTCTGCCTGCCGACTTACGGACACACGCCGGGGCATCAATCGCTGAGGGTGCGGCTTGACGGCGGCGAAGTCGTCCTTGCCGCCGATGCCTGCTATTTCTGCCGCACATTGCGCGAGCGGCGCCTGCCGCAGCGGGTCCACGACCGCGGCGCGATGCTGGCCTCGCTCGACCGGCTCGCGGCGCTCGAAGCGGGCGGCGCCCGCATCTTCTACGGACACGACCCGGAGTTCTGGCAGACCGTTCCGCAGGCACCGGCGTCGATCCGTTAGGCCGATCCCGGCAAGCCGCCGCGGTCGCGTCGAGACCGTTGCGCCGTAAACCGACGTGCTATAATCCGGCGCATGTGCAGTCGCTTCTATCTCACCGCCACGCCGGCTGAAATCAGAAAGCAGTTCAAGACCGGGGGAGCTGCCGATCTCGGTCCGCGATACAATATTGCGCCGACGCAGTCGGCGCCGATCGTAATCGCCGAAGGAAAAATCAGGGTTATTCGTCTTGCGCGCTGGGGCCTGGTGCCGCCCTGGTCGCGCGATCTCTCGATCGGTTCCAGCATGATCAATGCTCGTGCCGACACAATCGAAACGAAATCTGTATTCAATACACCCTTTCAGACGCAGCGATGTCTCGTGCCGGCAAACGGTTTTTATGAATGGCGGTCCCAGGGTGCGAGGAGGCAGCCCTACAAGATCGCGCTCCGTAATGGCGGGCTGATCGCCTTTGCCGGGCTGTGGGAGAGATGGGAGCCGGACAAAGGCGAGCCCGTCGAGACCTTCACGATCATCACCACGGAGGCGAGCAAGCTGATCAGCGAAGTGCACGACCGCATGCCGGCGATCATTGCGCCGGCCGATTATCAGCGCTGGCTGACCGCGCCGGCTGCGACGGCAAAGAGACTGCTCGTTCCCTATACGAGCGGGCTCACCATTACAACAATAAGCGAGCGAGTGAACAGCATACAGAACGACGACGTGGGACTGCTCGCCCCGGTGCAGGAAACGTCCTGAGAACCTGTTTGATTGCGCGTGCCGCGAAGTCGGCGGAATACGCTGCGCTCTTCCGCCCTACGAGGACGATGTAGGGCGGAAAAGCGCAGCGCATTCCGCCAAGATGACTACCGGCGCGAACTCGCCCGATAATAGGGCAGATGCGCCTCGGGATCGAAATATCCGGCATAGAGGCGGCGGACATGCGGCAGGAGCGTCTTGGCCAGAAGGCGCCGCTCGCTCTCATCTTCGGTGCGCGGAGCTTGCAAGGACTGGTGCAATTCGCGCAAGACCGCGTCACGGTCGACGCGGGTGAACCGGCCCCCTTCGTAGACCACCTCGCCCGCGACCATGACGAGATCGACCCCGTCGCTCTTCGCCCGCTGGATCACCGCATCGAGCATCGGAGTTTCCGGGTCGAGATAAGGATAGGCGAGCCTGTCCCAATCGATTAGAACGAGATCGGCAGCCTTGCCGACGGCGAGCGTGCCGATCCGGCTGCCGAACGGGGTCGTCAGCGCCCCGCCGATCGTCGCCATGCGCAGGACCTGGCCGACGCTCGGAACCTCCGCCTCGTCCATTCCCGGCACGCGATGCGCGCGCAACACCAGACGCATCTCCTGCAATATGTCGCGATCGTCGTTGATGCCGGCTTCGTCGAGACCGATCGCGGTGTTGATGCCGCGCTGCTCGAACGCGTTGAGTGGCGCGAGGCCGCTGCGCAGGCGGAAGTTGGAGCTGCAATTGTGGCAGATATGGGTGCCGGTCGCGGCAACCTGGTCGAGATCGGCTTCGTTGAGCCATACGCCGTGGCCGAGCGTCAGGCGCGGCCCCGGAAGTCCGAAACGGGCGATGATGTCGAAAGCCGTGCCGCCGCCGCGCCGCCGCGCATATTCCTTCTGATAGGCGGTTTCGACCAGATGCAGGTGCAGCGGGGCGTCGTAGCGCTCGGAAAGCTCGGCGAGCATGGCGAGCGCCGCATCGGAGCACCAATGGAGATTGGCCGGAGCGAGCTGGATTCTGACCCGCTCCTCGCCGCGATAGGCGGCATGGAGATGCTCGAACAAGGCGCCGTGATCGGCGGTCGACAATTGGAAGCGCGCAAAGTGGCGCTCCACCGCCGGCTGCAGCGCGGCCGGCAGGCTCGCCGTGAAAGCCTTGTCGTCCTGATAGACGAGCCGGTTCTGGTCGCGCACCGCAAAGGAGTAGGAGACCCGCATGCCGATGTCCCGATAGGCGCGGATCACCTCGTTCGCCGCCGCTTCGACCGCGTCGAGTCCGCCCGGGGCCCAGCCGTGCAGATGCTGCACCGTGGTGATCCCGGAGGCGATCATCTCGAAGGCGGAATAGAGCGTATCGAGATAGAGATCGACCCGCCGCATGACCAGCCGGGTGACAAACCACAATTCGAGCGGCATGTCGGGCGAGCCGTGCTGCACCGGCGTCAGGCCGATGTGATGATGGCCGTTGACAAAACCGGGGAGCACCACCTGGCGGCCGCTGCCGATCACCGGAACATCGGGATGCCGCGCCGACACTTCGGCAAACGGGCCGATCTCGGCGATGACGCCGTCGCGCTGCAATACGGCGCCGTCGTCGATCTGCCGCCAATGGCGGCGGTCGGCCGGTTCGGTGACGACCGCAAGGCCGCGGACGATGCTCGCAGACATGGCTTTCCCCCGCCGGTCCCTGTGCGCAATCAGCCCGCGATGTCCTCGGCGCGGCGGAGAAAGCGCCGGTTCGGGACGCTGCGCGGGCGGGTCCCGAGGCGCTCATATGCCAGCGCCAGGGCCTCCTCCCGCCGCCCGGCGCGCAGGGCCGCCTCGGTCAAGGTCCAGGCCACGACGTCGCGTTGCGCGTGGCTGCCGCCGATCTGCCACAGATCGCAACGAGCCGGCAATAGCGCGTCGACCGCCCGGTCGTAGGCGCCGCGGTGGAACGCCACGAGGCCCTCGACGACCGGGATGCCGACGGTGCGGTAGAGAGCGGCCGCTTCGCGGCCGCCGGCCGCCGTCTCGCGCATTGCCCTGAGCCGCCGCTCGACCAATGCCTCCTGACCCGATCGCAACTCGGCCATTGCGGCGTGAATGTCGGTGAAGACCAGGCATTTCCCGTCGGCGCGGCCTTCCCATAACGTCGCCAGCTCGTGCCAGCGGTCGCCGACGTCGCAGCCGAGCATGTCGAGACGCCACAACAGCGCCGTGGCGTTGGTCAGGCTGAGGCCCAGAGGGCGCTGCATGGCGCGGATCGGGCCGTCATGGAGCGCGAGCGCGGCCTCGTATTGCCCGAGCTCGAGATGGAACAGCGCCTTGTGCCACCAGATATGGACCTGATTGACGTGGCCGGGGGTCGACCACAAATTCTCGCGGGCCGCCATCCACCCCAGCCCGTCTTCCGGGCGGCCGGTCATTTCCATGACATGCGCGACGGTGTGATGCGGCCAGAAACTCAGCGGTTCGAGTTCGGCGGCGGCGCGCGACTCGTCCTCGGCGCGGGCATAATCGCCGGCTTCCTCCAATCCGAAAGCGTGAAAGGCCAACAGCGACCCGTAGCCCGGCCGGTCCTGCGACCACAGCGGCAGGGCTCGCGCCGACCGATCCCGCAGCCAAGGGAACCGCCCGAGAAATCCGTCGGTCAGCGCCGCGCCCTGATGCGCGACGAGGTCGAAAGGATAGCGCATCAGATGGCGGTCCAGCACCGTGACGGCGGCGGCCCGGGCGCCTTGAACCAAATGGGACAGGGCGGCGAGGTGGGCCGCTTCGCGCTCGTTCACAGGCAAGGGCCGGACGGTTTCGACCAGCGCCTGGGCCTCAGCCATCATGCCGGGATCATTGGTCAGGGCCAAGACCCAGGCTTTTCCCAGATGCGCCATGGCGAAGCCGGGCGCGGCCTGGCGCGCGGCGTCGAACAGGCCGACGGAGTCGCCATGGACGAGATTGAAAGCCCGTACCGCCTGATCGTATGCGGTGACGGCCGCTTCCGCCGCGCCGGAAAGGGGATGCCCCTGAGCGTCCTGGATCATGTCCGCTCCATTGCCTTCCGAACGCCGGTTCTGGATCGGCCTCGGGTCGTGCTGAGCCATTGTACGGGATCCGATTTTATATCCGGCACAAGCCCGCCGCTCAAGCGCGCGCAGAAACGGCCTTCCGTCGGAGGTCGCAGGAAAAATGGCGGAATGCGCGCCGCCCGCGGCGCTTTTCCGCCCTACGATATTTCCGACAAGCGTAGGGCGGAAAAGCGTAGCGTATTCCGCCGACTTCGCGGCAGGACGACTCAAACAGGCTCTGCGACGCGGTGTTCACCCTATCAAGCAATACGTCAGCGGGAGGGCGCAACCGTGAAATCAGGTCTGATCGGCTCCGAGCCATTGTCGCCGGAAGCCCGCCGCACCGTGCTCGCCGGATGCATCGGCTTCGCCATCGATTTTTTCGACATCTACCTGCCGGTTCTCGTGCTGGCTCCGGTGATCGAGTATTTCGAGCCGAAGGGGCTGAGCCCCGCTGCCACGACGACGATCTACTTTTTCACCTTTGCATCGACGCTGCTCGGCCGTCCGTGCGGCGCCGTCATCTTCGGCCACTGGGCCGACCGGATCGGACGGCGGCGGACCACGATGATCAGTATCGCCGGGTTCGGTGTGTTCACGTTGTTCATTTCCTGGCTGCCCGGATATGCGGGCATCGGAGTTTGGTCGCTCGTATTGCTGATTGCTCTGCGCTTTATTGACGGCGTGTTTATGGGCGGCGAATACACCTCCAACAATACGCTGGCGCTGGAGATGGTGCCGAAGGACCGGCGCGGTCTGGTCGGCGGTATATTGCAGGGCGCCTATCCGATCGGGTTTTTCTTCGTCTCCGTGATTACCGCCATCATGCTGGGCGCGACCACAAAGGAGCAATATTATAACTGGGGATGGCGGATTCCGTTCGTGTTCGGGGCGATCCTCGCCTTTCTGTTCCTGCTCTATTATCGCACCGTTCCCGAGTCGACGCTGTGGGAGGCGGCAGAGAAGAGCGGCGCGCCGCTCCGCGAGGTCATGTCGGGCGCACACCGGCGCAGCCTGTTGCAAATCCTGCTGATGATGCTCGGGTTCTGGTTCGGCTCGCAAGCGGCGATCGGCGTCATGCCCGGCGTCATGATCCAGCAATTGAAGGTCCCCAGCCAGGTTATGACAAATGGATTATTGATCACCAGCTTTATCCAGTTCTTCGCCTTTGTGGCCTTTGGCCTGTTCAGCCAGATCATCGGGCGGCGGCCGGCCATCGTGATCAGCGGTGCGATCGTCCTGATCTTCGGTTGCGGGCTGTTCAGCGCCGCGGTCGCGCACGGACTGGGCGGAGGCAATCCGATCCTGACCACGTTCATCGCCTGTCTGTTCTATCTGTTGGTGGTCTCGCCCTGGGGCATCGTCACGACCTACCTGTGTGAGCGCTTTCCCACGAATGTGCGGGCTTCGGGCTACGGCATCGGCTACAGCGTGGCGGTGGTCGTGCCGGCCTTCGCCGGACTTTATATGCTCGGCCTGGCCAGGGTGATGCCTTATGTCTATACGCCCGTGGTACTGGTCGGGATCGCGGGCATTCTGATCATCATCGGTGCGCTGATGGGGCCGGAGACGCGCGATGTGGAATTGCATCTGCCCGATCTCGGGGTCAACGCGCGGACCCTCGCGCCAGGAAGGATTGCGGTAGGGACGCCCGTTTCCGGTCGCGGGCGAAAACGGAGGACAGGCAATGATCGGATGGAGAGCAAGGCTGGGCTTTCTGCTGCCGCCCGGCAATCCGACCGTGGAGCCGGAGATGATCGCGCTGGCGCCGCCCGGCGTATCCTTGCACTTCAACCGCATGATCGCGCGCGGCGTGCCCGGTTCGCTCGCCGGGCAGAGCGAGCGCACCCGCATGATGGTCGACACGATCGACCCCTGCGTCGAGATGCTGGCCCTGGTCAAGCCCGACATCATCGTATTGGCGCATACCGCGACGAGCTATGACCTCGGCCGGCAGGGCGAAGCCGACCTCCTTGCGCGTTTGCAGAAATCGACCGGAACCCGCGTCGTCACCGCTTTCGGAGCGGTCGTGCGGGCCTTGCGGCGGCTCGGGGTCGAGCGGCTGGCGCTCGGCGCGCCCTATTCGGCGGAGACGACCCAGAAGGGGAAGGCGCATCTTGAAGCGCACGGGTTCCGCGTCGTCCGCTGCGACAATCTGAAAGGCGTCACCAATATCTACGACGAAACCGCCGAACGGGCCTATCGCCTCGCGCGCGCGGTCGATGCCGAGGAGGCCGAGGCGGTCTTCCTCTCCGGCACCGGGATGCCGACCGTGCCGGTGCTCGCAGCGCTTGAGCGGGATCTTGGAAAGCCGGTCCTGTCGAGCGCCTCGGCGATGATGTGGCACGCCTTGCGCGAGGTCGGCGTGCGAGAGCCGGTCGCCGGCTATGGACGGCTACTGACTTTGGCGTGAGCGGAGCAAGCGGGGGTTGATGCCTTCCACATGCGGCAAACGATAATGTCACAATGAGACGGTGAGGCAATAAGAAGAAGATGTTGTGCACCTCCTGAGCTTGTCGAAGGGGCCGCGCGAAAACTCTTCCTCACTGTCTCACCGCCTCACTGGTAAAATACCGGCCGTGGTAATACGAGCATTCTGGAATATCTTCACGCCGCCCGTGCAGGGGGAGATTGACCATGCCCACTGAATTTGCTCTCGACGGCGGACACTGCTTTCAGGCGATGGTGGCGATGCACGACGGGGTGCGTCTCAATACCTTCGTATTCCTGCCGCAGGCGGGCGGGCCGCGCTGGCCGGTCATCCTGCAGCGCACGCCCTACGGCATCGCCGCCGCCGACGCGCGCGACAAGACCGACTGCACGCGGGCCTGGCTGCCGAGCGCCGAGGAGCCGATGCGCGGCTCGATCCTGCGCGGCTGGCGCGCCATCGTCGCGCACGGCTATGCCGCGGTCTATCAGGATACCCGCGGCCGCCACGCTTCCGAGGGCGAGGACCGCGTCTATGCCGATGACGCCGCGGACGGATGGGACACATTGGAATGGATTGCGGCGCAGCCCTGGACCAACCATCGCGTCGGCGTCTCCGGCTCCTCCGCCGGCGCCACGACTGCCCTGGCCGCCGCCTCGACCCGTCACCCGAGCCTCTGCGCCTTCTTTGCCCAGGCGGGCGGGTCGAGCATCTACGACGATGTCGTCTATGAGGGCCAGTCGATCGAGATGGAACGGCTATGGCTGTGGGTTGCCCGCAACATCCCCGGCCTGTCGGCTTCGCATCGCGCGGCGGTCATGCAGCGGTTCGGGATCGGCCCGGCGGAATTGGAGCGGGCGGCCGCCGCGGCAGCGGCGCGCTACACAAGGCTCGACCGGGCGCGGGAGGCCGATCCGCCCTTTATCGGCTCGCCCGACTGGATGCGGCTGCCGCTCTCGGGATACCCGGACTTTGCGATCGGGCAGCCCTTTCTCGACGAGATCATCACCCATCCCGAGGCCGACGCGTTCCGCGCCGCGCATAATTTCCGGAAGACGATCGCGATCCCCGGCTTTCACGTCACGACCTGGTTCGACATTTTCCAGACCAGCGTCGTCGCGGCGTTCCAGGATATCCAGGGGCGCGTCGGCCATCAGAAACTGTGGATCGGCCCAAACGAGCACTATTTCGTTTATGCCGACAATTTCTGGCCGCGCGACCCCTATTTCGAATGGTTCGGCCATTGGCTGCAGGACGTGCCCGCCGCCATTGTCGACGAGCCGGCGGTATTCTACTCGCCGCGCGCCTGGGCCTCGGATCGCACCCTCTATGTCGCCGACGACTGGGTGCACGCCGCAACCTGGCCGCCTCCCGGGGTCGCACCGCGCCGCCTCTACCTGTGCGGCGACGGCAGCCTTGCAGTCGGGCCGGGCGGCGCGGCGCGGCGTTACCGATATGATCCGCGCCGTCCGGTCCCGAGCCTTGGCGGGCGCAACATGCTGATCGATTCCGGGCCGCGCGACCAGCGCCCGGTGCGGGCGTTACCGGATTATGGTCTCGTCTACAGCGGCGAGCCTTTGCCCCGCGACCTGACGATCGCCGGCCCGGTGCATGTCCATCTTTCCGTCGCCTCCGACTGCCCCGATACGGATTTCGTCGCCAAACTGGTCGAGCGCCACCCGGACGGAACCGCGATGCTGCTGATGGACGGCGTCATGCGCGCGCTATACCGGGATTCGCCGCGCGAGGCGCGGCCGCTTGTGCCCGGCCGGACCTATCCGCTGACCGTCGCGCTCGGCGACATCTGCCACACCTTGCGCGCCGGCAGCCGGATCGAGATCGACGTCACCAGCAGCAACTTCCCGCACCGCGCCCGCAATACGAACAGCGGCCACAAGATATTGGCAGACGACACCGACGCCGATATCCGGGTCGCGACCAACACGATCCACCACGCCGAGGAGACGCCTTCGTTTGTCGAATTGCCGGTGCTGTCCGGATAATGCGCGCTCAGAGCCTGCTTAAGTCGTCGTGCTGCGAAGTTGGCGGAATACGCTCCGCTATTCCGCCCTACGCTCCATGCTTGTGGAGGACGTTGTCGTTGTAGGGCGGAAAAGCGCAGCGCATTCCGCTGCCTAGCCGCCCTCGGGGGTCGGACCGTAGGGCTGGGTGATCAGTTCGAGCAGGTGACCGTTCGGGTCGTCGAAATAGACTCCGCGGCCGCCGTAGCGGTGATTGATTTCGCCGGGCCGCTCGCGGCGCGGGGTCGCATAATGCCGGACGCCCTGGGCGCGAATGCGCGCGAGCGCGGCGTCAAATTCCGCTTCGCTGACCAGAAAGGCGTAGTGCTGGGGACTGAAATCCGCAGAATCGGAAAAGTCGAGCGTGACCCCGTTGCCGGTGCGAACCGGCACGAAGTGACCCCATTCCGGTCCCGCTTCCAGGTCCAGGATCGCGGCGAGGAACTTGGCCGAAGCCCATTTGTCCTTGACCCGGATGATCGTGTGGTTGAGCTCGACACTCATTTTTCCTCTCCTGTTCAGAAGTCTATTGTACCTGTTCGGCAAGGCGCGACAGATGGTAGGTGGGGTCGCCGAACATGTGCTCGATCACCATGACGCGCCGGAAGTAATGGCCCACCGCGTATTCCTCGGTCATGCCGATGCCGCCGTGCAATTGGATCGCATTCTGCGCGACAAAGCGGCTCGCCTGGCCGACGCCGATCTTGGCCATGGCGATGTTGCGGGCCCGCTCCGCCGGGTCGGGCTCCTCGACCATCATCGCCGCGAGCATCGCCATGCTGCGGCCCTCTTCCAGGGCGATCAACATCTCCGCCGCGCGGTGCTGCAAGGCTTGGTTCTGGCCGATCGGCTTGCCGAACTGCTGGCGCGTCTTCAAGTATTCGAGGGTCATCGCGTGCATCGCCTCCATCGCCCCGATCGCCTCCGCCGAACTCGCCGCGATGCCCGCCTCGACCACCCGCTCGATGATCGGCAACGCCGCGCCGGGCTCGCCCAGCAGATCGTCGCGGGCGACCTCGACCGCGTGGAGCGCGATCTCCGCCGCCTGCGTGCCGTCGCGCATCGGGTAGGAGCGGCGGGCGAGGCCGTTCGCCTCCGCATCGACCAGAAACAGGCCGATGCCGTCGGGGTCGTCGCGCTCGCCCGCGATGCGCGCGCTGACGATCAGCCGATCGGCGCCGCCGCCATGCGCCACGACGCTCTTGGCTCCGTCGAGGACCCAGCCGCCGGCGGTGGGTCTCGCCGTCGTCAACACGTCGGTCAGATCATAGCGCGCCTGGCGCTCGCCGTGGGCGAAGGCCAAGGTCATCCGGCCTTCGGCCACCGGCGGCAGGATCGCGGATTTCTGCGCTTCGCTGCCTGCCAGGCTGAGCGCGGTGCCGCTCAATACGACGGTCGCCAGATAGGGTTCGAGGGCCAGGACGCGGCCGAACGCCTCCATGACCAGCATGGTCTCGATGGCGCCGCCGCCAAAGCCGCCATATTCCTCGGCAAAGGGCAGGCCGAGGAGGCCCTGTTCGGCATAGCGCGACCATAAGGATTTGCTCCAGCCTTCCGGCTCGGCGAGGTAGGAGCGCCGCTGGGCAAAGCCGTAATGGTCGGCGAGCAGCCGGTCGACGGCATCGCGCAGCAGGCGCTGCTCGTCGCTTAGATCGAAATTCATCAGAGCCCCAGCACCGCCTTGGTCAAGATGTTCTTCTGGATTTCGTTGGTTCCGCCGTAAATCGAGGCGGCGCGCAGAAACAGATAGCTCTTGGTCGCTTCGCTCGCCCAGGCGGGGCCGAGTTCCGGCTCGTTGCTGAGCGCCTCCAACTCCTGCGCCCAATCGGGCATCGCCAGCGGCCCGCCGACATCCATCGCCAGCTCGGTGGTCGCCTGCAAGAGTTCCGTCCCCTTGATCTTCAGCGCCGAGGACAGCGGATCGGGCTTGCCTGCCTCTTTCTTTGCGTAATCGGAGACGACGCGGAACTGGGTGATCTCAAGCGCCTTGATGTCGACCTCCAGTTGCGCGACACGCAAGCGGAAGGCCGGGTCTTCGATCAACGGTCTGCCGTTGGCGCGCACCTCGCGCGCTTTCTCCCGGGCGAATGTAACCCGCTCTTTCGACTTGCCGAGCCGCGCGATGCCGGTGCGTTCGTGACCGAGCAGGTATTTGGCGACATCCCAGCCGCGGTTCTCCTCGCCGACGCGCATCGCGACCGGCACCCGGACGTCATCGAAGAAAACTTCGTTCAGGTGATGGCTGCCGTCGATCGAGACGATCGGTCGGACCGTGATGCCCGGCGTCTTCATGTCGATCAGCAGAAAGGAGATGCCCTCCTGCCGCTTTTTCGCCGCGGGATCGGTGCGCACCAGGCAAAAGCACCAATCGGCGTGATGCGCCGTCGAGGTCCAGATCTTCTGGCCGTTGACGACGTAGTGATCGCCCTCCCGCTTGGCCGCGGTCTTCAGCGCGGCGAGGTCGGACCCCGCACCCGGCTCGGAGAAACCCTGGCACCACCAGTCGTCGATGTTGGCGGCGCGCGGCAGAAAGCGACGCTTTTGCTCCTCGGTGCCGAATTGGATCAGCACCGGGCCGATCATCGTGATGTTGAACGACGAGACCTCCGGGGCCGGCGCCAATTGGTTCTCTTCGAGAAAGATCATGCGCTCGACCGGCGTCCAGCCGGGTCCGCCGTAATCCCTGGGCCAGTTGAAGGCCGCCCAGCCGCGCTCGTTGAGAATGCGCTGCCACCGGACCGTGTCCTCCTTGCGCGGTGCGTAGCCGAGCCGCATCCGCTCGCGGATGTCGTCCGGCAGACGGTCCCGGATGAAGGCTCTGATCTCGTCACGAAGCGCCAGCTCGGCTGCGGTGAAACGCAGGTCCATCGCCCAACTCCTCTGTTCCGGGCTGCCCCATTATAGAGGAAGACCGGGCCGGTTCCTAACCTCGGCCGCTTCGCGCACCGCCCCGCGTCGGGGGACGGATGACGCCTCTTTGCCGCTGCCCACACCGGCAGCGAGAAAGAGCAGGCGGAAGCCCCGGGTCAGAAAGGCCGATGCGGGCCGGTGCGCTCGCTTCGCAAGGGGCGATGCTCATGGCGCTCCCCGCACAGTCCGCGACATCGCCCGGCTTCCGCCGATCAACCGCTCGGCAAAAGCCGGGAGCAGCGGGCGCAGCTTCGCCACGAAATCCCACGCCATCAGCAGCGCCCCCAACGCGAATACGACATCGCCGGGAAAGCGCATCCACTGCCAGAAGGTGGTCGTATCGTAGAACGCGCTGCTGCGCGCATAGGCGAACCCGTGCTCGTAGACCGCGGCCAGTTGCGGCCAGCCGATCGGGAAGAAATTGAATGCGATCCACAATACGAGTCCGACGTTGTAGAGCCAGAAGGCGGCGAGGCCGAGCCTCTCGCCAAAAGGATGCTGCTCGCCCGCGACGTAGCGCAGGCAGAAATAAACGAGGCCGAGCCCAAGTAGGCCAAACGCGCCGAACAGCGCGGTATGGGCGTGGTTCAAGGTCAGGAACGTCCCGTGCTCGTAGTAGTTGACAAGCGGGGCGTTCAATGTGCCGCCGCCGAATACGCCGGCCCCGACGAAATTCCAGAACGCGGAGCCGGTGATGTAGGTGTAGGCGAGGCCGTATTTGAATTCGCCGGCGGACTTGATCAGCCGGCGCTGCTGGATCGCCTCGATGACCAGCAATACCAGAGGCAGAACCTCGATGAACGAGAACATCGTGTCGAGCGGAACCCACAGGCCGGGCGCGCCGGCCCAGTAGAGATGGTGGCCGGTGCCGAGCACGCCGCCCAGAAAGATCAGGATCAGTTCGAGATAGACCGAGCGCTCAGCGAGCCGGCGCGACACCAGCCCGACCGCCATCAACAGATAGGCGCTGATCGCCGCGGCGAAGAACTCGAAGGACTGCTCGACCCACAGATGCACCACCCACCAGCGCCAGAAATCGCTGATCGTGAAGGATTTCTCGATCCCGGTCAGCGGGATCATGCCGCAGGCGTAGAGCAATGCGATGTTGACCGTTGACGCCCAGATCAGATGTTCGAGACGGATTCGCCCGGTCCAGAACCGGCGGGTCGCATCCCATAGAGCGGCGCGGGTCGGCCACAAGGCGCGGAAGACGAGCGCGCTCCAGATGGCCAAGCCGCCAAAAAACCCGATCTGCCAGGCCCGGCCGAGCTGGATGTAGGAGAGGCCCTGGTTGCCGAACCAGAACCAGCCGTGCCGGATAGTGCCCATGATGCCGAGGTAATTGCCGGCGAGCGCTCCGGCGACGATCAGCAGCGTCACCCAGAACAGCACGTCGACCAGAAAGCCCTGGCCTTTCGCCTCGCGCCCGCTGATCGCCGGAGCGAGAAACAGCGCCGCGCCAATCCAGGACAGGCCGATCCACACGATCGGCGCCTGGATGTGCACGTCGCGCAGAAAATTGAACGGCAGAAAGCGGTCGACCGGGAGGCCGTAAAAGCTCGTCCGCTCGGAATAATAATGCGCCATGATCGAGCCGGCGAGGATCTGCAACAGCAATACCGCAGCGACGACCAGGAAGTACTTGCCGACCCGGCGCTGGCTTGGGGTCAGGGCGCGAAACCGCGCCAGAACCGGATCCATCGGCGCCTGGTCGGGACCGTTCAGATAGCGCTCGTACACGAACAGGACCGCACCGAAGGCGAAAAAGGTGAAGCAGAAGCTGATCCAGGTCCAGGAGAAGGTGCTGGTAGTCGGGGTGTTGCCGACGAGCGGCTCATAGGGCCAGTTCTGCGTCCACGACACGTTGGTGCCGGGGCGCCGCGCCACCGTCGTCAGTGCCGAATAGATCAGGAAATCGGCGGTCTCTTGGGCGCTCGTCTGGTCGAGGCTATAGGCCTGGGTCCATCCCCTGGCGAAGTCGTGATGCAGCAAAAAATGGACGAGTTCGCCGCGGCGGTCGGCGATCGCCATGGCCAGCGGAGCGGGAACCGTCGCACTGCGCCGGCTCAGATCGACGCCCTGCAATTCGGCCCGCATAGCCGCCGCGACCGCATCCCGCCGCTCGGCCGTCAGTCGCGCCAGCGGCTTGCCGTCCTCCAGCCGGGCGATGTTCTGTTCGGTTAGAGCGGCAAGGCGGACCAATGTGGCGGCGGTGTAATCCTCGCCGAAATAGGAACCCATGCCGTAGAGGCTGCCGTAATCCATCAGATCGGCCTTCTGGAACCCGGCCTTGCCGGCAATGATATCGGCTTGCGTCATCAGGATCGAGCCGTCCGGCGCGACAAAGCGGTCGGGCAGGGGCGGCGCCTCGCGGTACGTGACGAGAGTGGTCCAGCCGAGGACCGCAAAAGTGACGACCGCGACTGCGAGCAGAACCCATTTGAGCACATTGCCGACCGGGTCCTCGCCGGTCCGTTCGGCCGTCCCCGGTTCGAGTGCGACGGTTCTTTCTGATATTTGCAGCATCACCGACCTCTGCCGTGGGCACGTGCGGCGGCCGGGCTCAGCCTCTTCCGCATCGATCGGCCGAAAGATCGGCGGCGGGAGAGGGTCAAGCATTGACCCAAATCAAGCCGCGACCGCGGCGGATCCGGCAATGTCCGTCGCCGGGATCGGTGGCGACAGCGGCCGGGTGCGGCCGAGGTGCTGAGGATGAACGACTTTGCGATTGCTCTTGTGATCCATGTGCTCGCCGTCGTGCTCTGGATCGGCGGCGTGTCGATGGTGACCACCGCGCTGTTGCCGGCGATCCGGCGCGACCCGGACGGCAGCAATCCGTTCGCCCTGTTTGCGGCGGTCGAGCGCCGCTTTGCCCGGCAGGCCCGCATTGCGACACTGCTCGTCGGGGCGAGCGGCTTCTACATGGTCGATCGGCTCGGCCTATGGGCGGGCTTTGCGTCGGCGGCCTATTGGTGGCTCGATGCAATGGTTCTGGTCTGGCTCCTGTTCACCCTGCTGCTGTTTATCGCCGAACCTCTGTTTCTCGAATGCTGGGTCCGCCGGCGCGCGGCGCGGGCACCCGAGCGCACGGTGCTGCTCGTTCAGCGCTTCCATTGGGTCATGCTGGTGCTGAGCCTTGTCGCCATTGCCGGCGGCGTCGCCAGCGCGCACGGGCTGTTGTTTTGATCGGCGGCGTCACCGCGAACGCGGCGAGAGGCCTGCGGCAAGCGCGAGACGGACCAGTTCGGACAGACTCTTTGCCTGCATCTTGTGCATGACCCGGGCGCGGTGGATCTCGACCGTGCGCGGGCTGATCGCGAGATCGTAGGCGATCGCCTTGTTCGGCAGGCCGGCGAGGAGACCGGCGAGCACCTCGCGTTCGCGCGGCGACAAGG
>DATFCQ010000050.1:0-12409 GCA_035252905.1 Allostellaceae bacterium | reverse complement strand
CGGGGGCGCGGCGCGGCGTAAAGGGGAGGATCTGCGCGCCCCGTTCCGGTGAGGTCTCGCCGCGCGCCGCGGCAATGAGCCGCTCCGGAACCGGCTCGTGCATGGCGTCGTCAAAGGCAAGCCGCACCAGGTTTGCCGTCGCGGCGAATTCCGCCAGGCGGTCGCGCGCCGCCGGATCGCTGTCGAGCCAAGCCTCGATCTCGCGCCGCTCGGCCTCCGGCAGCTCGCCATCGAGATAGGCGAGGAGGCGATCGTCAGCGGGCTTCTGCATCCCTCGCACCCTCATCGACGCCGCGGCCTGCGGCAAGCTGCATGTGCAACGCGACCCGGGCGCGTGCGAGGCGGCTCATCACCGTGCCGACCGGGATCCCGATCGCCTGGGCCGCCTCCTTGTAGCTGAGCCCGTCGACCGTCACGAGCAACAACACGGTGCGCTGATCGGGCGACAATCGGCCGACCGCCCGGCGCACCTCGTCGAGCCCGAGGCGCGCCTCGATCCGCCGCACCGGCGCATCGGAGCCCAGGCGTTCCTCGGCGATCTCCTCGCCCTCCTTGCGGACCTCCCGGGCACGGATCTGGTCGATCCAGATCGTTTGGACGATGCGGAACATCCAGCTGTCGAAACGCGTGCCCTCCTCGAATTGGTGTTGACGCAACAATGCCCGCTCGCACGCGGCCTGAACCAGATCGTCGGCATCGACCACCGAGCCGGTCAGGCCGCGGGCGAACCGCCGCAATCGTGGCAGGACCGCCACGAGCTGGTCGCTGAACCGGCGATTCACCGGAGTGCCGCCTGCAACCAGGCGTAGTTGCGATGCTGCCATATGCCGCCGGGACAACGATCCCCCGGGCAATTTATTCCTGGCGCCGGCGGCGGCGCGCTTTGCATGCTTCGCCTCACGGCGAGAGGCTAGCACGGAGCGAAATCCCGACAAAAGCGGCATGCGGGTGCGGCGGTTCGGCCCGGGCGGCGGGCGGGTTTACGCTTCACAAACCGGAACCGAGCCGGCATTGTGCACCGCGCTTGTCGGTCCGCCCGAGCAGGAAAAGCCGTCAATGAAGGTCGCCATCGTCAAGGAACGGCGCGCCTATGAGCGCCGCGTCGCGGCCTCGCCCGACAGCGTCAAGCGGCTCATCGCGATGGGCCTCGAAGTCGCGGTCGAGAGCGGGGCCGGGGAGGGCGCTGCGTTCATCGATGCCGCCTATCAAGCTGCGGGCGCCCGGATCGCCGCCGATGCGGCGAGCGCTTATGCCGCCGCCGATATCGTCCTCAAGGTGCAGCGGCCGCTGATCGGCGGCGCCGAGGACGAGCTCGGTCTCCTGCCGCGCGGCGCGGTTCTAGCGGGCCTGTTGCAGCCCCTGCAGAACCGCGCCGATATCGAGGCCTATGCCGAGGCCGGGGTCACCGCCTTTGCGCTCGATCTGTTGCCGCGCATCACTCGCGCCCAGGCGATGGACGCCCTCTCCTCGCAGGCCAACCTTGCCGGCTATCGCGCGGTTCTCGACGCCGCCGCCGAGTTCGGCCGGGCCCTGCCGATGATGATGACCGCCGCCGGCACGATCAAGGCGGCGCGCGTCCTCGTCATGGGCGCCGGCGTCGCCGGATTGCAGGCGATCGCCACCGCCCGGCGCCTCGGCGCGGTGGTCTTCGCCACCGATGTCCGCGCCGCCACCAAGGAGCAGGTCGAGAGCCTCGGCGCCACCTTCATCTCGGTCGAGGCCGATGCCGAACCGGCCGAGACGGCCGGCGGCTATGCCCGCGAGGTCGGCGAGGACTACGCCCGGCGGCAGCGCGAGCGCATCACCGAGGCCTTGAAGCGCATCGACATCGTGATCTGCACCGCGCTGGTTCCCGGGCGGCGCGCGCCGGTTCTGTTGACGGGCGCGATGGTCGCCGAACTGGCGCCGGGCTCGGTCGTCGTCGATCTTGCGGTCGAGGCCGGCGGCAATGTCGAGGGCAGCCGCGGAGGCGAGGTCGTGACCACCCCGAACGGGGTCAAGATCATCGGCCATCTGAACGTGCCCTCGCGCATCGCGGTCGACGCGAGCCAGCTCTACGCGCGCAATCTGCTGGCCTTTCTGGCCCTCATTGTCGTAGAGGGCCGGCTGCGGATCGACCCCGCGGACGAGATCGTCAAGGCGACGCTGTTGACCCAGGACGGCGCGATCGTCAACCCGGCATTGGCGCCGGTCGTCCTGGTGACGTGACGGAGAAAGAATGGCAGAACCCGTATCCCTTTCTCATCAGGCCGGTGGGCTCGCCGCCCAGGCCGGCCGCCTCGCGCGCGATCTCGAAGCGCTGTCGCACCAGCTCGCCGCCCCGGCGCCGCACGCTGCGGCGGGCGGCCCGCCCTTTGTGTATGAATTGACCGTTTTCGTGCTCGCCGTCTTTGTCGGCTATTACGTCGTGTGGCGCGTCACCCCGGCCCTGCACTCGCCGCTGATGAGCGTCACCAACGCGATTTCGAGCGTCATCATAGTCGGCTCCCTGATCGCCGCCGGCCGGATCGGGTGGAGCATCGCCCGGGTCATGGGGTTCATTGCGGTGACCCTCGCCGCGGTCAACATCTTCGGCGGCTTCATCGTGACCCAGCGCATGCTGCAGATGTACCGCAAAAAGCGATAGTGGGGCGACGGTGAGCGAGAACCTCGCGGTATTCTTTTACCTGATCGCCTCGATCTGCTTCATCCTGGCGTTGCGCGGCCTGTCCTCGCCGGAGACGGCGCGGGCCGGCAACATCTACGGCATCGTCGGCATGGTCATCGCGGTCGTGACCACGCTGATGACGCCGCAGCTCTTCGGGGAGTGGAGCTATTGGCTGATCGCCGTCGGCATTGTGATCGGCGGCGCGATCGGCACCTATATCGCGCTGAAGATCCATATGACCGCATTGCCGCAGCTCGTCGCGGCGTTTCACAGTCTGGTCGGCCTGTCCGCGGTGTGCGTCGCCGCGGCCGCGTTCACCTTCCCTGAGATCTACGGCATCGGCACCCCTGGCGCGATCCATCTCGAAAGCCGGGTCGAGATGTCGATCGGCATGGCGATCGGCGCCATCACCTTCACCGGCTCGATCGTCGCCTTTGCCAAATTGCAGGGGCTGGTGTCCGGCCGTCCCTTCACCTTTCCCCTCCAGCACCCGCTGAACGCCGGCCTCGGCGTATTGCTGATCGCCTTGATCCTCGTCTTTCTTGCTTCCGAATCGGCGGCGGTGTTCGGGCTGATCGTCTTGATCTCGCTGGCGCTTGGTTTCCTGTTGATCATCCCGATCGGCGGCGCTGACATGCCGGTGGTGATCTCGATGCTGAACTCCTATTCGGGATGGGCGGCTGCGGGCATCGGCTTCACATTGTCGAACAACATGCTGATCATCACCGGCGCCTTGGTCGGCTCCTCCGGCGCGATCCTCAGCTACATCATGTGCAAGGGGATGAACCGCTCGATCGTCAACGTCATCCTCGGCGGGTTCGGCGGCGAGGGGGTCGTTGCCGCGCGCGGCGGCGCCGGCGAGCGCTCGGTCAAATCCGGCAGCGCCGAGGACGCCGCCTTCATCCTGAAGAATGCGGGTTCGGTCGTCGTCGTGCCGGGCTACGGCATGGCCGTCGCCCAGGCCCAGCACGCTCTGCGCGAGATGGCCGACGACCTGAAAAAGGACGGGGTCGAGGTGCGCTATGCGATCCATCCGGTCGCCGGGCGCATGCCCGGCCATATGAACGTCTTGCTGGCCGAGGCCAATGTTCCCTATGACGAGGTGTTCGAACTCGACGAGATCAACCGCGACTTTGCCTCGACCGACGTCGCCTTTGTGATAGGCGCCAACGACGTGACCAACCCGGCGGCGAAGACCGACCCCTCCTCGCCGATCTACGGCATGCCGATCCTCGAAGTCGAGCGCGCCAAGACCGTCCTGTTCGTCAAGCGGTCGATGGCTTCGGGCTACGCCGGCGTCGAAAACGAACTGTTCTTTCGCGACAATACGATGATGCTGTTCGGCGATGCCAAGAAGATGTGCGAGGAGATCGTCAAGGCGCTGGAGTAACAGACCGCAAAGACGTGGATGCCCACGGGACAAGCCCAGCTATAGGGCGGTCTCTCTGAACCTTCTTGAGTCGTCGTGCTGCGAAGTCGGCGGAATACGCTGCGCTATTCCACCCTACTCTCTATACTCTTTGGGAGGTTGTAGGGCGGAAAAGCGTAGCGTATTCTGCCACTTTCTTCACTCAAACAGGCTCTCGGGACCGCCGGCCTCCAGTCCGGGCGCAGCTCTACGCTCGGCGTGCTTGCGGGGAGCGGGATCAGGCATAATCTGCGCTACCATGCGCGCCCCGATCGGAAAGGCTCGATAATGGCAGGTCCCTTGCACGGGTATCGGATCGTCGATCTGACCTCGAACGTCTCCGGCCCCTTGGCGACGATGATTCTCGCCGACCAGGGCGCCGACGTCGTCAAGGTCGAGGCTCCCGACAGCGGCGATCACACCCGCGCCGCCGGCAACCGGCGGGCCGGGTTTTCGGCGTCGTTCCTGAACAATAACCGTAACAAGCGCTCGATCGCGGTCGACCTCAAACATCCGGGCGGGCGCACGGCCGTATTGCGGCTCGCTGCCGGCGCCGACGTGTTTGTGCAGAATTTCCGCCCCGGCGTCGCCGAACGGTTAGGGCTGGGCGAGGCGGCGGTGCGCGCCGCGGCGCCCACCATCGTCTATGTCTCGATCAGCGGCTTTGGCGAAAAGGGTCCCTACGCCGCAAAGCCGGCCTATGACCCGGTAATCCAGGGCTTTTCGGGTCTGGCGACGGTGCAGGCCGGCTCCGACGAGGCGCGGCCGCGCCTCGTCCGCACGATCCTGCCCGACAAATTGACCGCGATCACCGCCTCGCAGGCGATCACCGCCGCCTTATTGGCGCGCGAGCGCACCGGCGCGGGCCAGCATGTGCGCCTGTCGATGCTGGAAGCGGTCGTCGCCTTCCTGTGGAGCTCGGACATGACGGGCCAGACCTTTCTCGGCAACGAGCCGGCGCGGCAGGAGGCGGCGAGCACGATCGACCTGATCTACGAGACCGCCGACGGCTACATCACCGTGGCGGCCCTGACCGACCGCCAATGGGCCGGGTTGGCGCAGGCGCTCGACCGGCCCGAATGGCTCCGGGACGAGCGGTTCAAGACCCCGGCCTTGCGCCAGCAGAACATCGAGGCAAGGCTGCAAGCGACCCAGGACGCGCTGATCGCGCGCCCGACCGCGGAGACCCTCGAACGCCTGACCAAGGCCGGCGTGCCCTGCGGCCCGGTGCTGACGCGCCGGGAGGTCATCCGCCATCCGCAGGTGCGCGACATGGAGATCGTGGTCGAGGCCGACCACCCGGCCGCGGGCCCGTTGCGCCAGGCGCGGCCGGCGGCGCGGTTCTCGCAGATGCCTTTCGCGCTCCGCCGCGGCGCCCCCGGGCTCGGCGAGCATACAGAGGAGATCCTCGCCGAACTCGGCTATTCCGCTGCCGAGATCGCGGCGCTCACGGCGGAAGGCGCGGTCGCGGGGGGAGAGGGGCGGTGATCGACTTTTACTACTGGCCGACCCCGAACGGCTGGAAGGTCGCGATCATGCTCGAAGAATGCGGCCTCTCCTACCGCATGATCCCGGTCAATATCGGCAAGGGCGACCAGTTCAAGCCGGAATTCCTCGCAATCAGCCCGAACAACCGGATGCCGGCGATCGTCGACCACGACGCCCCGGACGGGCCGCTGCCGGTCTTCGAATCGGGCGCCATCCTGATCCATCTCGCCGAGCGCGCCGGGCGTTTCCTGCCGCAAGATCGGCGAGGGAGAAAAGAAGCGCTCGAATGGCTGTTCTGGCAGGTCGGCAATCTCGGGCCGGCGGCCGGGCAACTGAGCCACTTTGTCAATTATGCGCAGGGCGAGCATCCCTACTCGAAAAAGCGCCACGCCGACGAATACAACCGCTGCCTCGGCGTGCTCGAACGCCGGCTCAAGGATCGTGATTTCATCCTCGGCGACTATTCGATCGCCGACATGGCGTGCTGGCCCTGGGTGTTGATTGCAAAACCGCTCGGCCAGCCGCTCGACGCGTTTCCGAACGTCGCCCGCTGGCGCCAAGCCGTCAAGGAGCGCCCGGCAGTACAGAAGGGCGTCGATCTCGGCAAGGAACTGCGCCGCCGGGCGCCGCCTTCCGACGCGGAGCGGCGGATCCTGTTCAACCAGACCGCCGAGAGCCTGCGCGAGCGCGGGTGACGGCGTGGGAAGCGCTGCCCCTCACCCCCTCCCTCTCCCCGCACGCGGGGAGAGGGAGGGACCTGCGACCATCTTTTCTATGTAGGCCATCGCCTCTTCCGGTGTCGTCGCGAAAAACAGATACTCCGACAGCGCCCGCGGAAAGAATCCTTCATCATCCATGCGCTCGAATTGCATGCTCAGGCCGTCGTAAAACCCGTCGGCATTGAGAAATACGACCGGCTTGTTGTGGATATTTTGCTTCTTGTACTCAAGAACCTCAGTGATCTCGTCGAGCGTGCCGAGACCTCCGGGGAGGACCGCGACGGCATCGGCGCGGGCGAGAAGGGTGGCGCGGCGCTCGGGCCAGTCTTTGGCGATGATCATCTCGTCGGCGTTGGGACGGGCTCTGGATCTGATCGGCTCGACCGACACGCCGACGATTTTTCCGCCGGCTCGTTGCGCGGCGTCGGCGATTGTTCTCATCGTGCCGTAATTGGATCCGCCCCAGACGAGGGTGTGTCCGCCGTGGGCAACAAGCGTCGCAAATTCCCGGGCGGCCGCCGTATACCGTTCCGCGACGTCCTGCACCGAGCAGAAGACGGTGATGTTCATGCCTCTATTCCTCTGCCGGCGGGTTACGGCCGTTTGTGGAAGGTCCCGTCCTTCATGATTATTGCGAGGTGCTCGCCTTGGCCGTCCAACAGGCCGATATCGGCGAGCGGGTCGCCGTCGACGGCGATCAGATCGGCGCGCGCCCCGGGGGCGACGACGCCGAGTTCGCCGGCGCGGTTCAGCAATTCGGCGTTGACCAGCGTCGCCGAGCAGATGATGTCGAAGGGCGCCATCGCCTCGGCGCGGATCACGAATTCGCGCGCCTGATACTGGTGCATCGGCCCCAACAGATCGGTGCCGAAGCCGATCCTTGTGCCGGCCCTCTGCAGGATCTCCAGCGAGGCGAGACCGACGGTCCGCACCTCGTCGAGCTTGTCGAGGCTTTCCGCCGGAAATCCCAATTCCCGGCCGTGCCGGTGCAGGGCGTCGTAGGTGACGAGCGTCGGCACGACAAAACCGTCGTGATCGACGATATGCGCGGCGGTGGCGCGGTCGATCAGATTGGCGTGCTCGATCGAGCGCACGCCGAAATCGATCATGCGGCGGATCGCCTCGGGCGTATAGGCGTGCGCGAGGACATAGGTGTGCCAGGCGCGCGCCTCCCAGACAATGGCACGCACCTCCTCTTCGCTGTATTGCAGGTTCCAGATCGGGTCGTAGGGCGAGGCGACGCCGCCCGAAGCCATGATTTTCAATTGCGTCGCTCCCTGGCGCAATTCGTCGCGCGCCGCGCGCCGGCATTCGGCGACGCCGTCGGCGATGCGGGCGAGGCCGGCGCCGTATTCGCAGCAGGCGCAGCTCGTGACCGAGCGGGTGCGCGGCCGCAGATCGCCGTGCCCGCCGGTCTGGCTCAAGGCGCGGCCGGAGGGAAAGAGGCGCGGACCCCGGACCAGCCCGGCGGCGATCGCCTCGGCAAGCCCGCCATCGGCGCCGCCGGCGTCGCGCACCGTCGTGAAGCCGCGCGCCAGCATCCCGTCGAGCACGCGCGCCGCCTCAAAGGCGACGAGCGTCATCGGCCGCTCGGACAGGCGGGCGAGCGCAGCGTCGACGGCAAGGACGTGCACATGCGCGTCGATCAGCCCCGGCATCAAGGTGCGGCCCGCGAGGTCGACGGTCTCGGCCCCGTCCATCCGGAGCGGCCGGTCGGAGACTTCGCGGATCAGCCCCTCTTCAACGAGGACGTGGTGGTCTTCGCGGCGCTCCCGGCTCGTTCCGTCGAGAACTGCACAATTGGCAAGGAGGATCGCGGCCATCGCAGAGGCCCCTGCGGCAGGGAGGAGAGGGGCTGAGATTAGGCCGGATCGCCGCCATGTTTAAAGGCGGATGGCGACAAGGAGGTGCCGATGTCCGTTGCGAAATACCAGATCCTGATCGGCGGCCGGTGGCAGGACTCAGCCTCGGGCGAGCATTTCGAGAGCTTCAACCCCTATACCGGCCAGCCCTGGGCTTTGATCCCGCGCTGCGGCGAAGAGGATGTGGCGCGCGCCGTCGCGGCGGCGAGCGCTGCCTTCGACAGCGGCCCGTGGCCGCAGATGACCGCGACCCAGCGCGGCGCGCTGTTGCGCCGACTGGGCGATCTCGTCGCCGAGAACGCCGAGGCGCTGGCCCAGACCGAGGTCCGCGACAACGGCAAACTGATCGCCGAGATGCTGGGCCAGACCCGCTACATCCCGCAATGGTACTATTATTACGGCGGGCTCGCCGACAAGATCGAGGGCGGGGTCATCCCGATCGACAAGGCCGGCGTGTTCAACTACACGCGCTGGGAGCCGCTGGGCGTCGTCGCCGCGATCGTGCCGTGGAATTCGCCGCTGCTGCTGCTGTCGTGGAAGCTGGCGCCGGCCTTGGCGGCCGGCAATACGGTCGTTGTCAAACCGTCGGAATTCACCTCGGCCTCCGCTCTCGAATTCGCGCGTCTCATCGAAAAAGCGGGGTTCCCGCCGGGGGTCGTCAACATCGTGACCGGTTTCGGCAACGAGGTCGGCGAGAAGCTGGTCACCCATCCAAAGGTTGCCAAGGTCGCCTTCACCGGCGGCGAGATGTCGGGGCAGCGGGTCTATGAGAGCGCCGCCCGCGGCCTGAAGCGCGTCACCCTCGAACTCGGCGGCAAGTCGCCGAACATCGTGTTCGACGACGCGGTGCTGGACGATGCGGTCAAGGGGGCGATCTCCGGCATCTTCGCGGCGAGCGGCCAGACCTGCATCGCCGGCTCGCGCCTCCTCGTCCAGCACAGCATCCACAACGAGTTTGTCGACAAGCTCGTTGCCTTTGCCAAGACCGCCCGGATGGGCGATCCCACCGACCCCTTGACGCAGGTCGGGCCGGTGACGACCCCGCCGCAATACCGGAAAATCCTCGACTACATCGCGATCGGCAAAAGCGAAGGGGCCAAGGTCGCCCTCGGCGGCGGCCCGGCCGACAAGAGCCGCTTTGGCGAGGGCTGGTTCATCGAGCCGACGATCTTCACCGGGGTCGACAACCGGATGCGCATCGCCCGGGAGGAGATCTTCGGGCCGGTCCTATCGATCATCCCGTTCGCCGACGAGGAGGAGGCGGTGGCGATCGCCAACGACACGGTCTATGGCCTTGCCGCCGGGGTGTGGACGCAGAGTATCCGCCGCGCGATCCTGATGTCCGAGCGGCTGCGCGCCGGGACGGTGTGGGTCAACACCTACCGCGCGGTCAGCTTCATGTCGCCGTTCGGCGGCTACAAGCGCAGCGGGCTCGGCCGCGAGAACGGCCAGGACGCGATCTATGAATATCTGCAGCAGAAGAGCGTGTGGATCTCGACCGCCGCCGAGGTGCCGAACCCGTTCGTGATGCGGTAACACAACGGACCGCGGCTTGCACCGCCGCGGTTCCGCGGGCTAACGTCCGAGCCGGCATCAGAGGGGAGAAGCACGATGACGACACTGATTCTCGGCGGCACCGGCTTTATCGGCCGGCGGCTCGTCCCGCTGCTGGTCGAGCGGGGCGAAGACATCGTCTGCCTGGACATCAACCCCGGCACCGCCGATTACGGCCGCTTCGGCAACAAGGTGAAGATGCTGCGCGGCGACGTCAGCCAGTTCGACGAGGTCATGGCGGCGACGGTCGCGGCCAGGCCCGCGCGGATCGTCAATCTCGCCTATTATCTCGGCAGCGAGCACCCGCCGCACGCCGCCTTGAAGCTCAATGTGGTCGGCATGGACAATTGCTTTGAGGCGGCGCGCCTCGCCGGCGTCAACCGCGTCGTCTTCGCCAGCTCGCTCGCGGTCAGCGGCGAGCAGAAATTCTACGGCGAGCGCACGGTCACCGAGGACGATTTCCGCCACGGCCACGTGCAATACGCGATGCACAAGATCTTCAACGAATGGCAGGCGCAGGATTATCGCGAGAAATACGGGATGGAGATCACCGCGATCCGCCCGGCCAATGTGACCGGCCCCGACAAGATCGTCGGCTCGGTCGATCACGTCAAATGCATCACCTTCCCGGCGCGTGGCCAAAGGATCTCGTTCCCGTACAAGGACGCGATGCGCGCTCCGGTCCATGTCGACGACATCGCCGAGGTCTTCGCCCGGGTGTTATTGACCGACAAGCCGCGCCACGCGGTCTACAATTCGGGCGGGACGCCGATCAGCCTCGGCGAGCTCGCCGATCTGGTGCGCGAATTCCTCCCCGACGCGCAGATCACTTTCGATCACGAGACCGGCGGGCGCGAGCAGTCGGGCAATTTTCTGATCGACAACTCCCGCCTCGTGC
This sequence comes from Allostellaceae bacterium, assembly GCA_035252905.1. Classification (GTDB taxonomy): domain Bacteria; phylum Pseudomonadota; class Alphaproteobacteria; order ATCC43930; family CGMCC-115725; genus AP-15. Next base: position 1,833 of record DATFCQ010000050.1, on the reverse strand, counting down.
AGGAGTTCGGCGTGCAGTACCGCCCCTATCGCGAGCGGGTCTTGCAGATCATCAACGACACCCGCCGCGAGGCCGGTCTGCCGCCGGTCGCGGCGCGGTAGAGACGAGCGCACGATCGCCCGTCACTCCGGAGCACAAATTCACCAGTGAGGCAATGGGGCAGTGAGGAATAGTTTTTGCGCGCCTTTGGCGCGCGATAATTTCCCCTCACCGCCTCACTGTCTCATTGTAAAATTACCTTTCTGAAATGTAGTTCAGGGCGCCGGCTCGGCCCGGTAATCGGTGTCGCTGACCTGCTCGCCCCATTCGGTGCCCTGGCCGCCTTCGCCGTTTTCCGACATCGCCAGATGCGCGAACAGCCGGTCGGGGGCGGCGCCGTGCCAGTGCAATGTGTTGGGCGGGATCATCACCGTGTCGCCGGGATAGATCGCCTGCGGGCGCGATCCCTGGCCGATGCAGATGCGGCCGACCCCGGACAGGCAATAGAGCACCTGCCCGACTGGATGGGCGTGCCAGGCGGTGCGCGCCCCCGGCGTGAACGAGACGACAGTGGCGCGCATGCGCGACGGCGCCTGGCCGACGACGACCTCGTCCTGCCACACGGTTCCGGTGAAATTCGCCGCCGCCCCCTGCCTTGTCGAACGATCCTCTGCCCGAACGACAGTCATAGCTTCCTCCTTTATCTTCGCCGTAAGCATAGGCGTGCAGCCCCGGGCGAGGCAACGCCACAGGGCAATCGGGTAGGGGGTGTGAATTGCGGCTACAGATGGAAAGCAGACCATCGCCGGGGTAGCCTTGAAACCGGAGCGGCATTGATCCGCGAGCACCTGGATGGCTCAACAGAGGCGGACGAAGTCGCCACGACGGAGGAAGCTGCGCACGCGCGAGCACGTCATCGCCGACCTAAGCCTACATTACGTGTCCGGTCCCGTACTCCGAGCGGGCTTCACGATTGAGGCACATCATGCGGATTACGGCATTGATGCTCACATTGAGAGGTTTGATGCCGATGGCGCGGTCGAGAATGGACTCATATTCGTGCAGCTAAAGGCGACAGACAGCATAGAGATATATCGACTGGAAAATGGCGATCTATCGTTTCCGATGGAGAAACGTGACCTGGACTACTGGTCCAAGGAGCCTTACCTTGCTTATCTTGTGTTATATGCGCCCAAGCTGATGCTGCATACTGGTTATACATCCAAAGTTACCTCAGGACCCAAAAGATCGAGATGGATGTACTGACAAGCTCATCGCTGTCTTTGCACATACCAAGGGAGCAAACCGTACAGGCCTGAACTCCTGCTCAATGGCGGCAGAAGGCCGATGTGATCTCAAGGATTGGAGACAATCTCCATGCCTAAGACAGTTTCAACTAAAGCTCTGGTTTCCGCTCTTCTCCGCATGGGGTTTACAGAGCTAAGGGTTGAATACGCGGGGAGTCACCGGATATTCGAACATCGAAGCTCTGGCTTGAAAGTAACCGTCCCACGTACTGGAGAGTCCATCCGTCCTGTTCACCTATCGGCGATCAGACGACAGGTGAGCAACTTCGAAATAGCCAGAGACGAGGAGTTTGATCGCCAAGTATCAGGGCGAGGCAATGGCTGACGCAGTCTGGCAATTGGGAACAGGGCCGCTTGGGTCGGAAGAGAAAATTCAAATTTGATCCTGCCGAGCGACGGGTAGTGGCGCAGTTTGAATGTAACAGGTGGGGTCATTCCGGGACGGCGCGCAAGCGCCGGACCCGGAATCCCTGCACACCGGCTTTGGCCGGCTCGGCGAGAGTCTGTGTTCATAGGTTCCGGGTTCGCTGCTGCGCAGCGCCCCGGA
>DATFCQ010000049.1:0-29147 GCA_035252905.1 Allostellaceae bacterium | reverse complement strand
GACGCCGCCTTCGCGGCCTCGCAGCTCGACGAGAGCTTTCAGATCGAAGCCTGGGGCGAGGACGCCGAAGCGGCCGCGCGCCGTGAGGCGCTTGCCGCCGAGATCGCTGCGGCGGCGCGGTTCACGGCCTTGCTGCGCGCGTGAAAAGCGACCGGACTCGCGGACGCCGCCGCCGGGCGACGACCCCGAGAAACCCGAGCCCGGCGGCCAGCAGGACAAGAGAGCTCGGCTCCGGGACGGGATCGGCATTGGCGAGGACAATCGGGTCGAGGGCGGCCTCGGCGAGAGCACGATGGCCGGTTTCGGTCGGGTGGATATCGTCCCAGAACAGGTACTGGTCGGGGGTGGCGCAGGGGATCGGGCTGCCGGGCGGCAGGCAGGCATCGGTGGCGTTGGTCAGCCCGAACAGCGCCGGGTCGGCAACGGCTTCCTGTACCAGCGCATAACTGTCGATCAGGTGCAGATCGAGACCGTCGCTGCGCGCTAGGCCGGTAAGCGCGCTCTCCAGAGCGACGTCGAATGCGCCGGTGAAAGCGGAAGCCTCCGCGGCGGCCGCGGGGCCCTGCGCCCGCAGCGCCGGGGCCTTGCCGAGATCGGGCACGTTCAACACGTCGAAATTGCGCGCGCCCCTGGCCGCCAGATCGCCGACAAAGGTTGCGATATTGCGGATGACCGCGATGGCGTCGGACACCGCCCGCAGCGGATGGGCGGCGTCGCGGGTGAGGATCGTCTCGATGTCGTTGGCGCCGATCGAAAATGTATAGAGCGCGTTCGCCGCCGGGTGCGGCACGGCGGCGGTGAACATCCCAAGCTGCGAGGTGGCGACCGGATTGCCCCGAGCCGGCAGCAGATCGCCGGGAGACCCTGCATAGCGGCCGAACGCGCCGGTCTGCGCTCCGCCGACGGCGAAGTCGGTCCCGCCGGCAAGGCTCGGCAGCAGCGGGCCGAGACCGAAATCGCTCGCCAGATCCTGCACCCAGACCGGCCCATTGCTGAACACCCCGTAGCCGTTGATGCGGGCGTAGGGCGGCGCGGGCGGGGTCGTCCCGCCGGTCGCAATATAGGCGTTGCCGGCATCGGACAGGCTGTCGCCAAAGGCGTAGATCGCACCGAACGGCTCCGCCGTCGCCGGGGCGGCCAGCAGCGCCAGCAGCGCCGCTGCGCCCAGAATCGGCCCTGTTTTCATCTTTTCTCCTCCCCATCCGTATTGTCGCCGAGAATAGCGAAACGCGCGCAACCGTCACTTCCTCCAGGACCCTGTCCTCCGCCGCACAACGCCGCTCGCGGCGAAGATGTCGAGGCTCTTCCAGACGGCCTCGCGTCCCCCCAGCGCGGCGCCAAGGCAGGTCAGAGAGTCGCGCGAGAGGGCCCCCCGCCCGGCCTCGCGGCGCGCCCATTTCCAGGCGCGCTGGGCGATGCGCCGCAGGCCCGCGCGGCAATAATGCGCCGGCAATTCCGGCCGGTCCTCCAGGAACAGCAGCAGCGCCAGGTTCAGATCGTGCAGGATCTGCGCCTTGTTGCGCGACAGCCCCGCCGCCGCTGCCGGCGCTCGCATGACCACGGTGTCGCTGACGGCGAAACGGCACGCCGCGGCGAGCCGCAAAGCCAACGCATAATCCTGGACAAAGACGCGCTCGTCGCAGCCGCCGCTCTGCTGCCATGCCGCGCGGCGGATCAGCATGTTGCTCGGGGTGAACCAGATCGAGCGGATGAGCCTCGCAAGCGGGTCGGCCAGCAAGGCGGGCGGGGCCGCGGCGAGGCCGGGCCAGTACGGCGCGGCGCCCGCAGGATAGGCGCCGCCGGCGCCGATCGCGACTTCGGCGCCGAGCCGTTCGGCGGCCTCGATCAGATGTTCCGTCGCATAGGGGGCGAGCAGATCGTCGCCGTCGACCAGTTTGACAAAGGGCATCGCGGCCGCGGCGACGCCGCGATTGGTGGCGATCGCCGGACCGCAATTGGGCTGGGCGATCAGGCGAAACCCCGGCAGGCGCGGCCCGAGAGCGGCGAGGATCGCGCGCGAGCGGTCGCGCGACCCGTCGTCGACGACAATGACTTCGCGCTCAAAATCGCCCTCCTGCGCTGCGATCGCACGCAACACCGCGGCAAGATAGGGCTCCTTGTCGTAGACGGTGACAACAAAGGAGACCGCGTGGCGCGCCATGCCATTGTCCTAACCGGGACAGAAAGGGCCGACAAGTCGTAGGGCGGAAAAGCGAAGCGCATTCCGCCGCTGTTGCGGTCGGCGCCGGCGCTTTCGGTCGGCGGAATGCACTTACGCTTTTCCGCCCTACGCATCTGTGGCCCGCCGCCATTGACAAAAAAGCATTATTGTGATAATAGAATTTATCTCGCTGGCGGTTTCCCTGGAAACCGCCTGGGACATTACGGATAGAGCAACGAAGACACAAGGGTACGCCTGCTTCCGACCTGCAAAAACAGGCGGAACAGGCGGTCGCCTCCGGCTCTGCGCGGGTCCCGCGAACGGGCGGCGGGTCTGGCGCCGCCCTTGCGTTGATGCTATCTCGCCCGCCCGATCCCAAGGTGAGGCGCCATGCAGGAGATTCTCGGCCGCTTGGAGCAGAAACGCGCGGCGGCCCGGCTGGGCGGCGGCGAGAGCCGCATCGCGGCGCAGCACCGCCGCGGCAAATTGACCGCGCGCGAGCGGCTGGAACTATTGCTCGACCCCGGCTCCTTTGAGGAATGGGACATGTTTGTCGAGCACCGGAGCCATGATTTCGGCGTCGACCGGCACAAGATCCCGGGCGACGGCGTCGTCACCGGCTACGGCACGATCAACGGCCGGCTGGTCTTTGTCTTCAGCCAGGATTTCACCGTGTTCGGCGGTTCGCTCAGCGAGGCGCATGCCGAGAAGATCTGCAAGATCATGGACCATGCGCTGAATGTCGGCGCCCCGGTGATCGGTCTCAATGATTCGGGCGGCGCCCGCATCCAGGACGGGGTCGCCTCGCTCGCCGGCTATGCCGAGGTGTTCGAGCGCAACGTGCTGGCGTCCGGGGTGATCCCGCAGATCTCGCTGATCATGGGGCCGTGCGCCGGAGGGGCGGTCTATTCGCCGGCGATGACCGACTTCATCTTCATGGTCAAGGACACCTCCTATCTGTTTGTGACCGGGCCCGAGGTCGTCCGCACGGTCACCCACGAAACCGTGACGCAGGAGGAACTGGGCGGCGCCTTGACCCATACGACGCGCTCAGGGGTTGCCGACCTCGCCTTTGACAACGACGTCGAGGCGCTCGCCGAACTGCGCCGGTTTGTCGATTTTCTGCCCGCTTCGAACCGGGCCGAGCCGCCGCGCCGGCCATGTTCCGATCCGCGCGAGCGGGCCGAACCCTCGCTCGACACGTTGATCCCGGCCAATCCGAACAAGCCCTACGACATGAAGGAGCTGATCCTGAAGGTCGTCGACGACGGCGACTTCTTCGAGATCGCCCCCGATTTCGCCCGCAACATCCTTATCGGCTTTGCCCGCATGGAAGGATCGACGATCGGCATCGTCGCCAATCAGCCGATGGTCCTCGCCGGCTGCCTCGACATCGACAGCGCGCGCAAGGCGGCGCGGTTTGTGCGCTTTTGCGACTGTTTCAACATCCCGATCGTGACCTTTGTCGACGTGCCCGGGTTTCTGCCGGGAACCGCCCAGGAATATGGCGGGATCATCAAGCACGGCGCCAAATTGCTGTTTGCCTATGCCGAGGCGACCGTGCCGAAGGTCACGGTGATCACGCGCAAGGCCTATGGCGGCGCCTATGACGTGATGAGTTCAAAGCATCTGCGCGGCGACGTCAATTACGCCTGGCCCTCGGCCGAGATCGCGGTGATGGGCCCGAAGGGCGCGGTCGAGATCATCTTCCGCGCCGATCTCGGCGACCAGCAGGCGATCGAGGCGCGCACCGAGGAATATCGCGAGAAATTCGCCAACCCGTTTGTCGCCGCCGGCCGCGGCTTTATCGACGACGTGATCCTGCCGCGCGGGACAAGGCGACGCCTCTGCCGCGCGCTCGCCATGCTGCGCGGCAAAAAGCTCGAAAACCCGTGGAAAAAGCACGACAACATCCCGCTGTGAACATGCCCCTGAAAGACCCTCACCCACCCGGCCCGCAGGGCCGGGTCCCCCCTCTCCCGCAATGCGGGAGAGGGTGCCGAGCGCAGCGAGGCGGGTGAGGGCTCTGATGTTCAAAAAAATCCTGATCGCCAATCGCGGCGAGATCGCCTGCCGCATCATGCGCACGGCAACGCGCATGGGGATTGCCACGGTCGCGGTCTATTCCGAGGCCGATGCCGAGGCCCTGCACGTGCAGATGGCCGACGAGGCCGTGCCGATCGGACCGCCGCCCTCGGCCGAGAGCTATCTCCGGATCGACCGGATCCTCGACGCCTGCCGCGCGACCGGCGCCGAGGCGGTTCATCCCGGCTACGGCTTTCTGTCCGAGCATGCCGAGTTCGCCGCGGCGCTCGCCGATGCCGGCATCGTCTTCATCGGTCCCGGCCCCGCGGCGATCGCCGCGATGGGCGACAAGATCGAATCGAAAAAGCTGGCGCACGCCGCCGGGGTGGCGACCGTGCCCGGCCGTCTCGACGTGATCCCCGACGCCGAGCAAGCGGTCGAGATCGCCCGCGACATCGGCTATCCGGTCATGATCAAGGCTTCGGCCGGCGGCGGCGGCAAAGGCATGCGGATCGCCCGCAATGACGCCGAGACGCGCGACGGGTTCCGCGCCGCGGCAAGCGAGGCCAAGGCGAGCTTTGCCGACGACCGCGTCTTTATTGAGAAATACGTCGAGGAGCCGCGCCATATCGAAATCCAGGTTCTGGGCGACGGGCACGGCAACATCGTCCATCTATTCGAGCGCGAATGCTCGATCCAGCGCCGCCATCAGAAGGTCGTCGAGGAGGCGCCGAGCCCGTTTCTCGACGGCAATACGCGGGCGGCGATGGGCCGGCAGGCGGTCGCCTTGGCGCGCGCGGTCCAATACCGTTCGGCCGGCACGGTCGAGTTCATCGTCGACCGCGAGCGGAACTTCTACTTTCTCGAAATGAACACGCGGTTGCAGGTCGAGCATCCGGTGACCGAGAGCATCACCGGTCTCGACCTGGTCGAATGGATGATCCGCGTCGCCGCCGGAGAAAGGTTGCCCTGGCGGCAGGAGGATCTCGCCCTCTCCGGCTGGGCGGTCGAGGCGCGGATCTATGCCGAGGACCCGGCGCGCAACTTCCTGCCCTCGATCGGCCGGCTCGTTCGCTACCGGCCGCCGCAGGGGGACGGCGTGCGGCTCGACGCCGGCGTCTTCGAGGGCGCCGAGATCAGCCTCCATTACGATCCGATGATCGCCAAGCTGGTGGCCTCAGGCCCCGACCGTGACAGCGCGATCGAGCGGCTCTCGGCCGCGCTCGACGGCTTTTATGTCGCCGGGGTGCAGCACAACATCGCCTTTCTCGCCGCCGTCGCCGGCCACGAGCGGTTTCGCGCCGGAGCGCTGTCGACGGATTTCATCGCCGAGGAATTTCCCGGCGGCTTCGCTCCGCCGCGGGGCTTTGTCGCGGCCGACCGGGTCATCCTCGCCGCCGCCGCCCTCGCCCACCGCCGCCTGCGCGAGCACGAAGCGGCCATCGGCGGCACGCTCGACGGCGCCCGGCCGGCGATCGAGGACCGGCTCGTCATCCTGCTCGACGGCGCCCGCCACGACGTCTCGGTCGCGGCCGAGGGCGCCGCCTATCGCATCGAGATCGCCGGCGAGAGCCACCTCGCGATGACCGATTGGCCGCCGGGTCAGCCTCTCTTGCACATGCGGCTCGACGACAAGGCGGTGACGGTCCAGCTCGAACGCCTGCCGGGCGCCGCCTTTCGCCTCGTGCACGGCGGCGTCGTCCGCCGGGCGCGCGTCCTGTCGCCGCGCGCCGCCGAACTTCTCGCCCTGATGCCGGAGAAGAAGGCGGCCGATACCTCGCGGCTGGTCCTGTCGCCGATGCCGGGGCTCTTATCGGCGGTCGTCGTGGCGCCGGGGCAGGAGGTCAAGGCGGGCGAGGCGCTTGCCATCGTCGAGGCGATGAAGATGGAGAATGTCCTGCGCGCCGAGCGCGACGGCCGCATCGCCGAGATCCACGCCCAGCCGGGCGACAGCCTCGCCGTCGACCAGGTGATCCTCGCCTTCGAGTGAGGGGTGCGGCGCCGCGCCGCTGCTTCGTTGTCCCGGCGCAAGCCGGGACCCATCTCTCCGCCGTTAATCGGAAAGAGAGAGGGCGATGACCCTTGCCGCCGCAGAGCGGGCGCACCGGCCCGCGCCGGCCTTTCTGACCCAGGGCTTTCGCCCGTTCTTTCTCGCCGCCGGGGTGTGGGCGGCGGCGGCTCTGCTGCTGTGGCTGGGTATGCTGACCCACGGCACGGCGCTGCCGAGCCGGTTCGACCCGCTCGCCTGGCACATCCACGAGATGCTGTTCGGCTTTGTCATGGCCGCAATCGGCGGCTTTCTGTTGACCGCGATCCCCAACTGGACCAAGCGCCTGCCGGTCGGCGGCCGGCCGCTCGCATTGCTCGCTTCGCTGTGGCTCTTGGGCCGGCTCGCTTGTCTCGTCTCGGCCTGGGTCCCGGCGTGGCTCGCGACGGCAGCGGATCTATCCTTCCCGGCCCTCCTCTGCGCGGTGGCGGCGCGCGAGATCGTCGCCGGGCGCAACTGGCGCAATCTGCCGATGGTCGTGCCGGCGGCCGTGCTCGGTCTCGCCAATCTGTTGATGCATCTCGAAGCGGCGGGGATCGTCTTGGGGTCCCGGGGGCTCGGCTGGCGTCTCGGGCTCGCCGCGGCGCTGGCGCTGATCTCGGTCGTGGGCGGGCGCATCGTGCCGAGCTTCACCCGCAACTGGCTGGTCCGCCGTGATGAAGCGCATCTGCCGGCGGCGCGCGACGGGCTCGACCGGGCGGCGCTCGGCACCCTCCATGCCGGTCTGTTCGGCTGGGCCTTCGCCCCCGGCCTGCCGCTCTTCGGTCTGCTGCTGGTCCTCGGCGCCGCGCTCAATCTGTGGCGCCTTGTGCGCTGGCGCGGGTATCGCACCGGGGCCGAGCCGCTGCTCCTGGTGCTGCATATCGGCTATTTCTGGCTGGTGCTCGGCTCGGCCCTGCTCGGGCTTTCTGCGCTCGGGGCGGGGGTGCCGCAAAGCGCGGCCATCCACGCCCTGACCGCGGGGGCGATCGGCACGATGATCCTGGCGGTGATGACCCGGGCGACGCGCGGGCACACCGGCCGCACTCTTGCCGCCGATAGGGGCACGACGGCGATCTACCTGCTGGTCACAGTGGCTGCTGTCTGCCGCGTCGTCGCCGGTTTTGGCGCGGGCCCCGTGATGCCGCTGCTGATCGCCTCGGGCGGGCTGTGGATCGCCGCTTTCGGCCTTTTCGTCCTGGCCTACGGACCGATGTTGATCTTGCCGCGCCCCGCCCGCGCCGCCTGAACGGCTCAGCCGTGCCCGGCGACGGGCGGCGGGCCGGGATCGGCCGCAGCCGCTTCCTCCTGGAGCGCGAGGTTGTCCTTGATCGCAGCGAGCGCCTCGACCACCAGGGCGCGCGCCTCCGCCGAGAGCCCGGCAAAGGCCTCTTCGCGAATGGCCTCGTTGATCTGCGTGATCAGGGCGACGACGGGCCGGGCCGCCGGGGTCAGCCACAGGGTGCGCACGCGCCGGTCGGTCGGGTGCAATCGGCGCTCGACCAGCCCTTCCTCGCACAATTTGTCGAGCATGCGCACGAGCGCGATCGGTTCGAAATCGAGCCGCGCCGCGACCTCGGCCTGGCTCACCCCTTCATGGCGGGACAGAAACAGCACCACCATGGCCTGCAAACGGGTCAAGGGCAGACCGGTCTGCCGCGCCCGCCGCTCGAAACGCCGCTTCAACAGACGCACGACCTCGCGGGCAAGAAAACCGAAGGTGCGGTCGACCGGCGGCTCTGACCACGCGGCAAGAGCGACCGGCTCGGAGATGATCGTCGTCGACATCGGCTCACTCCCCGGGCGCGCGGTCGTCCGCCAGATGCGGCGACAGCGCGGTGGCCGCGCGCGAAGGCCGATAGATATGGCCGAGCCAGCGCGACAGCCGTTCGAGATAGAGATAGATGACCGGCGTCGTATAGAGCGTCAGCCATTGTGAGACGAGGAGCCCGCCGACGATCGCAATGCCGAGCGGCTGGCGCAGTTCCGAGCCTACCCCCTGGCCGATGGCGATCGGCAAACTGCCGAACAGCGCCGACATCGTCGTCATCATGATCGGCCGGAAACGCAACAAACAGGCCTGATGGATCGCCTCGAGCGGGCTCTTGCCTTCGAGCCGCTCCGCCTGCAAGGCGAAGTCGATCATCATGATCGCGTTCTTTTTGACGATGCCGATCAGCAGGATGATGCCGACGATCGCGATCACCGACAGATCATAGTGAAACAGCATCAGCATCAGGAGGGCGCCGACCCCGGCCGACGGCAGCGCCGACAGGATCGTGATCGGGTGGATGTAGCTCTCGTAGAGGATGCCGAGCACGATGTAGACGACGAGGATCGCCGCAACCAACAGCAGCGGCATCGACGACAATGAGGCCTGGAACGCCTGCGCCGTGCCCTGGAACGCGCCGTTGAGGCTTGGCGGCGCCCCGAGCCGAGCGGCCAGGGCCTGGACCTTGGCGACCGCCTGCCCCAGCGCCACCCCGGGGGCGAGGTTGAACGACAGAGTGACGGCGGGGAAAACGCCCTGATGACTGATCGTCAGCGGTTCGAGCTTCGGGACGTAATGGGCGAGGGCGGAGAGCGGCACTTGCGCGCCGTTCGGCCCGGACACGTAGATCTTCGACAAGGCCGCCGGATCTTTCTGGAATTGCGGCTGGACTTCGAGGACGACCTTGTACTGATTGCTCGAGGTGTAGATCGTCGCGACCTGGCGCTGGCCGAACGCGTCGTAGAGCGTCTGGTCGATCGTCGCGACCGGGATGCCGAGACGCGAGGCGGCGTCACGGTCGATCTCGACCGCAACATGCGGCGCGGCGTTCTGCTGATCGGAGGCGACGTCCTGCAATTCCGGCAATTTGCGCATTTCGCGCTCGAGGATCGGCGCCCAGTGGTCGAGCTCGTCCTGGTTCGAGTCGGTCAGCGTGTATTGGTATTGGGTCCGACTGAGCCGGCCGCCGACATTGATGTCCTGCGGCACCTGCATGTAGAATTTGGCGCCGACGATCCCCGCCACTTTCTTGCGCAACCTGCGGACGACCTCGTAGGCGGTGACGCCGCGCTCGTCATACGGCTTCAATTGGAAGAAGATGCGCGCGGTGCTTTCGCCAGGGTTGTAACTGTAGGCGCCGGCGGTGTTGTAGACGCCGCCGACGGCGGGGTCGTGGAGCACGATGTCGACGACCTTGTGGGCGATCGCCGCCGTCGCCTGGAACGAGGAATCTTCGCGCACGTCCAATTCGCCGAACACGAAGCCGGTATCCTGCTGCGGGAAAAACCCCTTGGGAATATGGATGTAGAGATAGCCGGTCGCGACCATCAGCAACAAGGTCGACAACAAGGCGGGAAACTGGTGCCGCAAGACAAAGCGCAGCCCGCGATCATAAGCGCCGATCAGCCACGTGAAAAAACTTTCGGCCATCCGGTTGAGGCGGCCCTTGGGATGCAGCCCCTGCTCTTTCAGAAACAGCGAGCACAATACCGGGGTCAGGGTCAGCGACACGATCGCCGAGGACACGACCGCGACCGAGACGAGGACTCCGAATTCGCGGAACAGCCGGCCGATAATGCCGCCCATAAAGAACAGCGGGATGAACACCGCGATCAGCGAAAAGGTGATCGAGACGATCGTGAAGCCGATCTGCCCCGCCCCTTTGAGGGCGGCGTCGAACGGCCGCTCGCCGGCCTCGATGTAGCGCACGATGTTCTCGATCATGACGATCGCGTCGTCGACAATGAAGCCGACCGAAATCGTCAACCCCATCAATGAGATGTTGTCGAGGCTGTAGCCCGCGACATACATCACGGCAAAGGTGGCGAGCAGGGACAGCGGCACCGCCAAAGCGGGGATCACGGTCGCCCACAATGTCCGCAGGAACAGGAAAATGACGAGGATCACGAGGCCGATCGTCAATATCATCGTGTATTCGACGTCGAGCACGCCGGCCCGGATCATCTGCGAGCGGTCCGACATCAGATCGACATGGACCGACGGCGGCAGCGACTCTTCGAGCTTCGGCATCAGCGCCTTGATCTCGTCGATCAATGCGATCGTATTGGCGCCCGGCGCCTTCAGGATCGCGATCCCTTCGGCCGGCTGGTTGTCGTACCATCCGCCGAGATGCGTATCCTGGATCGAATCGATGGCGTCGCCGACGTCCTTGATGCGCACCGGGGCGCCGTCTCTGTAGGCGATGATGACGTTGCGATACTGTGCGGCGTCCAATAGCTGGTCGTTGGTGTCGAGCGTGACCACCCGGTGCGCGCCTTCGATCGCGCCCTTGGGCTGATTGACCGTCGCGGCGACGAGCGCGTTGCGCACGTCTTCGAGGCCGATGCCCTTGGCGGCGAGCGCCGCCGGGTTGACCTGAACGCGCGCGGCATAGGGCTTCTGGCCAAAGATGAACACCTGGCCGACGCCCGGCACCATCGAGATCCGCTCGGCCAGCACCGTATTGGCGTAATCGTCGATGCGGTAGACCGGCAGCGTGTCGGAATGCACGGCGTAGATCAGGACCGGACGGTCGGTCGGGTTGGTCTTGCGATAGGTCGGCGGGGTCGGCAGATCCTTGGGCAGCACCCCGCCCGCTGCGTTGATCGCGGTCTGCACGTCCTGCGCCGCGGCGTCGATGTTGCGCGACAGTTCGAATTGCAACGTGATCGTCGTCGTCCCGACGCCCGACAGCGAGGTCATCTGGGCGAGCGAGGGGATCGACGTGAACTTCTGTTCGAGCGGCGTGGCGACCGCCGAAGCCATCGTCTCCGGGCTCGCCCCGGGATAATTGACGCTGACCGCGATGGTCGGGAAATCGACGTTGGGCAGCGAGGCCACCGGCAACAGGCCATAGGCGGCGATGCCGAAGACCAAGACGCCTAGCATCAACAGCGAGGTCGCGATCGGCCGGCGGATGAAAGGGGCGGAAATATTCATCGGTGATCCCCCGCCCTCAGCCGGTGACGTTCTTCGCCGCCGGCACGATCTTCACCCGCGCGCCGTCGCTCAGCCGGAACTGGCCGTTGACGACGACCCGCTCGCCGGATTTCAGCCCTTTTGTCACGACCGCCAGCCCGTCCTCGACCGCGGCGACCGTAACGGCGCGCCGTTCGACCGTGTCGTTCGGCTTGATCACATAGACGAAACGGCCGTCCGCCCCTTCCTCGACGGTCTGCTCCGGCACCGTCGGGACGTTGCGGCGCAATTTGAGGATGACCCGCACATTGACGAATTCGCCGGGCCACAACCGTTCGTCACGGTTGGCAAAGTCGGCCTTCAAATGGATCGTGCCGGTCGCCTGGTTGATCGTGTTGTCGATCAGGGTCAGCCGGCCCTGCGCCAATTCGGTCTTGTTGTCGCCGGAGAGGGCGGTGACGGCGAGCGGCGCTTTCTGCTGCTGCAGGCGCACCTCGTCGAGATCCTGCTGCGGCAGGGTGAAGCTGACAAAGATCGGCTTCAATTGCGTGATCGTGACCAGCGTGGTGTTGCTGCCGGCGTGCACGATATTGCCGATGTCGACGAGGCGGGCGCCGAGCCGCCCGCCGATCGGCGCGCGGATGTCGCTGTAGGCGAGGTTGAGCTGCGCGCTCTCGATCTGCGCCCTGTCGCCGGTAATCGCGGCCTTGAGGGCAGCCACCGTCGCCTTTTGCTGGTCGTAGCTCTGGCGGGTCTGAAAGCCCGGCCCGACGAGACTGGCATAGCGCTGGAGATCGGCTTGTGCGCTCGCCAGCTGCGCCTCGTCCTTCTGCTCGGCCGCGCGCGCCTGATCAAGCACCGCCTCATAGGGGCGCGGGTCGATCTGCACCAGGGGATCGCCGGCCTTGACCTCCTGGCCCTCCTGAAACGCGATGCGGACGATCTGGCCGTCGACCCGGCTCTGGACGGCAACCATGTTGTAGGCCTGAACCGTGCCGATGCCGTTGAGGAAGACGGGTACGTTGCGGGCGACCACGGTCCCCGCCGTCACCGGGACCCCCGGCGGCGGCATCTGCGCCACCGCCTGCGGCACGTGATCGCCCGGGCCCGCACGCCAGATCACCGCCAAAGCCGCCGCCGCGAGGATCACGGCCGCCCCGATCGCACGCCCCACCATGCCACGCGCCTTTCACCGGAGATGCGCACTATGTTGCATGTCTATCATAGATAAGCGCTACGGGTTAAGCGGGATTTGATCAATCGCCCACACCGATGCGTAGGGCGGAAAAGCGTATGCGCATTCCGCCGACCGGGCGCCGGCACCGGCCGCAACGGCGGAATGCGCTGCCCCTGCCGGGGCAGCTTTTCCGCCCTACACGGCACGGGTTGCGTCAGCACGCGGTCATTGGCTCAGCGGGAGCGTGATCGGGGCGCAATTGGTGCGCCTCGCCATCAGGCAGTCTTCGAGCCGCGACTCCTTGCCGAGTTCGCGCACGAGGATGATGCCGACGATCGCCAGCGACAGGATGATGATCAGGCCGAGCAGCGCCGCGGTGCGCCGCCGCGACGCCTCTTCCTCGCTTTCATGCATGTGCGGAGGCAGCATCCGAACCTCCATCCCCCAGCATAGGAGCGGGGGCCGCGGGAGATCAACCGCCGATCCGCGGCGCGTCGCGACCCGGGGCGTTGCAGGCGCCGCCGCTCTGGGCTATTGGACCGGCTTTGGCGGACTGGAAGGACATCCCGGCATGGCTCTAGAGGGGCCGCTCTCCGGCATCACCATCATCGATCTCTCGCGCATTCTCGCGGGTCCCTATTGCACCCTGCTGCTCGCCGAGATGGGCGCCCGCGTGATCAAGGTCGAGCCGCCCGACAAGGGCGACGACGCGCGTCATTACGGGCCGTTTCAGAACGGCAAATCGACCTATTTCGCCTCGGTCAACCGCGGCAAGGAGTCGATCGCGCTCGACCTCAAGACGGCGGAAGGCTGCGCGGTTTTCGACCGGCTGCTCGACCGCGCCGACGCCCTTGTCGAGAACTTCCGCCCGGGGACGATGGAGCGGCTCGGCTATGGCTGGGACAATTTGCACGCGCGCTATCCGCGCCTCGTCTACGCCGCCGTCTCGGGGTTCGGCCACAGCGGTCCCTATTCGCATTATCCTTCCTACGACATGGTCGTGCAGGGGCTGGGCGGCATCATGAGCATCACCGGCCATCCCGGCATGCCGCTGGTGCGCGTCGGCGCCTCGGTCGGCGATCTCGCTGGAGGCCTGTTCGCCGCGGTGGCGCTGAACGCCGCATTATTGCACCGCGAGCGCACCGGCGAGGCGCAAAAGGTCGACGTCGCTCTGTTCGACTGCCAGTTGGCGCTGCTGGAAAACGCGATCATGCGCTACACGACGACCGGCGAGATCCCCGGGCCGATGGGCGCGCGCCACCCCTCGATCACGCCGTTCGAGGCGTTTGCGACCCGGGACGGTCACATCATCATCGCCGCCGGCAATGACGGGCTCTTCGTCAAATTGTGCGAGGTGCTCGGCCGTCCGGATCTGGCGCACAACCCGCTCTACGAGACCAACGCCCTGCGCAACCGGAACCAGGACGCGCTGCGCGGCGAGATCGAAAGCGTGTTGCGGAACGAGACGACCGAGGATTGGATCGCCGTGCTCGAACGGGGCGGAGTGCCGTGCGGGCCGGTCAACAACGTCGCACAGGCGATCGCCCATCCGCAGGCCGCGGCGCGCAACATGCTGGTCACGGTCGAAGACCCGGTCACCGGCCCGCTGCGGCTGGTCGGCAATCCGATGAAGGTCTCCGGCTTTGCCGACCCGCCGACGCGCCCCGCCGCCCCCGATCTCGACGCCGACCGCGAGCGCATCCTGCGCGAACTCGACCTGTAGAGAAATAAACATCTTATCGCAAAGGACGCGAAGGGTTCGCAAAGGGCGCAGAGGGAAGAAGAATCGCGTGCCACAGGCGCGCAAAAACTTTCTCCTTTGCGTCCTCTGCGAACCCTTCGGGTCCTTTGCGTTAAAGCGTTCTCTTTAAGTGCAATGGTGCTCCGCAGAATTCTGACAGGCGTGCTGCTCGTGATCGCCGCCCTCATCGGCGGGTTTTATCTCTATCTGCGCTCGTCATTGCCGCAGACCGGGGGGCGCCTTGCCGTCGCCGGGATCGTGCATCCGGTCTCGATTGCGCGCGATGCCGACGGGGTGCCGCTGATCGCCGCCGCGGACGACGAGGACGCCGCTTTTGGCCTCGGTTTTGTCCATGCCCAGGAGCGGCTGTTTCAGATGGAATTGATGCGCCGCGCCGGCGCCGGCCGGCTCGCCGAAATCTTCGGAGAAAAGGCCCTGCCGGTCGACCGGCAGATGCGGGTGCTCGGCCTCTACCGCGCCGCCGAGGCGGAAATCCCCTCCCTGTCGGCGCCGACGCGGCGGGTGCTCAAGGCTTATGCGGCCGGGGTCAACGCCGCGATCGCGGCGCGGCGCGGCGCTTGGCCCCCCGCATATCTGCTGTTGCGCTTCTCGCCTGAACCCTGGCGGGTCGCCGACAGCCTCGTCTGGGGCAAATTGATGGCGCTGCTGCTCGAAGGCGATTACCGCGGCGAATTGTTGCGGGCGCAGCTGCTTGAGACGATCCCGCCCGCCGATCTCGCCATCCTCTACCCCGGATACCCGCCGGATGCGCCGACGACGCTCGCCCGCCTGCGTCCGGTCTACCGCGGCCTCGCCTTCTCCCGGCTCCTGGCCGCCCTGCCGGCGGCGGTGGGGCCGGTCCACGCCTCGAACAACTGGGTCGTCGACGGCCGCCATAGCGCCTCGGGCAAGCCGCTCCTCGCCAACGACCCGCATCTCGGCTTCGCCGCGCCGGGAGTGTGGTTTCTCGCGCGCCTGAAGACGCCGCGGCACGACATCGCCGGCGCCACCGCGCCGGGCAGCCCGTTTGTCGTGATCGGCCACAACGAGCGCATCGCCTGGGGCTTCACCTCGACCGGCAGCGACGTCGAGGATCTGTTTGTCGAGAAGGTCGATCCCGATGACCCCGGCCGCTATCTGACGCCGGACGGCAGCGCCCCGTTCATCGTGCGGCACGAGGTGATCCCCGTGCGCGGCGCGGCCCCGGTCGCGCTGACGATCCGTGCGACGCGCCACGGCCCGGTGCTGTCGGACGTATTGCCGCCCCGAGCCGCGGCGCCCGGAACCGTATTGGCCCTCGCGGCGACCTTCACGCGGCCCGACGACCGGAGCGCCGACGCGCTCTACGGCCTCGCGCGCGCCCGGGATTGGCAGGGCTTCCGCGCGGCGCTCAAAGACTTTGTCGGGCCGCAGCAGAACATCGTCTATGCCGACAGCGGCGGCACGATCGGCTTTATCGCCCCGGGGCTCGTGCCGATCCGCAGGCACGGCGACGGGTGGCTGCCGCAGCCGGGATGGAGCGGAGACTACGACTGGACCGGCTTCATCCCGTTTGCCGCTCTGCCCCAGGCGACAAACCCGCCCTCGGGCCGTTTTGTCAGCGCCAACAACAAGATCGTGCCGGCGCGCTATCCCTATTTCCTCGGCCGCTCGTGGGATCTGCCGGACCGCGCGGAGCGCATCATGGCTCTGCTCGACCAGACCAGGCGACAGAACATCGCCGCCAGCGCCGCGATCGAGGCCGACACCTTCTCGCCGATGGCGGCGCGGCTCGTGCCGCTGATGACGCGGATCGCGCCCAGGGACGCCCTGGCGCGCGCGGCGCTCGCCCGATTGCGGCGGTGGAATTTCCGCATGGACCGGGACAAGGTGTCGCCGCTCCTGTTCACGGCCTATTTGCGCGCGTTCAGCCGGATGGTGCTCTACGGCCGCTTCGGCAAGGCGATCGCGCCGTACTGGGATTTGAAGCCGCAGGTCATGGAGATCGTATTGACCAGGAGGACGGATTGGTGCGGCCCCCCGGACCGGGCCGGCGCGAGCCAAGGCAAGCCGGAGCGAGGCTGCGCCGCGCTGCTCGAACGGGCTCTCGACCGTGCGCTCGCCGCATTGTCGCGCGCCTATGGGCCGGACATCCGCACGTGGCATTGGGGCCGGGCGCATATTGCTCTCTTTGAGAGCCCAGTCTGGAGCCATGTCCCGCTGATCTCCGGCTGGCTCGCATCGGCGATCCCGACCTCGGGCGGCTACGACACCGTCAATCGCGGCCCGAGCGACGTGCGCGACGACAAGGCGCCGTTTGTGCAGCGTTTCGGCGCCGGCCTGCGCATCATCACCGATCTGGCGGCGCCGCAGGACGCGCATATGATCGTGACCCCGGGCCAGTCGGGCAACCCATTGTCGCGCCATTTCGCCGATCTCGTCCGGCGCTGGCGCGATTTCGCCTGGCTCGTCCCGGGCCATGCCGCCCCGGTTGCGACCCTGGTTCTGGAGCCGCGGCGATGAGCAACCTCCCGCTCACCCTCGCCGATGTCCGCCGCGCTGCGGCGGCGATCGTGGGCGCCGTCGCGCGCACGCCGACGGTGCCGGCGCCGGCGCTCTCGGAACGGACCGGGGCGGAGGTCTATCTGAAACTCGAAACCCTGCACCGCACCGGCTCGTTCAAGGAGCGCGGCGCCCTCAACAAGCTCCTGAGCCTCGGCATCGCCGAGCGGCGCGCCGGGGTCGTGGCGATGTCGGCCGGCAACCATGCCCAGGGCGTCGCCTATCATGCCCGACGCCTCGGCATCCCGGCGACGATCGTGATGCCGGAGGGGACGCCCTACACCAAAATCGACCGCACCGAGGCGTTCGGCGCCCGCGTCGTAGTGGAGGGCGACAGCCTGACCGCTTCCTGCGCAGCAGCGGACCGGCTCGCCCACGAGCACGGTCTCGTGCTCGTCCATCCCTATGACGACCCTGCGGTCATCGCCGGCCAGGGCACGATCGCCCTCGAACTGGTCGAAGACTGTCCGAGGCTCGAGATCGTGATCGTGCCGATCGGCGGCGGCGGATTGATCTCCGGCATCGCCGTCGCCGCCAAGGCGCTCGCTCCGCAGATCGCGGTCGTCGGCGTCCAATCGACCCTCTATCCCGCGATGGAGCGCCTGTTCCGTGGAGCCGAGCCAGGCCCGCCCCCCGGCGCCGCGACTATCGCCGAGGGAATCGCGGTCAAGGAGCCGGGGCAACTGACCCGCCCTATCGTCAAGGCGCTCGTTTCCGACATCCGCCTCGTCGACGAGGCGATGCTCGAAGGCGCGGTCGAGACCTTGATCGAGCACGAGAAACTCGTCGCCGAAGGGGCCGGCGCCGCCGGGGTGGCGGCGTTGTTGGCGGCGCCGGAACGCTTCCGCGGCCGGCGGGTCGGCATCGTGATCTGCGGCGCCAACATCGACTCCCGCCTCCTCGCCTCGATCCTGATGCGCGGGCTCGTGCGCTCGGGCCGCCTCGTCCGCCTGCGCTCCGAACTGCCGGACGTGCCGGGCGCCTTGTCGCGCCTCTCCAAGGTCATCGGCGAGCGCGGCGGCAATATCGTCGAGGTCCACCACCAGCGCCTGTTCCAGGACGTCTCACTGAAGCGCGCCGAGGTCGACATCGTCGTCGAAACCCAGAACCGCCGGCACGTCGAGGCCCTCCTCGCGGCGCTCGCCGCCGCCGGCTTCCCGACGCAGCTCTTGCCGCGCGACAACGGCGGCGAGAAGATTGCGACCTGATAGAGGGAGCGTCGAGGTCTCGCGCCCAAAACCCTCACCCGCCTCTCGCGGGCTTCGCCCGCGCTCGGCACCCTCTCCCGCAGTGCGGGAGAGGGGGGACCGGCCCGCAGGGCCGGTGGGTGAGGGTATGCGCCAGGATCCGTTTTGCCTTCAGGCCCCTAATCTGCGCCTTCGACCAGGAACAGCCGGCCGTGCGAGGCGGCCTGGCGGATCTTGAGGGCGCTCTGGTACTCCTCCGAGCGGTACCAGCGCCGTGCCGTCTCGGCGTCGGGGAATTCGATGACGACGACGCGCTGCAGCTCGGGCGCGCCTTCAAGAAGCTCGGTCTTGCCGCCGCGCGCCAGGAAACGGCCGCCGAAGCGGGCAATGCTCGCCGCGGCAAGCGGCCGATAGGGTTCATAGCCGGCGGGGTCGGTGACGGTGATCTCGGCGATGATGTAAGCAGGCATCGTACCTCCTCATCATTTATCGTTAAGGCTCATTAAGGCGGCGTTTACCGGGACCGTTTAGGCTCACAGGAGCGGCCGCGTCCGGACACTATACAGATCACGACTCATGTTTAATCGAATATTCCGTGACAAAGGGGGCGCCATCACCATTCTAAGCGCTTTTGTGCTTGTCGCCGTTGTCGGAGTTTCCGCACTCGCCGTCGAATTCGGGCGGGGCCTCTATCGCCGGATCGAGAACCAGCGCATCGCCGACATCGCCGCCTATAGCGGTGCGCTGGCGTACAGCGTGGGCTCGGATTACACCAGCGCGGTCAGCAACATCGTCCAGCTCAACGGCCTCGCCAGCAGCAATGCCGTGCCCGCGGTCGTCAGTTCGCCCTCCGGAGATGGCAATTACGCCGTGCAGGTCACGGTGACGACGAGCGACCCGCTCCTGCTGGCGCGGGTACTGAGCCCGACAATGACGAGTCTGCCGGTCAGCGCATCTGCCATGGCGGAGGTCAAGCCTAGTGCCGCTGCCTGTATCATCGCCCTCAATCCCAGCGGCAGCGGCATCGCGCTCAGCGGCACTGGCAGCATCGACGCCCCCGCCTGCGCGATCGCCTCGAACAGCACCGTCTGCGCCGATGGCGGTGCCAATCCCAGTGACGTGATCACGACCAAGATCATCGGTTACGATGCCGGATCGCCGCCCAGTTCGAGCCCGTGCACGCTCACCCCGCCCACCGGAACGACCTCGGTCCAACTCGTCAAGGCAGCAATCGCCGATCCCCTGCAGGGCAGTTCGGCCGTCAGCGGAGCCACCAGCCGCCTCGCCACTGTCGCCGCCATCACCTCGCCCTCGGTCAGCGGCGGCACTGATGTGTATTTCGATTACGGTGGAAAAAATTCAACGACGATTGCCAATCTGGCGCAGGACGGATGCTTAGGGGTCTTGGCTTCTTCAGTATGGACCGTCACTTGCGTCGGCACCACCAGCTTTACATTTGGAAATTTTGTTCTGCAAGGGGGGATTACAGTAAATTTCAATGTATTGGGTAGCTCCAATGTCACCTATTATTTCAGCAAAGGAAACCAGTCTTGTAGTGGCGTCCAGGGCTATAGCCTGTGCAACACGGGGACCGCGCTCAACATGGGCCCCGGCACCTACGTCCTCGCCGGCGGGATCTACAATGGCGGCGGCGCGACCCTGACGATCGGCAGCGGCAGCAGCAACAACAGCTTCACGATCGGCGCCGCCGGTGACGGCAACTCGATCAATGTCAGCACGAGCCAATCAACAACCCTGGGGGACGCGACCGGCGCCGGTGACGTCTTTCAGACCGCCGGCAACATCGTCAGCGGCGGCGGCACCTGCTTCACCCTCAGCAAGGCCGCCGAGCACGACATCAACGGGTATATCTCACTGTCCGGCGGGACGACCATGGGCGACGGCATCTGGACGGTAACGGATTATGTCGCATTCGGGGCCAACAATGGCGGCGACGTCACCTGCAACGGCACCGCGATCGGCGTCAGCGGCGCTAACATCACCTTTGTCATTGGTGGCGCCCCCACAACAGTCACCTGCAGCGGTACGGCAAGCGCCTTTTGCGTCGGCAGCGGCTTTGGCCACGTCACCTTGACCGCGCCGACCTCGGGCGCCACGGCGAACCTGCTCGTGATCGGTCCGACCTCGTCCAGCAATACCGCCGGCGCTACCTTTACCCAGGGTGCGAGCGGGACCACTCTCGGGGGCGTATTCTATTTCCCGCATGGGCCGGTGTCGCTCAACGGCGCCGGTCAGATCAACACCCCGCCGAACGCCTGCCTTCAACTGATCGGCTCGCAGGTCACGGTGGCCAATGGCGGCGCCCTTGGCACGACCTGCAGCGGCGTTCCCCAGGCGCAAGTCGGCGGGGGCGCCGTCTTGGTCAACTGAGCGGCGGGGTGGAATGATGAATGTGCCCGTTCGCGCCCTGCGGGCCTTGGACATCCTGAGAGCGGAGAACTCCGGGGTCGTCGCCATAGAATTTGCGCTCGTCGCGATGATGTTTCTGACCATCCTCGCCGGAACGGTCGACCTCGGGATTCTGATCTATGTCGAGGAAAAACTCGACACGGCGGTGGCCGCCGGCGCCGAATATGCCGAGGCCAATGCAGCAAACGTCAATTCCAGCGGCGGCTCAAACCTCGCCGCCGCGATCGCCGGCGTCGTGGCGAATGCCAACGGTTCCGGGTGGGCGAACAGCGGCGTCTGCGTCAACAACGGTCCGACGGCAGCCGTGAACGGCAGCGCACCCGCCTGCAGCGGCACCGCCTCGAACGCTGACAGCTCTTATTGCCCGAGCGGTTCGCCGCCGAGCTGGAGCTGGGGTAGCGCCGAAACTCCCGGCAGCGCGTGCTCGGGCGGCGGGATCGCGGGCAAATTTGTCGCGATCACGGTGAGCCGCAACATCTCGCCGATTTTTCCCTCGTTCGGCTTTGTCCAGAACGGGACAAT
This sequence comes from Allostellaceae bacterium, assembly GCA_035252905.1. Classification (GTDB taxonomy): domain Bacteria; phylum Pseudomonadota; class Alphaproteobacteria; order ATCC43930; family CGMCC-115725; genus AP-15. The sequence goes on along the minus strand of DATFCQ010000049.1, from coordinate 8,428 downwards.
CAGCCAGAGCGTGCTGGTCCAGACCCAATGAGGCCGTCCTCGCTGCGAGCCCTTTGCCGCGCCCACAGCGGGAATGCCGCGATCGAATTTGCCCTCGTATTTCCGATGTTTCTGATGCTCATCTTCGGCACTTTCGACTACGGCCGCTTGTTGTGGACATGGCAGGCCTTGCAGGAGACCGCAACGGTGGGCGCCCGCTGCATGGCCATTCCGCAAGGCGCCTGCGCTTCCGGCGGCAGTTATAACCAGGCAAATACGACAAGCTTTATTCAGGCGGTCGCGCAACACTGGGGCCTTTCGATCCCGAGCGGGAACATAACCCTGAGCCAGAATGCGAGCTGCGGCGGCAGCGGAGGCTTTTCCACGGTCTCGATCACCACGATCTTTACCAGCGTGGTGCCAAAGATCGTCCTGCTGCCGGGCTCCGGAAAATCGCTCAGCGCCACCGCGTGCTATCCCAACTCTCCCTAGCGGCGCGAGCCTCCCGGGCGGAACACGTCCGCCGGCGCCGGCATAGGCCCCCGGCGCAAGCATGCCGGGCACTTCGCTGCAGGGCTGGCGCTGCGCCCGTCCTCCCGCCATACTCGGGACAGCAAGTGTTGGCGACGACGGCACGGCAGGGAGCTGGGCATGGACCTGACGCGGCAGGACGATGACGGGCCGGCCTCGAAACCGCCTCCGGGCGGGCGTCTTCGGACGAGCCCCGGCGCAGGCCGGGGCAGAGCCGCGCCGGCACGCCAGTTCTTCGCCACCCCTCCGGTCGCCTGCCCCTATGTCGCGGGGCGGGCCGAACGCAAATTGATTGTTGAGCTTGGCAACGAGGACGCCGATTTCTACGACGACCTGTCGCGCGCCGGCTTCCGCCGCAGCCACCATTTCGCCTACCGCCCGGCCTGCCGCGGCTGCGCCTCCTGCGTCCCGGTGCGCATCGTCGTCGACCGCTTCGCCCATACCCGCTCGACCCGGCGGGTCTGGGGCGTCAATCGGGATCTCGGCGGGCAGGTGGTCGCGGCCCGCGCCACCCCGGAACAGTTCCGGCTGTTCTGGAGCTATCAGCGCCAGCGCCACGGCGACAGCGAGATGGCGGGGATGAGCTATGCCGATTACCGGGCGATGGTCGAGGACAGCCCGGTGCGCACCGCGATTGCCGAGTTCCGCGACGCGGCCGGCCGGCTCCGCGCCGCCTCGCTGATCGATCTGCTCGACGACGGCCTCTCGGCCGTCTACAGCTTTTACGACCCGCAGCAGGAGCGGCGCAGCCTCGGGACCTGGAGCATCCTGTGGCTGGTCGAGGAATGCCGGCGCCGCGCCCGTCCTTATGTCTATCTCGGATACTGGATCGCCGACAGCCCGAAGATGGCCTACAAGGCCCGCTTCACCGGGCTCGAACGGCTGGTCCCCGGCGGTTGGGTCGACTTTCCGCGCCCCGCCGCCGGCCTCTCCGCCCCTCCCCAATATCATTCTCCCTCTCCCCCTTGGGGGAGAGGGCCGGGGTGAGGGGGAGATCCCGACGGCCGATGACGGGCGGTGCCGCTTCGGCGGCCTGCTAATGGGGAGCTGAACGATGGCAATCGGCGCGCTCGACTCGGCCCTGTTCGCCGACATGTTCGGCACCGCGGCGATGCGCGAGGTGTTTGGCGACAGCGCCTTTCTCGCCCGCTGCGTTGAGGTCGAGGCGGCGCTGGCGCGCGCCGAGGCGCGGGTCGGAATGATCCCCTCCGATGCGGCGGCGGCGATCTCGCGGGTGGCCGCGGGTCTCGCCGAGGGGACGCTGGCGCTCGATCTGGCGCGGCTCAAGCGCGAAACCGAGACGGTCGGCTACCCGATCCTGCCGCTTGTGCGCCAGATGGCAGCGCTCTCCGGCGAGGCCGGGCGCTGGGTGCATTGGGGCGCCACCACGCAGGACATCATGGACACCGCCCTCGTATTGCAGATCCGCGCCGGGCTCGCCCTCCTCGATGCGGATCTTGCGACGGTGCGCGGCCATCTCGCCGATCTTGCGCGCCGCTACCGGGCAACGCCGATGGCAGGGCGCACCCATCTGCAGCACGCCCTGCCGATCACCTTCGGCTACAAGGCCGCAGTATGGCTGTCGGCGCTCGACCGCCACGCCGAGCGGCTCCGGGAGTTGCGGCCGCGCGTCCTCCTCGCCGAATTCGGCGGCGCCGCCGGCACCCTCGCTTCGCTCGACGGCAACGGGCCCGGCGGGCTCGCGGTGCGCGCCGAACTCGCTCGTGAACTCGAACTCGCCGACCCGCCGATCACCTGGCACGCCTGCCGCGACGGCGTCGCCGAGACCGTGCAGGTTCTGGCTCTGCTGGGCGGCAGCCTCGGCAAGATCGCGTTCGACGTGATGCTGATGTCGGCGACCGAGTTCGGCGAGGCGGCCGAGCCCTTCGCCTCCGGCCGCGGCTCCAGCTCGACAATGCCGCAGAAGCGCAACCCGATCTCGTGCGAATTGATCCTCGCCGCGGCGAAGGCGCTGCGCCAGACGGCCGGGCTCATGCTCGATTCACTGATCGGCGATTTCGAGCGCGCGACCGGGCCCTGGCACGTCGAATGGCTGGCGGTGCCGGAAGCCTTCGGCTATGCCGCGGGCGCGCTGAAGGAGGCGCGCTTTCTCGCGGGCGGGTTGATTGTCGACCCCGATCGCATGGCCCGCAACCTGGCGATGACCCACGGGCTGATCGTCGCCGAGGCGGTGATGATGGGGCTCGCTCCCCATACCGGCCGCAACGAGGCGCACGATCTCGTCTACGACGCCTGCCGCAACGCGATCGAGAGCAACCGGCCGCTCCTCGACATATTGCTCGAAACCCCGGCCGTCGCCGGCCCGCTCGGGGCGGAGCGTCTCAAAGCGCTGGTCGACCCCGCCAATTATCTCGGCGCCGCGCCGGCGATGGTCGATGAGGTACTGCGCGGGCGCTGAGCGGGTGACCCCTCACCCCCCACCAGCCTTTCGGGCTGGTCCCCCCTCTCCCGCATTGCGGGAGAGGGTGCCGAGCGGAGCGAGGCGGGTGAGGGCCTACCGCGTCGCGGCGCGCGCCGCTCGACGCGGCGCGGCCGCCGGCCTGCGGCCGACGAGATCCTGGATCATCGCCGCCAGATCGTGCTGGCGGTAGGGCTTGGCGAGGCGCGGCCAAGTCACCTCCTCCTCCAACAATTCGGCATAGCCGCTGGCGATGATCACCGGCAGGCCGGGCCGCATCCCGGCGATCCGGGCCGCCAGTTCGGCGCCGGTCATCCCCGGCATTGCATAATCGGTGATGACAATGTCGATGTCGCCTTCGCTGCGCAGCACGTCGAGCGCCCCCGCCCCCGACCCCGCCTCGATCGTTGCGTGGCCGAGATCTTCGAGCAAGGCCGCCGTCCCCGCCGCGACGATCGGGTCGTCGTCGACGACCAATACGCGGCATGCACGGATTTTCCCGGCGCCCGCAGGCTCCATCGGCTGCGGCCGCTCCGGCTCGGCCTGTTCGGCCGCCGGGAGCCACAACTCGATCGTGGCGCCGCGGTTCGGCCGGCTCTCGATCCGCATGCCGCCGCCCGACTGGGCGACGAGACCGTGCACCATCGACAGGCCGAGGCCGGTGCCGCGGCCCCGCCCCTTGGTGGTGAAAAACGGCTCGGTCGCCCGCTTGACCGTAGCCTCGTCCATACCGCACCCGCTATCGCGGACGGCGATCGAGACATAATCGCCGGCGCCGGGACCCGACACCTCGGCGGCGCCGATTTTTTTGCGCTGCGCCGTGATCGCGAGATCGCCGCCGAACGGCATCGCGTCCCGCGCATTGACCGCGAGGTTCAGGATCGCCAGTTCGAGCTGGTTCGGATCGACGCGGGCCGGAGCGAGATCGGGATCGAACGCGGTAGTGATCCGGATCATCGGCCCGAGCGAACGGCTCAGCATCTCGATCATGCTGTCGACGAGCTTTGCCACATCGACGGCTTCGGGCCGCAATTCCTGGCGCCGGGCGAAGGCCAGAAGGCGCTTGGTCAGGGCCGCACCGCGCTCGGCCCCCTGCGTCGCCCCGTCGACGAGGCGCAGGATGCGCGGATCGGACGGAACGTATTTGCGGATCAATTCCAGATTGCCGAGCACCGCCATCAACAGATTGTTGAAGTCATGCGCAACGCCGCCGGTCAACTGGCCGAGGCTTTCGAGCTTCTGCATCTCGTGCACCTGCGCCAGTGCCGCCTCGCGCTCGCGCGTGCGTTCCTCGACGCGCCGTTCGAGTTCGGCATTGGCGCGGGCCAGTTCGGCGGTGCGCTCGGCGACCCGGCTTTCCAGTTCGGCATTCAATCGTTCGAGCTGGCGGGTCTTGCGGAACAGTTCGGCGAAGACCTTGACCTTGGCGCGCAGCAGCTCGGGCACGACCGGCACCGAGACATAATCGACCGCGCCCAGCTCATAGCCGCGCAACAGATCGAGATCGGTGACCTGGATCGCCGAGACAAAGATGATCGCGGTCGAGCGAAAGCGCGGGTGCTCGCGGATCATCGCCGCCAGTTGAAAACCGTCGAGATCGGGCATGCAGACGTCGATCAGGATCATCGCGACGTCGCGTTTCAACAGATGTTCAAGCGCCTCGTTGGCCGAGCCCGCCTTGATCAGGTTTTCCCCGAGCGGAGCGAGGATCGTCTCGTACGTCAAGAGCTTGGCCGGCTGGTCGTCGACCAGCAGAATGTTGACCTTCGCTTCGCTCACGGCGCCGCGCCCTCCGCGCTTGGTGGAGCGAACCTCACACTCCGAATCGCGAAGCCCTCACCCGCCTTCCCCCGCTCCTGAGGAGCCGCCGCCAGGCGGCGTCTCGAAGGGCGCGGGGGTCGGCACCCTCTCCCGCAATGCGGGAGAGGGGGGACCGAGCCCGTAGGGCTCGGTGGGTGAGGGCCTGCCCACGGAATCATCTATTAGTCCTGACAGGAAAATTTCCGGCGATCAACGATGCAGCCACATCCGCAGCGCCGACAGCAGCTGCTCGGTATTGACCGGCTTGGCAAGATAATCGGAGGCGCCGGCGTCGAGGCATTTCTCGCGGTCGCCGATCATCGCCTTGGCGGTCAAGGCGATGATCGGCAGCCGGCGGAAGGCGGACTTGCTGCGGATCACCTGGATCGTCTGATAGCCGTCCATTTCCGGCATCATGATGTCCATCAAGACGATCGCCAAGCCCGGCGTCCCTTCGACGAGATCGATCGCCTCCCGTCCCGTCGTCGCCGTCAACACCTTCATGCCGCGCCGTTCGAGAACGCTCGACAGCGCGAAGATGTTACGCGCGTCGTCGTCGACGAGGAGCACCGTCTTGCCGACGAGATCCTCGTCGGAGCTGTGCAGGCGTTCCAGCATGCGCTGCTTGTCGGCGGGCAATTCGGCGACGACCCGGTGCAGGAACAATGCGGTCTCGTCGAGCAGCCGCTCGGGCGATTCGACCCCTTTGACGATGACGCTGCGGGCCATCATGTGCAATTGCGCATCCTCCTCAGGCGACAATTCCCGGCCGGTGAAGACGACGACCGGCAGATCCGACAGGGCCGCGTCGTCGCGGATCACTTCGAGGATGTCGAAGCCCGACATGTCGGGCAGGCGCAGATCGAGCACGACGCAGTCGATCTGTTGCGTGCGCATAATGTCGACCGCCTCCAGGCCGGTCGCGGCGGTGACGATGTCGATGTCGTCATGGGACAACAATTCGGTGACGCCGAGCTGCTCGGCCGGATTGTCCTCGACAATGAGGAGACGCCGCTTGCGCGGCCGCATGTAATTCTGGATCCGGTCGAGAGCGGATTCGAGGGCCTCCGCCGTCGAAGGTTTGGTCACAAACGAGAAGGCGCCGCGGGCGAGCCCGTTCTGCCGGTCCTCGTCGAGCGTGACGACCTGAACCGGAATGTGCCGCGTCTCGGGGTTCTGCTTCAACTGGCTCAGCACCGTCCAGCCGAGCATGTCGGGCAGGAAGACGTCGAGCGAGACCGCGCTCGGCCGGTATTCGCGGGCGAGCGCCAGGGCGTCGGCGCCGCGCGGCGCGACCAGGACCTTGAACCCCCGTTCATGCGCCAGATCGGCGATGATGCGGGCGTAATGCGGATCGTCCTCGACGACGAGGAGCACCGCATCGCCGGGTTCGAGAGCGGCGCGGTCGTCCACGACCGCCTCGACTGACGGAGCGGCCGGGCTCTGGAATGCGGTCGCCGGCATCGCGACCGAAGGCACGGCCGCCGGACGCTGCGCCGACCCGCCGTAATGGAGCGGCAGATAGAGCGTGAAGGTGCTGCCCACGCCGGGGGTGCTGCGCAACTGGATCTCGCCGCCCAGCAGATGCGACAATTCGCGGCTGATCGCGAGGCCGAGACCGGTCCCGCCATACCTGCGGCTGGTGCTGGCGTCGGCCTGCTGAAACGCCTCGAAGATGATCTTCTGCTTTTCCGGCGGGATGCCGATCCCGGTGTCCGAGACCTCGAAGGCGACAACCGCGGAGGCATGGTCGAGCACCGGGTGCTTCGGGGCCCAGCCGGAAGCGGCGGCATAGATGGCGAGCTTGACCCCGCCCTGCTCGGTGAATTTGAAGGCGTTCGACAACAGGTTTTTCAGCACCTGCTGCAGGCGCTTGGCGTCGGTGACCATGGTCGGATCGAGCTTCGGGTCGATCGTCACCAGGAAATCGAGCTTCTTCGCTTCGGCTTCGTGGCGGAACGGCCGCGCCACCATCTCTTCGAGATTGGCGAGGGCGATCTGTTCGGCTTCGACCGTGACCGTGCCCGACTCGATCTTCGACAGGTCGAGAATGTCACTGATCAGGTTCATCAGATCGATCCCCGCGCTGTGGATCGTGCGGGCGAACTCGACCTGCTTGTCGGTCAGATTGCCGTCGTGGTTTTCCGCCATCTGCTGCCCCAGGATCAGGATGCTGTTTAGGGGCGTGCGCAATTCGTGCGACATGTTGGCGAGGAATTCGGATTTGTATTTCGAGGTCAGGGCCAGTTCGCTGGCCTTGTCTTCCAGGGCACGGCGGGCCTGCTCGATTTCCTGATTCTTCTTTTCGACCTCGACGTTTTGCTCGGCGAGCTGCTGGGCCTTCTGTTCCAGTTGATCGTTGGTCTGCTGCAATTCGCGCTGCCGGCTCTGCAATTCGCCGGCGAGCTGCTGCGACTGTTGCAACAAGGCTTCGGTCCGCATCGTCGCCTCGATGCTGTTGAGCACGATGCCGATGCTCGCCGTCAATTGTTCGAGGAACGAGATCTGCAGATCGGTGAAGGTCCCGATCGAGGCCAGTTCGATGACCGCCTTGACCTGCCCCTCGAACAGGACCGGCAGGACGATGATGTTGCGCGGCGTCGCCTTGAACAGCCCGGAGGCGATCGGCACGACGGTATCGGGCAATTCGGCCAATAGCAGACGGCGGGCGTCGGCGGCACATTGGCCGACGAGACCCTGCCCGAGCCGCAGCCGCGGGGGATGGCCGTGCGGCTCGCTGTCGTCGGCATAGGCCGACAGCAGGCGCAGCTCGTCGCCCTCCTCGACAAGATAGATGACGCCGTTCTGGCCGTTGACCAGCGGCCCCAGCCCGGACAGCAGCATGCGCCCGACCGTCGCCAGGTCGCGCTGGCCCTGCAGCATGTTGGTGAAGCGGGCGAGATTGGTCTTCAACCAGTCCTGCTCGGTGTTGCGCTCGGTCGTCAGGCGCAGATTGTCGATCATTGTGTTGATGTTGTCTTTCAACTCGGCGACCTCGCCGCGCGCCTCGACCTGGATCGAGCGGGTCAGATCCCCCTGGGTGACGGCGGTGGCGACCTCGGCGATCGCGCGCACCTGGGTCGTCAGATTGGCGGCCAGCAGGTTGACGTTGCCGGTCAGGTCCTTCCAGGTGCCGGCGGCGCCGGGCACGTTGGCCTGGCCGCCGAGCCGTCCCTCGACGCCGACCTCGCGCGCCACCGTCGTCACCTGATCGGCGAAGGTGGCGAGCGTGTCGGTCATGTTGTTGATCGTCTCGGCGAGCGCGGCCACCTCGCCCATCGATTTGACCGTTAAGTTCTGCTTCAGATCGCCGTTGGCGACCGCGGTGACGACCTTGACGATGCCGCGCACCTGCTCGGTCAGATTGGCGGCCATCACGTTGACGGTGTCGGTCAGGTCCTTCCAGGTGCCGGCGACGCCGGGCACCGCCGCCTGGCCGCCGAGCTTGCCCTCGGTGCCGACCTCGCGGGCAACGCGCGTCACCTCCGAAGCGAAGGCGTTCAGTTGGTCGACCATCGTGTTGATCGTGTTCTTCAGCTCGAGGATCTCGCCCTTGACGTCGACGGTGATCTTGCGCGAGAGATCGCCGCGCGCCACCGCGGTCGTCACCTCGGCGATGTTGCGCACCTGCGTCGTCAGATTGGCGGCCAGCAGGTTGACGTTGTCGGTCAAGTCCTTCCAGGTGCCGGCGACCCCCGG
>DATFCQ010000048.1:0-14291 GCA_035252905.1 Allostellaceae bacterium | reverse complement strand
CGGCATCAAGGACATTATCGAGACCGCCGACATGCCGACCGAGCAGGGCTCGCCGCTGTTCGTCGGCTGGCGCAGCGGGCGCGACGCCGCCAGTGTCGCCGCCTTGCGCGAGGCCGGCGCCGTGATCCTTGGCAAAGTGGTGACGACCGAGTTCGCCGCGAGCGAGCCGCGCGGCACGCGCAACCCGTGGGATGCGCGGCGCACCCCGGGCGGGTCAAGCAGCGGCTCCGCGGCGGCGGTTGCGTGCGGCATGGTGCCGGCGGCGCTCGGCACTCAGGTCGTCGGCTCGATCCTGCGCCCGGCGAGCTTTTGCGGCTGCGTCGGCTTCAAGCCGAGCGTCGGCGGCCTCAACCGCGGCGGCAGCTACGATTATTTCAGCCAGAGCTGCACCGGCGTGCTCGCCGCCTCGCTTGAGGACGCCTGGCTCGTCGCGGTCAACATCGCGGCCCGTGCCGGCGGCGATCCCGGCTATCCTGGATTGCAGGGACCGGCCGAGCCGCCTGCGGCGCAGCGCCCCCGCGCTGTCGCGCTATTGCAGACCGCGGGCTGGGAAGTCGCCGCGCCGGAAGCCCGGAGCGCCTTGGAGAACGCGGCGGCACGGCTCGCCAAAGCGGGCATCGCCCTTGCCGACCGGAACTCCGATCCGGCGATCGAGGAGGTTGAAGGCGCAATTTTCGGCGCCCTGGAAGCGACGCGCACGATCAACGCCTGGGAAGGCCGCTGGCCCCTCAACACCTACCGAAACCGCGACCGAAGCAAGCTCAGCCGGTCGGCGCTCGAACGTCTCGCGACCGCCGAGGTGATGACCCAGGCCGATTACGGCGCGGCGCTCGCGCGCCGGCAGCGCAGCCGCGACATCCACGCCCGCCTTGCCGCGCGCTACGACGGCGCGATCACGCTTGCCGCGCCGGGTGCCGCACCGCTCGGGCTCGGCTCGACCGGAAATCCGGTCTTTAACGTGCCGGCGTCGCTGCTCGGGATCCCGGCGCTGTCGCTGCCGCTGCTGTCGGCCGAGGGGCTCCCGCTGGGGCTGCAGGTCATCGGATTTGCCGGCGGGGACGCCCGGCTGTTCGCAACCGCCGCTGCGATCCGTGACCATCTCGCCGAAACGCCGTAGCGCCGGCGCGCAAGAAGTCCAAGAGGACCTGCCGCCGGGACTCTGGCGAATGTCGGTTGAGTTCCTCTCTTCGTGCTGCCAAGCTGCGGCGGCAGGCGTCGCCTCGGCGCGCCTTGGGCAAATCCCTTGGGGGAGGAAACGGGCATGGCCATGCAACTCGGGCACGTCCACATCAAGACCAGAGAGGATCCGCAGAAGGTCGCAAAGTTCTACATCGACAATTTCGGCGCGACCGTGAAGCGGGAAATTCCCGGCCGCGGCTGCCAGCTCGACCTGCACGGCGTGCAGCTCAATGTGACGACCATCATCGCCGACCAGAACCATGAGCAGCATGTCGGCATCGAGCACATCGCGATCGAGACCGACGATTACGCCGGCGCCCTCGCGAACTTCAAGAAGAACGGCGCGCAGATCCTCGAAGAGCGCGTCAGCAACGGTCGTCATGTATGCTGGGTTGCCGCGCCCGACGGCGCGCAGATGGAGCTGATCGAGAAGGTCTGAGGACGGCGCCGCCCTACAGCTATATCCCCGCTGGCGGGGGTATAGCTGTAAAAGCAATGTTACAAGTGGCCCAGCCGTCGTTTTACCGGCTTTCGCTGGTATGATACTGAAGGCGCGCGGTTGAGCGGTCTGCGACCTCAGCCGATTTGCCGATAGCCTGCTTCTCCGATCCTCGGATCGGGCTTGCCGGGCCGCCGCACCGGCGGCGACCCGGATCCGCCTCTCAGGAATTGACGACGGCGACGACCTCGATCTCGATCATGAAATCAGGTCCGGCGAGACGGGTGACGCCGACGGTCGTGCTGGTCGGGGTCGCGACCCCGAGGTAGCGCATGCGGATGTCGGCGCACTTCTGGAACGCGTCGAAGTCGGTGACAAAGGTGTTGGTCTTGACGACGTCGGCCCAGGTGGCGCCGGCCGCCTTGAGACACCGGTCGAGGTTCTGGAACGTCTGTTCCATCTGCGCCCGCATGTCGCCTTTGCCGACGCAGTTGCCGTCGCTGTCGCGGGCCAATTGGCCGGCGGTATAGACGATCTTGCCGCTGCCGCTCACCGTTACGACATGCGAGTAGGACGGCTTTCCGCCCGACATTCTGACATTCATGCCTTCCGGCTGAAACCGCTCGATCTTGAGAACCATTCTGCTCTCCTGGTCAGATTCGACACCATGCGGCCGGCATTGGCGCACAAGACGGCCCGGCGGGATAGCGGCTTGGTTCAGGCCATGCGCGACGATCACTTGCGAGCCGCGTCAGCCGACCGTGGTGCAAAAGATCTGCGAATAGCTGTCGTAGGCGATCCTGCCGGCCTTGCCAAGTGCCCGGTCGTTGCAAGAGCTGCACGAAAGTGTAGGCTCAATTTTTGTCAAGGAGAATGGCTCAAGGCCGCTCGCTGGAAAGGGTGGTTTGCGGAAGTCAAGAATTCTGGATTTGAAATACCTGGAAAGGTTGTGCTAGAATTTCACAAATGGACAACCGTTTGCATAGCGATCACAGCCGCCTCGACGAGCGCAGCCTTACCATGCACAAGCTTATCGCTGCAAAGGTGCTGGCCGATCCTGCCTTACTCGACAAAGCGCGGGACAATCTGCGCCGCTGGCAGCAGATGGACGGCAGCCCCAAGCTGGCACTTGCGGAGTGGGAGCAAATTCTCAGCGGGCCAATAGATCAAATCGCGCAATTTCTTACGGAACGGTCCGGACGAGCGACCCGGCTTCGCCAGTCCAGCCCCTTTGCCGGCGTTCTGAGCGAGGCTGAGCGGCAGGCCATTTATGAATCGTTTTCAACTCGAACATATCATCCGCGCCGCGAGCCAAATCTCGGGTGACACCGAAATCGTCGTCATCGGTAGTCAGGCAATCCACGCGCAGAGCATCCGGCTTCCGCCGATTGTCTTTCAATCGATGGAGGCCGACGTGTACCCCCTCAATCACCCTGAGCGTGCCGATGAGATCGACGGGGCAATTGGCGAGCTTTCCAACTTTCACGAAACCTTTGGCTATTATGCACAGGGCGTCTCCCCGCAGACGGCAATTCTTCCGGCTGGTTGGGAACGCCGACTTATCCGCTTGAGCAGTCCGAACACCGAGGGAGCGACCGGCTTCTGCCTTGATATTCACGATCTTGTGCTGTCCAAATATGCCGCGGGCCGCGAAAAGGACAGGCAATTTAATCAAGAACTGATCCGTCACGGCCTTGTCACCCGCAGAAGGCTTGCGACTCTGCTGCGATCCATGCCGATTGACGACGAGATGAAGGGCATTATCGCGGCTCGCATCAAGGCCGACTATGCTGCCGTCTCGCCGCGCCGCGCACCGAGGGCCCCCAAACCATAGTGGCGCTTGTCAAAAATCAAGATTTTCGGCAAACCGGAACCACTCCGGGTCGCTCTCAAAAACAGGGGCTCGCTTCCGGATTTGCCGGGAGCCGATGCACGATCGCACAAGGGCGGCTGGTCTTTCACATGTTGGGTGCAATGGCGGCGTTCGAGCACGGCTTGATCCAGGAGCGCACGCAAGCGGGCCTTGCCGCCGCGCGGCGTGTTGGCCGCACCGGAGGCCGGCCGCAGAAACTCACCGACGACGATGTTGAGCGTCGGCAATAAGTGGAATCCGGCAGTCCGGGCTGGGGCGCAGCTTTGGAACGGGGTGCGCCCCATGCATCGTGTGTATCGTGCTCGAGCGGGCGGCTCTGCCGGAGGCATGCAGGCATGTTCGATGCATCTCCTGCGCCCGGCAACGCCCTTGCGCCAGGTTCCCTCAGAGAGCACAATGAGCAGTGAAGCAATAAAATCGCGGTCACGCCGCCAAGGAGGGATTGCCATGGACCTCGGATTGCAAGGCAAGCATGCGATCGTGACCGGCGGCAGCCGGGGCATTGGCAAAGCCATTGCGCGGGAATTGGCTCGCGAAGGGGTCGATGTGGCGATCGTGGCGCGGAACAGGGGGCCTCTGAAGGCGACGGCGCGGGAGCTGGCCGCCGAGACGAACCGGCGCATCGTTCCCCTCGCCGCCGACGTCACCAGCAAGGAGCAGGTCGACCGCATGGTCGCAGAGGCGGCGCAGCAACTGGGCGGCCTGCACATCCTGGTCAACAGCGGGTCTCACCCAGGGGGCTCGGCCACCGCGACCGGCCCGATCGAAACCGTCGTCGACGAGGATCTGCTGCAGGATTTCAACGTCAAATATGTCGGAGCGCTGCGCTGTTCCCGCGCGGTCATCCCGTTCATGAAGAGGGAGGGCTGGGGCCGGATCATCAACATCAGCGGCGGCAACGCCCGCAGCGCCGGCAATCTCAGCGGCGGCGCCCGCAATGCCGGCCTGGTGCACATGACAAAAACGCTGGCCGTCCAATTGGGCCGTCATGGGATCACGGTCAATTGCATCCATCCCGGCACGACCCGCACCGAGCGCACGCCGAGCCTGCTCGCGGCCCGCGCCGCCCGGCTGGGCATATCCCCGGAAGAGGCGGAGCGGCAGGACTTCGCTCCGGACTCGCCGCGCGGCAATGCCATCTGCCGCATGGTGGACGCCGCGGAGGTCGCGTTCGTCGCGGTCTTCCTGGCCTCGGATAAGGCCTGGGCGGTCTCCGGCGAGCTGCTGTCGGCAAGCGGCGGAGCCGGGCGGTCGGTATATTACTGAGCAACGATTCGAATACCTATCCATTGATTCTTTTTCAACGTGGAAAGCGGTCCTGCGCTCGGCCCCCGATGAGGGCAGCGCAGAGTGTTTCAGCGCCTCGGTGCAAGCGGCTGGCGGTTTCAATTGCTTTCCATAGCCCCAAAGAGCGATCCTACCATGCCGAGGAGGCCCGAAGGGGTGAGCATGACCTCTCGCCGGGCATCCGGGGAATGTCGGTTAAAGATAGTGTTCGGGACGGCATAGCTCGACTGCGGGCAGTCCAGGAGAGTCATAGCCTGCCAAAACCGTTGCCGGCAGACCCGTGCGGGCGGCACCATCTCCGGAAACCTGAGGGGAGGATTGGTCATGCAGGACGGCGTTAAATGGGTCGGCACCTGGGCGGCGGCCCCCGCCCCGGCGGAAGGCTTCGCCGGCTTCAACAACCACACGATCCGTCTCAACCCGCGCGTCAGCATCGGCGGCGAGCGGCTCAGGGTGCGGATCTCGAACGCCTACGGCACCCGGCCGCTGCTGATCGGCGCCGCCCGTGTGGCGCCGCGCGACAAGGGGCCGGCGATCGTGCCCGGCTCCGGCCGCAAGCTGACCTTCGGCGGCGAGGACGGCATCGCGATCGCCGCCGGCGCGGTCGCCTTCAGCGACCCGGTCGCGCTGGAGGTGAAGCCGCTCGCCGACCTCGCCGTCAGCATCTACCTGCCCGGCGAGGTGCTGCCCGCGTTTCAGATCACCGGCCGCTACGCCCGGCAGACCAACTATATCTCGCCGCCCGGCAACTTCGCCGCCGAGACGGTGATGCCGGTCGGCAACCTGACCGACCAGTGGTTCTTTCTGTGCGGCGTCGACGTGCTGGCGCCGGCCGAGGCGCGCGGCGTGGTGGCGCTCGGCGACTCGCTGACCGACGGCAACATCTCGACCATCGACGCGTTCTGCCGCTGGCCCGACCAGCTGGCGCGTCGCCTGGTCGCGCGGGACGGGCGGCCGATCGGGGTGATGAACAACGGGCTCGGCGGCAACCGCATCCTGCACGACCTTCGCGGCGACAGCGGCCTCAGGCGCTTCGACCGCGACGTGCTGGCGCAGCCGGGCGTCACGCACGTCATCGTCATGCTCGGCACCAACGACCTGCGCAACCGCTGGGCCAAGCCCGAGGAGGAGGTGACGGGCGAGCAGATGATCGCCGGCCTCAAGCAGATGGCGGTGCGGGCGCACAGCGCTGGCGTCAAGATCATCGGCACGACGCTGACCCCGTTCGGCAATGAGACCTTCATGGCCAATGCCTGGAACCCGAGGCGCGAGGGGCACCGGGTGACCGTCAACGAATGGATCCGCAATGGCGGCGCCTTCGATGGGGTGGCCGATTTCGATGCGGCGGTGCGCGACCCGGAGCTCCCGACCCAGATGGCGACGAAATGGGATTGCGGCGACGGGTTGCACCAGAGCGACGCCGGCTATTGCCATATGGCCGACGTCATCGACCTCGCGCTGCTCGATTGAGAGGAAAAGAGACACGCGTCAACTCCGGTTGCGGCGTCAGGGCCTGGAGGGCGGCGATTTGGCTTGGGATGAGGACCCGCGTCGCCGGCACAGTCCGTCCAGCCGACCTCGCCGCGCGCATGGACCAGTTGCAGAACCATAGAGGCCGCCACCAGGACCGCGGCGGTCAGGCGTTCGAGCGCCTCGGCGCCGTCAATCAAGCTGTCTTCGAGTCGAGAGCCTGCGATTTCAAGGTTCGGCGAGTACGCCGGAATCCCCCATCTCACCCCAGCCCTCTCCGCCCAAGGGCGGAGAGGGAACATTAATGGTGCATCCGACAAGTTGAACATGCTTTCTCGGGCCGCAAATGATCGATCACGTACCGCGCTGTCGCGGAGATGATGCCATCCTATAGGCCGCTCTCATTTAGCGGATGCACCACTTAATACTACAGTTGCAGTTATCCAAATGGTTGATAATGACCCGGACCTTACACACATTTTAGAGCGAGCTTGCCCCAAATAGACGCATACAGCGCAATAACCTCTGGTAACACGTTGCATCTATATATGTGCGTAATAGGAGAACTACAACTGTAGTATTAACGTCCGTCCGGAAACATGACTCATAATCTCAAAAGCTTACCGTCACCCCCGCGAAGCTTGTCCCCGCGAAAGCGGGGAGCGGGGGTCCAGAGCCCGCCCCGGGCTTGACCCGGGGGCAAGCGCTGGAGCACTGCGCTCCTGGATTCCCGCTTACGCGGGAATGACGATCAAATTGATGAAATTCGTTAAAGTTTTTCCGGACAGACACTTAAACCCCGTCCAACTTGAAAACCGTCATTTTTCCTGTTCGGGATCGAGCTTCCAAAAACGCCTCACCGCAAAGGAACGCGAAGGATGCGCAAAGGACGCGATGGCATATCGGACAATTAATGCTCTGAATCTTTGCGTCTTTTGCGAGACCTTCGCGCCCTTTGTGGTAAGATGCTCCACTACTTGGCTCCGAAAACTGTACCTCTCAAACCGGACGGAGTTTAGTCTTGATGGGGAGGATTTGGGAAGGGGTGATCCGTAAAAGTTCTGATCAGGGAGATCCGGCATTAGAGAAAGCCCGTCAGATATTTTCACAGTTAATTTTTGGAATTCCACAGGATTGATTTTAGGCCTATAGAATTTTTGATAAATCTGGGTGGATTGTCAATATATGTCATCCGATTCCGTCGAAAGCTCTATATCTGGTACAGCCTTCCCGACATCGCCGCCATCCGCGGCGGCATCGAAAGCGGAGCCCTCGATCCGCGGCATCACTCCGCGGAACGCGATCATCGCGGCCAGCATCGTCGCCACACTCGGCGTCTGGGCCGCAGCCGGCTGGGTCTGGCTTGACGAATATCGGCTGTTCCCGCCGCACCAGACCCTCGCAGCCGCGAGCGCGCAGCGCCCGAAGGCAATCGAGAGAGAGCGCCGCCACAGCTCAACCGGCAGAGTCGCAGCTGCAAGCGCGTCACACCCGAGCACAACCCGCTCGCTTCGCGGCGGCCGCGGCGGCGCACCGTCGGCGCCGGCGTCCTTTGTCGTCCTGCCTTTTGCCAACCAATCGCACAATCCGGGCCAGGAGTATTTCGCCGATGCGGTCACGGCGGGTCTGACTGCAGAGCTCTCGCAGATCCCCGGGAGCTTTGTGATCGCCCGTGCTACCGCCTTCAGCTATCAGAGGAAAGCCGCCGACGTCGTGCAGATCGGTCGGGCGCTGAAGGTGCGGTATGTTCTCGCAGGCGGGGTAGAGCAGGAAGGCGAGCGGGTGCATCTGACGGGGCGGCTCGTCGACGACGAGACCGGCAGGCCAGTTTGGGCCGATCAGCTCGCGACGTCCCGCTCCGATCTGGCCAAGGCGCAGGACGAATTTGTCCGCCGGATGGCGCGGGCTCTGAACCTGCAATTCGTGCCACCGACCGAGCCGGCGCGGACCGCCGATCCGCAGGCGCGCGACTTGGTCATGCAGGGCTGGGCCTGGTGCCGCAGGCCCTATTCCGTGGCGAGCTGGCAGGAGGCCGGACGGGCTTTCGCGCATGCCCTCGCGATCGATCCACAATCCGTCGATGCGCGGATCGGGCTGGCAACGGTCTTGGGCGGCCGCCTGGCGGAGGGCTGGGGTCTCTCCCGGCAGCAGGACCCGGCGCGTGCTGAACGATTGTTGCGTGAAGCGCTCGCCCGCGACGCCAACAATGCGACGGCGCATTTTGCATTGGGCGTGCTACGTCAGATGCAGGGCCGGTTGCGCGCGGCGCAGGTCGAATATCAGACCGCGATTGCGCTCGACCACAATGATGCGCGCGCGTATTTTCACCTCGGCCAAACGCTGATGTATTTAGGGGATCCGCGAGCGGCAATTCCCGATTTCTCGACGGCGCTGCTGCTCGACCCCCGCGATCCAAACCGGACCGAGCTGTATTGGGCATTGGGAACCGCGCATCTGCTGCTGGGCCGGGTGGATATGGCGATCGACTGGCTCGAACGGGCGCGGGCCGCCAATCCGCGCCTGTGGTTTCCCCACTTATACCTCGCGGCGTCATTGGCCTTGCGCGGCGATGTGCAGCCGGCGAAAGCCGAGCTGGTCCAATCGCTCGAGCTGAATCCAGCAGTCAATTCGCTGGCGAGGATGCGTTTCTACAATCTCCGGATCGCAGCACCGCAGTACCGAGCATTGCAGAAAGCGACGCTCGACGTCGGATTGCGTCGGGCGGGACTGCCTGACGGCGATGGCGACGGCGCGCGGCTTTGAAGGACGGGCGGGGAGCGGAGCGCCGTCAACCCGGCCACCCCGCTTCCCGGCGCACCTCATGCGCGGGCGTCCGCAGCTTCGCCTGATCCGAACTCTGTGAGCCGGCCTGCCGCTTCAGATACGCCTCAAAGTCGGAGAATAGTGCGACCAGCGTGTCGAACTGGCGGGGGTCCGGCGATCCGGCAGTGTCGGCCGCCGCCGTGTGCCGCTTCAGATACGCGTCAAAATCGTCAAACAGCTGTCCCAAATCCAGCCGTCCCGCGGCGGCTTGCCGGGGACGGTGCGGCCCTATTTTGCCGAACTCGGCTTTTTTGATCCATTCTTCGGCCGGCGCAAACCGCGTCCAGCCGGGAACCGAGGCGGTCAGATCGACATAGCGCCACTCGGGCTGATGCGGCGGTGTCTGCAATAGCTTCAGCTTGCCGAAGAACGCGTGCACGAAATGCGCCACGTTGCGGTAGCGCTCTGTTCCGGGCGGCCAGTTATAGGTTACCAAGACGGTGCCGACGGCGAGGGTCTGCACCGGCTTGCCCACCTCGATCAATTGCGGGTAGTCGGCCGCGGTCAGGCTGGCCGAGGCGTATGTTTTGGCCAGGTCCGCCGTCGCCGGGATCGGCAGAAAATGCAGCTCCTCATCCGGCCTGACATCCCGGAGCAGGCGAGTGGGCTTCCCCGCCACATAGACCATGGCGGCAATCTCTCCAGTCCTGAGTTTCTCCAGCGCGACCGATTGGGGAAAGTTCGTCGCGCTGACGGGAATGCCCAATGCGCGGAATATAGCGCCGGCAGTAAAAGCGGTGCCGCTGTCGCGCAGACCGACATTCACCTTCTTCGACGCCAGATCCTTGAAGGAGCGGATGTCTTCCCCCGCCAGGACGTGTACCTCCTCGTCGGAGAGCTTGATGATATAACGGATGAAGCTTTCGATGCCCGGGAAAGGCGGGCGGCGCTTCAGCGCCGTCAGAACATCCGACTGGATGATCCCGATGTCGATGCCGCGCGCGAAGACGGCGTCGGTGGCGTTTTGGAATGCGCCCTGGCCGATAACGGGAAGAATCCTCGGGCCGCCCGATATGTGATTGAGGCTGGCTGCAAGATCGGTCACCTCGTCGAAATCGGCGTCGCCCATGCCTCCCGAAACGACGCCGACCAGTCCGGAATTGACCCTATCCCGCAGCACGTGCCGTATTCGGGAGGCCGCGAGAACGGCACGCCGGTGAGACGCCGGCGCGGCCGGGTTCGCCGCATGCGGGTCCCTCTGCGCCCACGCCGAACCCCGGTACGGAGACGGCGCGACAGTCAGGCCGACGGCCAAAGATAAAATGAATGCTCCTAAAAATGATTGCTTCATCGCAGGCCTCGGGTCTCGTGGCCAATTCCGGGAAACGCGAGCAGCGAGAGGAAGTTCCACCCCACGTTGGATATGATCCCGGCATGCGAGGATCTGACACGATTTTGTCACATATCGGTAGAACCAAAAAGCGATTCCGCAGCCGGTTCCTTGCCCAGATTGGGACCGGAGCCGAATGTGCTTTTTTCGCCCTCTCCCCCGCTGGCCGGGAGAGGAGGGTTTGAAAAAGCAAGCGGATAAACTGGTCCAAAACCCTGGTCGCCCGGCGCATTTTTATCCGGGTGTCTGAACGGCGCCGTCAGGTCGAGCGGGGCAGTCAGCCGGGAGCTGGCCCGTCAGATATCCGGAATGAGCCCATCAGCCATCCCCTCGCTCTATGCCGGGTATCGGTTCCCAGCCGAGGTCAGCGGCTTGACCGCGATCAGATCAGGGCATTTTCGCCTGGCCGTGGCCGACGGCATCGCCGAATGCACGACGAACCTGCAGGCTTCATAAGCTCGCGGCCGCTACGACGCCGCGCTCGCGCGAGCCGCCAGCCGCGACCGGCTACGCTTGCGCTGCGCGTAGCCACTCCGCCGGGATCGGCTGCGCCCGCTGGTCGGCAACGAGTTTTCTGCGCCGGGCCTGCTCCTCTGGGCTGATCGAGGCCGGGTCTTCGCGGAATTCCGGCCCCATCGCCATCGCCTTCTTGACGGCCGGCCGCGCGCCGATTTCCTCCAGCCAGCGCTTCACATTCGGGAATTCGCCGATGTCGATCTTTCGTGTCGCCCAGCTCGACGCCCATGGATAGCAGATCATGTCGGCGATCGTGTACTGGCCGGCGGCGAGATAACGCTTGTTGAACAAACCGAGATTCATGACGCCGTAGATGCGATGGGTTTCATTGTCAAAGCGGCGAATGGCGTAGGAAAGGTCGCCGTTATTTCCGGCTTCGAGCGCGCGCCGGAAATGGCCTTGCTCGCCGAGCTTGGGACCTTGATTGGCGAGCTGCCAGCTGACCCATTGGGCAACGTCGTACTTGCCGCGCGGATCCGAGGGGCAGAAGCGTCCGGTCTTCTCGGCCAGATACGTCATGATCGCGCCGGATTCAAAGATCGAAAGCGGCGCGCCGCCACCCATCGGCTCGTCGTCGATGATTGCCGGCATCCGCCCGTTGGGAGAAATCTTCAGAAACTCGGGAGTGAGCTGGTCACCGCGGCCGATGTTGATCGGTTTGATCGTGTAGGGCAGCCCCAATTCCTCGAGCAGAATGACGATCTTCTTGCCGTTACCGGTCGGCCAGAAATAGAGATCAATCATCAGGTTGTTCTCCTGTCCAAGAGGGCAACGGCACGACATGGGCTCCGCGGGAGCTCTCGCCTCGTTCTCTCATTCTAAAACGGTAATTCGATCCTTGCGAGTACGTCATCGAGCCGGGGACCAACACCCGCCCGGCGCCGCCCGGAGGGCGAAGCAGGGATTGTCACGTCCGGTGCGAATTGCCGCGCCGAAGCATTTGCCGAGCCGGCGAAATAATTGGCTTGGGCGTCGCACGGCCTCGTCCGAGATGCGCCGAAGCCGGACGTAAGTCTGGAGGCGCTCCTACGGCCGCTCGACCCGGGAGCGGGCGCCCCTCGTCGAGCGCTGCGCGCCGCAGATGCACCTGTACTTCTCTTCTTTGGTGGACCGGACCTGATCGGGACCGCTCGCAGCGAAACGCTTCCGAAAACGCGTCCGATTGGTTTAAAACGCCTGCCTGCGCACCCTGCCGGCCGCGACGAGCGCGGCGGCCGCAACCTCGGAGGAGACTGCCATGCCGTTCTATCAAAAGGGCGAAACTCGCATTCGCTACGAGGAGGTCGGCTCCGGTTTTCCGCTGCTGGTCACTCCCGGCGGCGGACTCAACTCCCGCGTCAGCAACTGGCCGACTGCAGTGATCAATGCGATGGAAGAGTTCAAGAACGACTTCCGCTGCATCACGATGGACCAGCGCAATGCCAATGGCGGCGAGTCGACCGGTCCGGTGCCGGTCGACAAGGCGTGGGACGCGTTCGCCGACGACCAGCTCGGGCTGATGGACCATCTCGGGATCCGCGAATTCCTTTACATGGGCTACTGCATCGGCGGCTGCTTTGCCGGGAAGCTGCTGCAGCGAGCGCCTGACCGCGTCGTGGCCGCGGTGTTCTGCCAGACCGTCGGCCACCGGCCGGAAGACCCGGACGTCATGGTGAGGCACAGCCACGAGAATTGGCTCGCCGATTTCCGCGCCCGCCGACCCGAGGTGTCGATGGACACGATCGAGAAGTATTTCCACAGCTTGTGGCGCGTGCAGCCCGATTTCCTGTACAGCGTGCCGCGCGAGTTCATCAAGAACTGCCGGACGCCGATCCTCGTCCTGCCGGACGACACGCCGTCGCATCCGCTGCAGACCTCGATCGACGTGGCCTCGCTGGCGCCGAACGCCGAGATCACGGTCTTCCCGTGGCGCGAGCCGCCGGAACTCAAGGCGCGCACGATCAACCGCGTGCGCAATTTCCTCAAATCGCAAATCCCGATGCGCGCCGCAGCGCAGTAGTCGGCGGTTTCCGTCGGCCCGTCATGCCCGCGAAAGCGCCGGGGTACGTACAAATCTTCACGCCTCTATCCCGTCATGCCCGCGAAAGCGGGCGTCCAGGGGCCACCTATCAAGGCTTTCTGCCCTGTGGCCCCTGGGTCCCCGCGTTCGCGGGGACGACGGGTAAAGTACTGAAAATCTGGGTCTTTTGGAGATTTGCATACTCTCTAACGCGAAAGCGGTGCCCGGAGGAAGCGCACAGTCGATTTCCTCCGAGTCCCCGCTCGCGCGGGATGACACAATGAGCAGGGATGACACAGGTGAGGCGAAAGCGCCTGGGCAGACATCGGCTCCTGCTCCGGCTTGGCGCCGGGAAACGGCAGTGCGGCGCACAGGGGCCATGGCAGTCGGCGCATTCGCCTTGGGAGCGGTAGCGCTCGGCGCGTTGGCGGTGGGCGCGATGGCTATCGGTCAGCTCGCCATCGGTCAGCTCGCGCTCGGCCGAACAAAGCTGCGCAGCGGCCAAGTGGGCGAACTGCGGATCAGGAGACTGATCGTCGAAGAGTTGCGCGTGGAGCACGTGCAGCCACTGGCCAAGGAGTAGTATCGGTCTCGCCGTCAGCCTGCATCAATGCTGGCCAACCGGGGGGATGTGGCATGATCGCGTGTCGGCTGGTCAAGCTGGCCATGGTCGCCAGCATTGCATTGTTCGCCTTCGTAGTCACCTTCGATAATATCATGGATTACCAGTCGAACCATGACTTCGTGCGTCACGTACTGAGCATGGACACCACCTTTCCCGGCAATGCGCTGCGGCCGGACCGCGCTATCGCTGCGCCGTGGGCCTGGAACGCCGCCTACTGGATCATCATTGCCGTGGAGGGGCTCACCTGCGCCGCGTTCGCGGCGGCATCCGTGGCCCTGGCGCGGGCGTTGCGCGCCGATGCGGCGGGCTTCGCACGGGCGAAGCGCTTCGTCTTCATCGGCGCCGGCGTCGGCTTCCTCTTATGGTTCACCGGGTTCATGGTGGTCGGCGGCGAGTATTTCGCGATGTGGCAATCGAAGATATGGAACGGGCAGGAAGCGGCATTCCGTTTCTATCTGACGCTGCTGGCCGTGCTGATCTTCGTCAACCAGCCGGACGCCGAGCTGCGGCGCTGATACAGGCAGGACAGACCGGAGCTGCCGGATATCGACCTAGGCACAACCAAGAAGCCGGGAAATCGTTTCTGAATGCGCCTTTTCAGCAATTGACCGTAACTGCCCAGGTAGGCTACCGGACTTCCGTGCCGATCCGGCGGGCGCGGAGCGCGAGTTTGCGGGGCGGGGGTGGGATCGGCGTAAATTGTGATTGACACGGGTCTGACTTGTCGGTTCCTGGATCGCATGGATAGAG
>DATFCQ010000047.1:0-2533 GCA_035252905.1 Allostellaceae bacterium | reverse complement strand
CTCGCGCGAATTGGCGAGCTGACGGGATGGCGCGAAGAGCGCGCCGCGCCCGCGAGGACGGCCCGCCGGACGCGGTCCCGCAGGGCGAAGCCGACCGCATCGTCGAGGCGGCGCTTGCCCTGATTGCCGGCGAGGGATGGCGGCGGCTCACCCCCGCCGCCGTCGCCGCCGAGAGCGGATTGCCGATCCTGCGGGTCTACCGCCTGTTCGGGTCGAAGCAGGCGATCCTCGGCGCGATCTTCCGGCGGGTCGACGAGGCCGTTCTTGCCGAGCCGCCTGCGGCCGAGCCGGACGAGCGCCCGCGCGATCGGCTGTTCGATCTGCTGATGCGGCGGTTTGACGCGCTGCAGCCGCACAAACCGGCGATCGCCGCACTCGCGCGCGAATTGCCGTTCGATCCGGTCGCCGGGTTGTGCGCTGCGGCCTCATTGTCGCGCTCAATGGGCTGGATGCTCGAAGCGGCGGACATTTCCACCACCGGTTTTTCCGGCGCGCTCGCAACCCGGCTTGTGGCCGGCGCTTACCTGGCGACGATGCGGGTATGGCAGCGCGATAATTCGCCCGATCTGGCGCGTACGATGGCGGCCCTCGACGCCCGCCTGCGCCGGATCGAACGCTGGCTCCTTCCCTCCTACCGACCGCCGCACCCGGCTCCGGTCTGATATTGCAGCGCGAAAAAACAGGGCTTGACCCCGCCCTGCCGATCGCCGATATAGGGTTCGTTGTGCAGCGCACAATAAGCACACCCCCTCATCAGATCGGAACCGCAGCGATGGCAGATGCCCGTT
Source organism: Allostellaceae bacterium (assembly GCA_035252905.1). GTDB lineage: Bacteria > Pseudomonadota > Alphaproteobacteria > ATCC43930 > CGMCC-115725 > AP-15. Next base: position 1,745 of record DATFCQ010000047.1, on the reverse strand, counting down.
CGAGCTTTTTTGATTTCGACGTGACCAAATTTATCGCCGATTTCCGCTTCCGCGCGTTCGACGTCGACGCCTTTCTGGCCTATCAGCGCCGCAATATCGAAGCCTTCACCCAGGCCAACCAGATGGCCGTCGAGGGCGTGCAGGCGCTTGCCCGCAAGCAGATCGAGATGGCCCGCCAGTCGATCGAGGACGCGACGACCTTGCTGCGCGACCTTGCCCAGCCCGCCTCGGTCGAGGAGCGCCTCGCCAAGAACACCGAATACGCCAAGCAGATGATCGAAAAGAGCGCCAATCACGGGCGCGAGATCACGATGCTGGCAGCCAAGACCGGCGCCGACGCCGCCGACGTCCTGCGCCGGCGGGCGAGCGAAAGCCTCGACGAGATCCGCGACTTCGCCAAGCGGCAGACCCCCGCGACGGCCGCCTGAGCCGGCCGCGCCTCCAGTCTTCTCTCTCTCCCTTCGTATTCTCTCCCTCTCCCCCACTGGGGGAGAGGGCGGGGTGAGGGGGAGCAACCGGCGAGCGCCAAAAGCCCCCTCACCCTGCCCTCTCCCCCGATGGGGGAGAGGGTTTTTAAATAGAAGTTTGCGTTTCAGCGCTCCAGCCGCCGGCCGGAGGCGAGCAGGCAGCCGCGCGCGGCGGCGTCGAGGATCGCCTCGGCGTCGATGCCGTAGGCGCGGTAGAGATCGGGGATGTCGCCGGACTGGCCGAAGCGGTCGACGCCGAGCGGAATGATCGCCGTATCGACGACGGCGCCGAGCCAGGACAGGGTCGCCGGAGCGCCGTCCCCGACGGTGACGAGCGCCGCGCCGCGGCCGAGCCGTCCCAAGAGCCGCTCGGCGGCGCTCGTCGCGCCGTTCCGGCGCGCCATGCGCCACTCGCGGTGCAGGCGGTCGGGCGAGGTGATCGCCAACAGCCCGGCCCCGGGGATGTCTTCGATCACCGCCGCAAAGGCGGCCTCAGCCTCGGGAGCGACCGCGCCGCAATAGGCGATGGCGAGTTCCGCCCCTTGTGCCGGAGGGCGCAGCCAATAGCCGCCGTCGACGATCGCCGTCCGCAGGTCCTCGTCGATCGTGCGCTCGGGCTGCGCGATCGGCCGGGTCGACAGGCGGAAATAGACCGACCCGCCCTCCTCCCTCTGGATCTCCTCGAAAGCCCAGCGCAACAGGACCGCAAGCTCGTCGGCAAAGGCCGGCTCGAAGCTCGTCAATCCGGGCTGGGTCAGGCCGATGACCGGCTCCCCGATCGACTGATGGGCGCCGCCCTCCGGAGCCAGCGTGACCCCCGACGGGGTCGCCACGATGATGAAGCGCGCATCCTGATAGCAGGCGTAGTTCAGCGCGTCGTGGCCGCGCTTGATGAACGGGTCGTAGAGCGTGCCGATCGGCAGGAGGCGCGCCCCGAACAGCGGCTCGGAGAGACCGAGCGCGGCCAATTGCAGGAACAGATTGCTCTCGGCAATGCCGAGTTCGATGTGCTGGCCGTGGGGCGACATCGCCCAGCGCTGGGCCGAAACCACCTTCTCTTCGCGAAAGGTGTCGGCCCGCTCGGCGCGGTCAAAGAGGCCCCGGCGGTTGACCCAGGGGCCGAGATTGGTCGACACGGTGACGTCGGGCGAGGTCGTGACGATCCGCTCGGCGAGCGGCGTCCGGCTCGCCCCGATGTCGCCGAGGAGGCGGCCAAACGCCTCCTGCGTCGACAGGCGCTTCCCCTGCGGCGCCGGGAGGCTCGCCGGCACCGGCACC
>DATFCQ010000046.1:0-9746 GCA_035252905.1 Allostellaceae bacterium | reverse complement strand
TGTCCAAGGACTACCAGACGCTGCCCGAGGTCTCCGAGGCAATGGTCACCTTGGCCGCGATCCGCCTCATGCTCCACCGCCTCGCTCATCCCAATCGCAGACGACTGCCCGCCTCATGACTTTCAAAACGGGCTGTCAGCCTCTGCGCCTTTCCCGCCCTACAAATCAAACTGATCTCGAAGCCGCTCTAGGATCATCCTCTCCGCGGATCGTGCGCACTATAGGAGGCCAAGTTCGCGCGCACGTTGCCGCGCCCACGCCATCTCCTCCTCGTCCGGCGGCCGTATCCGGCTGAAAAGGCGCTCTCAATACGACCGCGGCATCCCCAAGACGTGCTGGCCGATATAGGCGAGGATCAGATTGGTCGAGATCGGCGCAGTCTGGTAGAGCCGGGCTTCGCGCCATTTGCGCTCGATGTCGTATTCCCTGGCATAGGCAAAGCCGCCATAGGTCTGCATCGTCGCCTCGGCGGCGTGCCAGGTCGCTTCCGAGGCCAGAAGCTTTGCCATATTGGCGTCGGCGCCGCATTCCTTCCCGGCGTCGAACAGGGCGGCGGCGCGGCGGCAGATCATGTCGGCCGCTTCGAGTTCGGCATAGGCGCGCGCCAGCGGGAACTGCACCCCCTGGTTCTGCCCGATCGGCCGGTCGAAGACGACGCGCTCCTTGGCGTATTCGATGCCTTTGTTCAAGAGCCAGCGCCCGTCGCCGATGCATTCCTGGGCGACGAGGATGCGCTCGGCGTTCATGCCGTCGAGGATATAGCGGAAGCCCCTGCCCTCCTCGCCGATCAGGTTTTCCGCCGGGACCTTCAGATTGTCGAAGAAGACCTCGGTCGTGTTGTGGTTGATCATCGCCTCGATCGGCCGGATCTCGACCCCATGCCCCTGGCTCTGCCGCAGATCGACGAGAAAGACCGACAGCCCTTCGGTGCGTCGCTTGACCTCGTTAAGCGGCGTCGTGCGCGCCAACAGCAGCATCAGATCCGAGTGGCGCGCCCGCGAGGTCCACACCTTCTGGCCGTTGACGACGTAATGGTCGCCTTCGCGCACCGCCCGCGTCTTCAGCCTTGTCGTGTCGGAGCCCGTGGTCGGCTCGGTCACTCCAAAGGCCTGCAGGCGCAGTTCGCCCGAGGCGATCTTTGGCAGATAACGCCGCTTCTGCTCCTCGTTGCCGTGCCGCAATACCGTGCCCATGATGTACATCTGGGCGTGGCCTTGGCTCGCCGTGCAGCCCGATGCGTTGATCTCTTCGAGGATCACCGCGGCGGCGCGCAACGGCAGGCCGGAGCCGCCGTACTCCTCGGGGATCAGCGAGGCGAGAAACCCGCTCTCGGTCAATTCCTTGATGAATTCCGTCGGATAGGCCTGCTCGGCTTCGAGCCGGCGCCAATAGGCGCCGGGATAGCGCTCGCAGATCCTGCGGATCGCCTCGCGCAATTCGGGATAATCCTCGCCCAGGGCCACCGTCACCGGCGCGTCGGTCATCGCGTTCTCCATCGCTTCCTTGCCGCAAAATAGCCCCGACCCGGGCGGATTGCCAATTTGCCGGGCGCGCCCGGCGGCCTTGCAATTCGCCGGCGGCGGTGCGAAGAGAGCCGCCCGCGCCCGGCCGGGACGGAGAAACACGGGAGGAACGACATGGCGTTTCGCAACATCGAGGCAGGGATGGCGCATTACCGCGGCCATGGCGGCGACCGCGGCGAGGCGTATTACGCGCATCCGGCCAATGCCGGGCCGCATCCCGGCATCGTCGTCATTCATCACATGCCGGGCTGGGACGAGTGGACCTGCGAGGTCGCGCGCAAATTCGCCCATCACGGCTATGCCGCGGTCGCGCCGAGCCTCTACTTCCGCGTCGGCGACGGCGCGCAGGAACAGGTGGTCGCCAAGGTGCGCGAGAGCGGCGGCGTTCCCGACGAGCAGATGCTTGGCGATGTGACCGGGGCGATCGACTTTCTGCGCTCGCAACCGCATGCGAGCGGCAAGGTCGGGGTGATCGGCTTCTGCTCGGGCGGGCGGCAGACCTACCTTGTCGCCTGTAAATTGTCGCATCTGGTCCAGGCCGCGGTCGATTGCTGGGGCGGCAACGTCATTGTCGACGACAAGTCGCGGCTGACCAAGGCCCAGCCGGTGGCCCCGATCGATCTGACCGAAGGGATCGCCTGCCCGCTGTTGGGCCTGTTTGGCAACGAGGACCCGAACCCGTCGGCCGATCAGGTCAACCGCACCGAGGCGGAATTGAAGCGGCTCGACAAGACATACGAGTTCCACCGCTATGACGGCGCCGGGCATGCCTTCTTCGCCTGGTATCGCCCGAACTACCGGCCGGAGCAGGCGGTCGACGGCTGGCACAAGGTCTTTGCCTTCTTCCACAAGCATGTTGGCGGCCCCGCCCGCTGAATTGGGCGCCGTCCGGAACGCGGCATGATCACCGCGGCGATCGTCGGCCTCGGCCGCTGGGGCCGCACCCTGGTCGCGGCGGCGGAGGGGAGCGACAAGATCCGCTTCACCCACGCAGTCAGCCGCGATCCCGGACGGCACCGCGATTTCACGGCGCAATACCGGCTCGAGCCCGTAGCGGGGCTCGGGCCGGTGCTCGCCGATCCGCAGATCGACGCGGTCGTGTTGGCGACTCCCCATTCGCTGCATTGCCAGCAGATCATCGCCGCGGCGAGGGCCGGAAAGGCGGTGTTCTGCGAAAAGCCGCTGTGCCTCGATACCGGCGATGCCGAGCGCGCGATCGCCGCCTGCGCAGAGGCCGGGGTCGTGCTCGGGATTGGTACCGACAAGCGCTTCTTCCCGGCCTTTCAGGAAGTGTTGCGCCTCAAGCAGAGCGGCGCGCTCGGCGAAATCCTGCACATCGAGGCGCATTTTTCCAACGAGGTCGCCGGCACCTTCGGGGGCTGGCGCCACTCGCCCGACGAGACCCCGGCCGGCGGCATGACCGGGACCGGGGTTCACATGCTCGATGCAATGATCGCGCTCGCCGGTCCGGTGCGGCGGGTCCAGGCGCAGCTTCTATCGATAAAACCGCCGCCCGATCCGCTCGACGCTCTCTCGGCCCTGTTGGAATTCGAGTCGGGCGTAAGCGGGACGCTCTCGGCGGTGCGCTCGACGCCGTTTTACTGGCGGCTTCACGCTTTCGCCCGCCACGCCTCGGCCGAAGCCCTCGGCCGCACCGAACTCATCCTGCGGCGCAGCGGCGCCGCGCCGGAGCGCCGCGCCTTCGCCCCCGTCGATTCGGTGCGCGCCAATCTCGACGCCTTCGCCGACGCGGTCGCGGGCAGGGCGCCTTACCCGATTACGACCGCCGAGATGCGCGCCGGCGTCGCGGCTTTCGCGATGATCGCCGCTGCGGTGCGCGGCTGACCCCGGGCGGACCGCGGGCCGGAGCCTGCTCCCGCGAAGGCGGGAGGCCCGCATGGCGGGCGGCCCTTCGCCAAGCTCAGGAGCCCGCGGTCCGGTAGCCCGGGGCTTTCCGCGGCGGCGGCTTTGCGCCACATAACGGTCTGTGCAGAAAACCCCGGGGCGCGGAATGGCAAGCGACAAGGCGAGAGAGGCGGGGCGCGACTTCATCCGCGACATCATCGCGGCCGATCTCGAAAGCGGGCGCCAGAAGGAGGTCGTCACCCGCTTCCCGCCCGAGCCCAACGGCTATCTCCATATCGGCCACGCCAAGGCGATCTGTCTCAATTTCGGCGTCGCCGAGGAATTTGGCGGCCGCTGTCATCTGCGCTTCGACGACACCAACCCGGCGAAGGAGGAACAGGAATACATCGACGCGATCCAGCGCGACGTGCGCTGGCTCGGCTTCGACTGGGGCGCGCACCTCCACCACGCTTCCGATTATTTCGAGCAGCTCTACGACTGGGCGGAATATTTGATCAGCACCGGAAAGGCCTATGTCGACGACCTCCCGGCCGAGGAGATGCGCGCCTTGCGCGGCACCCTGACCGAGCCCGGGCAGAACAGCCCGTGGCGCGACCGCAGCGTTGCCGAGAACCTCGATCTGTTCCGCCGCATGCGCGCCGGCGCGTTTCCCAATGGGGCGCGCGTGCTGCGGGCCAAGATCGACATGGCCTCGCCCAACATCAATCTGCGCGACCCGGTCCTCTACCGCATCCTGCACGAAGCGCATCCGCGTACCGGCACCGGATGGTGCATCTACCCGACCTATGATTTCGCGCACGGCCAGTCGGACGCGATCGAGGGGATCACGCATTCCTTGTGCACGCTTGAATTCGAGGACCACCGGCCGCTCTACGACTGGCTGATCGACAACCTGCCGGTGCCGGCGCGGCCGCGGCAGTACGAGTTCGCCCGCCTCAACCTCGCCCATACGGTCCTGTCGAAGCGGATCCTGACCCGGCTGGTGCAGGAGGGCCACGTCGCCGGCTGGGACGACCCGCGCATGCCGACCCTGGCAGGGCTGCGGCGCCGCGGCGTGCCGGCGGCGGCGATCCGCGACTTCGCCCGTCAGGTCGGGATCGCCCGCGCGGCGAGCCTCGTCGATCTGGCGATGTTCGAACATGCCGTGCGCGAGCATCTGAACCGGAGCGCGATGCGGCGGATGGCAGTGTTGCGGCCGCTGAAGGTGGTCATCGAGAATTACCCCGAAGGCCGGACGGAGATGCTGCCCGCGGTCAACAACCCGGAGGACCCGGCCTCTGGCACGCGCGCGGTGCCGTTCGGGCGCGAACTCTATATCGAGCGCGACGACTTCCTTGAGGACCCGCCAAAGCAGTTCTTCCGCCTGGCGCCGGGGCGCGAGGTGCGGCTGCGCTATGCCTATTTTGTGACCTGCCGCGAGGTCGTGAAGAACGCGGCGGGCGAGATCGCGGAACTGCGCTGCACCTACGACCCGGCGACGCGCGGCGGCAACGCGCCGGACGGCCGCAAGGTTCGCGCGACCCTGCACTGGGTCGCCGCGGCCGCGGCCCGTCCGGCCGAGATCCGCCTCTACACCCCGCTCTTCACCCGCCCCGATCCCGGCGCCGAGGGCGACGCCTTTGCCGACCTCGACCCCCATTCGCGCGAGGTGCTGAGGGACGCCCTGGTCGAGCCGGCGCTCGCCGACCTCGCCGCGGGCGAAGCGGTGCAGTTCGAGCGCCAGGGCTATTTCTGCCGCGACCCCGACGGCCTGCCCGACCGCCTCGTCTTCAACCGCACGGTCGGATTGCGCGACAGTTGGAAGAAGGCGCAGAACGCGGGCTGAAGCGCCGCCGGTTCAGGCGGTCTGCGGCGTGATGGTTGCAGCCGAAATCTCCGGCGCGAGTGTATCGGGCAGCGGCTTTCCTCGGGTCTCGGGCGGGAACGGCGCCACCACGACGCGTTGGTGGCCATGACGCGAACCCCTCTGTTCACGATCGCCCGGTCCGCCTGCGTGCGGCCATTCGCATAGGGAGCCGAAGCAGCCGCCGGGGAGACCCGCCGATGCCTCGCAATTTTGATTAGGCACCCACCCGTTCCCCACCCATTTGGAGTAGTTATTTTGAATAGTTTCATGCTTTTTTCTTCGGGAATAGGATGCGCCCGGTGCGATCAACTCGGCCGCGTATGCCGAAGGGACAAATGACCCGATCCTCTTTCTATGCCGCCCTCTGTGCCGCCCTTCTCGTTGCGGCGTCCGTCGGCACCGCCGGTGCCAAGCCGACCCGGCTCACCAACACGCAACTCGACCGCGTCGCGGCGGGCAGCGACCTGTCGATCGGCTCAATCTTCAAACTCCCGGTCTGGAAAAACCCGCTGTCGCCCCCGGTCATCAACCCGGGCGGCCCCATTATCAACCCGGGCGGTCCCATCCTGATCTCCTGCATCGTCGGGACCGGCTGCATCATCCGCCCGTACCCGTAAGCGCTTATCGCTCCGGCAGGCTGTCAGCGGATCGCCGTCACATCCTCCGGCCCGATCAGATCGGGCACGGTCCAGCCGTCGAGGTCGTATTCGGCCATGCAGCTGTCGGCAAAGCTCTTCCAGCGCTCGTATTGCCCCGACGCGACCGCGCCCAATAACGCGTAGCGGCGGATCTCCTCGTGGCTGCCGGAATAATTGATCTCGTACAATTCGTGGCGGGCGCCGAACTCGGTGCCGACCGCATCCCATAACAGTTTCATCAGTTTGACCCGCTCGACCGCGGAGACGCCTCCGGTGCCGCGGACATAGAGATCGAGATATTTGCGCAATTCCGGCACCTTGAAGTCGCTGGCATGCGAGTTGAGGTAAATGAGGCTGCTGGCGACCGTCCTCTCGATCTGGTGCCTCACTTGCACATAAGCCTCGGGGCCCAGCACGTGATAGGCGGCACCGGCCTCGGCGTTCGGCAGGACAAAGCCGCCGGTCCACGGATCGGGGCTCTTCGCCATTGCGTCCGACAGCGCCCACATCGCATTGCGCCAGGAAATGACCTCGCCGAGATTGGCCTCGACCCCGCGAAACTCGCGCGTCCCCGCGGTCTCCGTGGCCTTGATCAGGAGCCCGGCGATGAAGTCGAGCTTGACCGCGAGCCGCGTGCAGCCGTGCAACTGGAAACGCGGGACAAAACCGCTCTGCGGAAAGAACGTGTTGGCCTTGTCAATATCGCCATAGACAAAGATATCCTCCCACGGGACAAAGGCCTCGTCCATGATGAAGATCGCGTCGTTCTCGTCGAGGCGGCTCGACAACGGGTAGTCGAACGGGGTGCCGAGCACGGCGGCGCGCTCTTCGTTCGAGACGCGGCAGATGAACTTGACGCCCTTGGCGTTGGTCGGGACGAGAAAGACGAGCGCGAAATTCCGGTCGCGGATCGGCAACAATCCGGCATGGGCGACAAAGGTGAAATGCGTCAACGCCGAGCCGGTGGCGACGACCTTGGCGCCGCTGACGTAAATGCCGGCATCGGTCTCCCTTGTCGCATGGGCGTAGATGTCGGTCGGGCCGCCGGGCGCGCCGGGCGCCATGTGGCGGTCGACCGGCGGGTGGATGATCGCGTGGTTGACATAGGGGACGCGCTCTTGGCTGAAGCGGTACCAGCGCCGCGCGTTGTCCTGGTAGGGCGCATAAAACTCCGCATTGGCGCCCAGGGTCGCCAGAAAGGCGGCTTTGTAATCGGGCGAGCGCCCGAGCCAGCCCCAGGTCAGACGCGCCCAGCCGGCGATCGCCTCGCGCCCGGCGACAAGATCCGCGGCCCCGCGCGGCGCGACAAAATAGCGGTGCGTAAACCCGCCCCATTCGGTCGGGCCGGTCAATACATTCTGTCCTTCGCGGTGGTCGCGATGCAGCGCGTCGTAAAGCCGCGCGATCATCCGCGCCGTGTTGCGGAAGGCCGGATGCTCTGTGATCTTGCGGACGCGCTCGCCATAGATCCACACCTCGCGGCCGTCGTCGAGGCTGTCGAGAAACTCCTGGCCGGTATAGGGCAGAAGCGTCGTCATGTTTGGCCTCCCTCTTTTCCGGCGCGGACCGGCTCCAGCGCCGCGCGACCCGTGATAATTTCGGCAACAGCATAGTGCAGCGGAGGAACGGCGATGGCGAGGCTCGACGGCAAGGTGGTCTTGATTACCGGCGCGTCAGGCGGACAGGGCACGGCGGAAGCCGAATTGTTTGTGCGCGAGGGCGCGGCGGTAGTCTTGACCGACATCGACAACGCAGCCGGCGAGGCACTGGCGGGCCGGCTCAAAGGCGCGGGCGGACGGGCGATCTTTCTGCGCCACGACGCGGCCGACGAGGCCGCCTGGCAGGCGGTCGTCGCGGCCGCGCTCAAGGAATTCGGCAAGCTCCACATCCTCGTCAACAATGCCGGGACGATCGCCCGGCAAGGCATCGTCGACACGGCGATCGAGGCGTGGAACCGCACGGTCGCGGTCAATCTGACCGGGCCGCTCCTCGGCATGAAGCACTGCGCGCCGGCAATCCGCGACAGCGGCGGCGGGGCGATCGTCAACATCTCGTCGACCGCGGGGCTCACCGCACATGACGATGCCGCCTATACGGCGACGAAATGGGGATTGCGCGGCCTGACCAAGACCGCGGTGCTGCAATTCGCCCGCTGGAACATCCGGGTCAACTCGATCCATCCTGGCCAGATCGCCGACACCGGCTTTTTCCGCAGCGGCGGCGCAGCCTTCGCCCATGCCGCGCGCAGCGCGATCCCGCTGGGGCGCCAGGGGACGCCGCGGGAATGCGCCGATCTCGTCCTGTTCCTTGCTTCCGATGAATCGAGCTTCATCAACGGCGCCGAGATCGCGATCGACGGCGGCTACATCGCCGCCGGCCTCGCCCACATGCGCAACCGCATCCGCGACGACTACGCGGCCGGGCGCCGGTAGAGAGGAGCGAGAAATGGCGACCCGCATCAACCGGGCGATCGAATTGCTGGCGCAGGATCAGGCGATCTATTACGTCGGTGGGCACAGCGGTCACGTATTAACGCGCGAAGCGGGGCGCGCCGATGCGGAGACCTGGGCCGATTACATCAATATCGGGATGGAGCACGGCGCGTTCGACATGGCGGGCCTCGCCGAATATATGCAAGGGCTCGCCGAGGCCGGGCCGACGCGCTCGGGCCACCGGACGCCGGCGGTCATCGTCGAGGCGCCGGTCAACGGCACCGACGCCGCCAATATCCGCTTCAATGCCTGGCAGTTCCGCCAGATCCTCGGCCGCGGCGTGCACGGGATCTCGCTGTGCCAGGCCGAGTCGGCCGAGGCGGTGCGCGCCTTTGTCGAATCCTGCCGCTATCCGTACCAGACTGCCGGCCTCGATCCGGCCCTGCCCTCGCCTCTGGCGCGCCTCTCCGGCGCTCACGACCCGGCTGCGATTGCCGCCGGAAAGCTCGGCCGCGGCACCCGCGGCCGCGGCTCGGAAGCGACCGCGGCGCCGATCTGGGGCCTGTCGGCGGAGGAATATCTGATGCGTTGCGACCCCTGGCCGCTCAACCCCGAGGGCGAATTGTTGCTCGGGATCAAGCTCGAAAGCCCGGAGGGCGTCGCCCGCTGCGGGGAGATCCTTGCCGTGCCGGGCCTCGGCTTTGCCGAAATGGGCCCCGGCGATCTCGGTCTCGCGCTCGGCTACCGTGCCGTCCCGCGCGACCCCTACCCGCCCGAGATGCAGCAGGCGCGCGACCGCGTCTTCGCCGCCTGCCGCAAAAACCATATCGCCTTTCTCGAAGCCTGCGCGCCGGAAACGATTGTCGCACGCCTCGACGAAGGCGTTCGCGTCATCGCCGGCCACCGCGAGGAGACCGCAACCCTTGGCCGCCGCCACCAGCGGCGCGGGATGCCGGTCTGACAGCCTGTTCGAGCCGTCGCGCCGTGGCGGCGGAATGCGCTGCGCTTTTCCGCCCTACGGTTCAATGTAGGGCGGAAAAGCGCAGCGCATTCCGCCATTTTCCTACTCCGCCGCTTCGGGCAGCAAGACGGTTTCAAGCGCGTTGTCGGTGATGCAGGCAGTATGGAAATAGCGGATCTGCGGGTCCATGCCGTAGCGCTCGCGGATGCCCTGCAGCCACGGGCCGGAATAGAAGGCTTCGGCCTGAGCACGGCTCTCCCACAGATAGACGCCGCCGGCCCAGCCGTCCTCGGCGTAAATGAACTGTTTGCGGACGAGCCCCGGCACGGTCCGGAAGCCGGGGGCGATCTTGCGGAAATGCTCGGCGCAGGCCTGCTGATCGATCGACGGCGGCAGGCGGTATTGCACGATCGCGGTGATCATGATGGGCTCCTCGCAGAATTTGTCGAATTCAAGAGCCCCTCACCCCGGCCCTCTCTC